>JAZSCQ010000014.1:0-29760 GCA_045530745.1 Agathobacter sp.
GTTAACCGAAGTGTCGTAGGTTCAAGTCCTACTTGGGGAGTTCGCTTAAGAAGCGTAATTAAATAAGAGGCTCCTTGGTCAAGCGGTTAAGACATCGCCCTTTCACGGCGGTAACACGGGTTCGATTCCCGTAGGAGTCATTGCTCTATGAGCAATGGTACAAAGCATTTGTAACATATGCCGATGTGGCTCAATTGGCAGAGCAGCTGATTTGTAATCAGCAGGTTATCGGTTCGAGTCCGATCATCGGCTTTTATTTGGACCATTAGCACAGTTGGTTAGAGCAACCGGCTCATAACCGGTCGGTCCTGGGTTCGAGTCCCCGATGGTCCACTTTTTTTAAATATAATATATGGCCTCATGGCTCAGTTGGTTAGAGCGCCGCCCTGTCACGGCGGAGGTCGCGGGTTCGAGTCCCGCTGGGGTCGTTTCGTAGTGAGATTTGTGAGTGTATGTCGATTCTTCGAATCGCCATCCCACGCTAACGCTCGGATGAAATAACAACATCTGAGTCTTAGCCAAGCAAGCTTGTCACGTCTCAGATGTTGTTGTTTCAACACTCACTACAAGTAACGTGAGGGATCATAGCTCAGCTGGGAGAGCACCTGCCTTACAAGCAGGGGGTCACAGGTTCGAGCCCTGTTGGTCCCATTTTTGCGAAACAAATCTTTCGTAAAAGCTAATTGTTAGACGCAAAAATGTGACGGTGGCTTCGCCACTGGATGCACAGAACACTCCGTGTTCGCGCGAAAAACGATTTGCCGGCGTGGCGGAACTGGCAGACGCGCAGGACTTAAAATCCTGTCGTAGCAATACGGTACCGGTTCGATTCCGGTCGCCGGCATTGAACGAAAGTTCATAAATGTGAGTGTAGCTCAGCTGGATAGAGCACTTGGCTACGGACCAAGGTGTCGGGAGTTCGAATCTTCTCACTCACGCTTCAAAGAACCCTTGAAACAGAAATGTTTCGAGGGTTTTCTTTTTGTCTAAAATTCTATAGAACTTACTTGAATTTATTCCACAATCGATTTATCATAAATTATATTTTTAGATGTTGTACTTGGAGATAATAAAATGATTACAGCAGACAATATAAAGTGTGTTTTGAATGAATATATAGATGAGAAGTTTAAAGATTTTACGAGTGCTCTAATTCATGGATCGAGGCCAATTCTCGGGGTGCGTGTACCGATACTTCGTAAAATCGCAAAGGAGATTACAAAGGGTGATTGGCGGACGTATTTGAGGGATGCAACAGAGGATACTTATGAAGAAGTTGCGATTAAGGGATTTGTAATTGGCTATGCAAAAGAAAACTTAAATACTTTATTGCCATATATCGAAGAGCATATAGAAAAGATAAATGATTGGTCATTATGCGATGGATTCTGTAGCAACTTAAAGATTGTTGCAAAACATAAGGATGTGTTTTGGGAGTTTCTATTACCGTATACGAAGGTGGATGATGAATTTAAGCAAAGAGTGGTTGCTGTGATGTTGATGAATTATTATCTATCGGATGAGTATATTGATATGACACTTGAGGTGCTAGATTCTTTAAAAAATGAAAAGTATTATTGCAAAATGGCAGTAGCATGGGCGATTGCAACAGCTTGGGCAAAGCAACGCGAAAAGACATATGTGTATATGCAAGCTGGAAACAATACTTTAGATGATTGGACGTATAACAAAGCGATTCAGAAGATGATAGAGTCTTATCGTGTAAGTGATGAAGATAAGGCAATGCTACGAGAAATGAAACGAATGTAATGATGTAGGTGAATGAAATGATACAGGAACATTTGACACATACGTTTGAACCAGTTTTTAATGAAAGTTCAAAAATCTTGATTTTGGGAAGCTTTCCTTCGGTAAAATCACGAGAGAATAAGTTTTACTATGGACATCCACAGAATCGATTTTGGAAAGTGCTGGCACATGTCTTGGGAGAAGAAGTGCCACAGACGGTAGAAGAAAAGAAGTGCTTTTTATTGGAACATCAAATTGCGGTGTGGGATGTAATTGAAAGTTGCACGATTGTAGGTTCGAGCGATTCGTCTATCAAGGATGTTGTGGTGAATGACTTTTCTAAGGTTTTGGAAAATAGTGCAATTGAGACAATTTGCGTAAATGGTGGTAAGGCGTATGAGTTGTATCAAAAATATGCAGAGGAAAAGACTGGAATTAAAGCCGTGAAACTGCCTTCTACAAGTCCGGCGAACGCGGCATGGAAGTTGGAGAAGTTGTGTGAAGCGTGGGCAGTGATTAGAAAGAAATTAATGTAATAAGGAGGAAGTTATGAAAATTCTCTTTATAAATTTGCCATATTATGGACATGTGATTCCTACGATAGGGCTGGTGAAAGAACTGATACATCAAGGTGCGGAAGTTACCTATATGCTGCCGTTTGATTGGGAAGAAAAGATTGCGGATAGTGGTGCAAAGTTTCATGGATACAAGAATCATAAGCAGTTAGCGGAGCAGATGAAATTTGCTTTTGCTGCAGCGGAAGAGATTATCGAGCAGTATGACTTAGTGGTTTATGAACAGTTTTTCTTTTTGGGAAAACATTTAGCAGAGAAATATAATAAGCCGGTAGCCAGAGTGTTTACGGCACCTGTAACAAATAAAGAGCTGATGGAGGAATTTATTACGGCGAAGGGGCCGTTGTCTATTTTTAAACATAAATGGATAGCAAGGGCATTTACGAAGGATATTGCGAAGGGAATTCCACTTAAGACAGATAATTGGTTAGATGAGATTGTGTATAATCCACCAGAGTTAAATTTGGTGTATACACTTCGGTATTATCAGCCATACGCGGAGGAGTTTCCTGTAGAGCACTATAAGTTTTTGGGCCCATCTGTGTATGAGAGACAGGCAGAGCCGCTTGAGTTTGGAAAAGCGGAAAGACCACTTGTGTATATTTCTCTGGGAACGGTTTTAAAAGGTGCAGTTTCTTTTTTTCAGAATTGCATAGAAGCGTTTCGTGGAGAGAGTGTAGATGTGATTATCTCCGTTGGAAAGAAGTTTGATATAAGGAAGCTGAAAAATGTTCCGGAGAATGTGTCTATTTACCCATATGTGCCACAGCTGGACGTGCTAAAAATAGCGGATGTATTTGTGACTCATGGAGGTATGAACAGTGTGTCAGAAGCATTGGTATATGGTGTGCCAATGGTGGTGATTCCTTTTGTATCGGATCAGCCAGTAAATGCTAGGTGTATTGAAAACCTTGGGGTAGGAAAGGCGTTAGACTATTCGAATATTAATAAAGACAGTCTGAAAGAGATGGTGTTTTCGGTTATTCGAGATGAGAAGATTAAGAAAAATATGAAAAAGGTTGGGGAAATGATACAGAAAGCACCTGGAAATAAAGGTGGTGCGGAAATGTTAATCACATATGCAAGGAATTGTAAATCTAAATAATTAAGCAGAAAGGAAAGACATGGTGAGATTTTGATAAATACATCATGTAAAGGAAAAGAAAATGGAAACATGGTACTATGAAGTGATAAGTATTGATGGGGATTATGCGAATTTAAAGAGAATTGATATTGAGTTGGATGATTTAAAACTTGTAGCAAGAGCATTGCTTCCAGCGGAAATTATGGTAGGCAGTAGGTTGAAGTACGAACTGATGCAGTATGAAATTGTATAGTTTTGGAAAGTAATCTGCGGATATTGTGAGAAATGTGTATTGAATGGAAGTAAGAGAAGGAAGAGGAGGTGTGACAGACAGTGCTGACATATGCGATAAATCAACGAGATGACAAGTCAAAATATTATTTTCTGTATTCGTCGATAAAGGAAGATATTCTGTCTGGGACACTTAAGAAAAACGAGAAGCTTCCTTCGAAGCGTTCGCTTGCGGAGCATCTGGGAGTGAGCCTGATTACTGTGGAGACAGCTTATCAGATGCTTAAGGATGAGGGATATATTGAATCTAGAGAGCGTAGCGGATACTATGTGACAGAACTGAAACTACTTGGAAAAAGGAACAGTATGGTAAGAGACTTAGAACTCTTAGAGGGAACGAAGAGAAAGCAGTTAGAGCTTTTGGATGTGCATAGGAGTTATTCAGACCTGCCAGAGATAGATGGTGCGGAACAAAAGGTTGAGAAGGAAAAGTCTCTTTTTCCAGAATCGGTATATTTTAAGACAGTTCGAAGTGTTCTGACTGAGTACGCGAGCGAGCTTTTGGAGAAGTCGCCAAATGAAGGTTGTGCGATTCTTAGGAATGCTATTGCGAAGTATTTGCTTCGGTATAGGGGGATTTTTGCTCAGCCAGAGCAGATTATTATAGGTTCTGGTGCGGAACATCTCTATAGTACCGTTGTGCGTATGTTTGGGAATGATAAAGTGTATGGACTTGAAGATCCGTCTTATCAGCAGATTCGTATGGTGTATGAAGGTATGGGGGCTAAGTGTGAGATGCTGCAGATGGGAAAGGAAGGGATTCTTTCTACAGAGTTGGAGCGTACACAGGCAGATATCCTTCATGTAACGCCGTTTCATAGTTATCCTTCTGGTGTGACTGCGACAGTGCGTAAGCGTCAGGAGTATTTGGAGTGGGCGAAGTCAAATGCGGGTGCAAAGATGCAAAACGGGGAACAGATAGATGTATTAGATGGAATGGCGGTAAAACCAAAAGTGACGGAACGAATTATCATCGAAGATGACTTCGATAGTGAATTCTTTATGCCGGGAAAACCGATAGATACGCTGTACATGTCGGATGATAGTCAGAGTGTTATTTATATGAACACTTTTTCTAAGAGTTTGTCACCATCGATTCGCATTGGATATATGATATTGCCAGAAAAGTATTTAGGATTGTATCGAGATAAGATGGGGGATTTCTCTTGTACAGTACCTGTTTTGGATCAGTATGTGTTGGCGGAATTTATTGATAAGGGACATTTTGAACAACATTTAAATCGTGTTCGAAGACGAAGATAATGAGTAATATAAATAGGGCTATTACAAAGGAAGATTTGTAATGGCTCTTTTTAATTGCAAACGAGGATGGTTTGCATACTTTATAGTAAGAAGAAATAAAATGGTAATTGTTATGACGTTTGGAATTGTGTATCCAAAAGACATTGAACGTTTGAGAATAGAAAAAAGAGCAATACTTATAGATATCAGACCGCGTGATGCGTATCGAGAAGGGCACTGGGAAGGTGCTATAAATTATCCAGAAGCAGAGGTGGAGGATTACATGAAAGTTCTTACGAAGAGAAAGCCGATTATTCTCTATTGTCAGCATGGTGGCTCGAGTATGCAGTTGGCCAGGACACTAGGACGAAATGGTTATGAAGTGGGCACGGTGATAGGCGGTTATGTGGCAATGCGTAAGTACAAAGAACCGAAGAGATGAACTTACAAAAATACAAGAGAAAAACATATCTCCCATTGAAAAATAGTACCTAAATAAGGTATAGTAAATATGATGCATACATTGTGCGCGGATGATAATTACATTTCAAAAGAATGTAGTTTTTAGAAAGAAAAGCATGGAGAAATCTATATGAAAACATATGAATTGGTAGTGCCTTGCCATTTTGGTATGGAGGCTGTGACCAAACGAGAAATTTATGATTTAGGATATGAGATTACAAGAGTAGAAGACGGCCGTATCACCTTTGAAGGTGATGCAGAAGCGATTTGTCGCGCGAATGTATTTCTACGTACTGCAGAACGTGTATTGCTTTTGGTGGGAAGATTTAAGGCGACAACCTTTGAAGAGTTGTTTCAGGGAATTAAAGCACTCCCATGGGAAGAATATATCCCACAAGATGGTAAGTTCTGGGTGAAGAAGGCATCTTCTATTAAGAGTAAATTGTTTAGTCCTTCTGATATCCAGTCCATTGCAAAAAAAGCGATGGTAGAGCGATTAAAGGGTGTATATAAGACGGAGTGGTTTAAAGAAGATGGTGCAGCATACCCAATTCGAATTTTTTTGTTAAAGGATGAGGTAATGGTGGCTCTCGATACTTCGGGGGATTCTCTTCACAAGAGAGGTTATCGTTTACAGACTAGTAAAGCACCAATTACGGAGACTTTAGCAGCAGCACTTATTATGCTTACTCCTTGGAGAAGGGATAGGATTTTGGTTGATCCATTCTGTGGTAGTGGTACTTTTCCAATTGAAGCAGCTATGATGGCGGCAAATATTGCACCTGGTATGAATAGAGAGTTCACCGCAGAGGCGTGGACGAATATTATTCCAAAACAGCTTTGGTATGATGCGGTGCAGGAAGCCGAAGAAATGGTTGATAAGGATATCGTAGTAGATATTCAAGGTTATGACTTGGATGGTGATGTAGTTAAGGCTGCGCGTGAGAATGCGAAGCGTGCAGGTGTAGATCATCTAATTCACTTCCAGCAGCGTGACGTGGCAAAGATGAGCCATCCAAAGAAGTATGGTTTCATCATTACAAATCCTCCATACGGCGAGCGTTTGGAAGAGAAGGCGGATTTACCAGAACTTTATACAACAATTGGTGATGTGTATAAGAATCTGGATTCATGGTCTATGTATATGATTACCAGCTACGAGGACGCGGAGCGTTATGTGGGTAAAAAGGCGGATAAGAACCGCAAGATTTATAATGGTATGATTAAGACATATTTTTATCAGTTTATGGGGCCTAAACCTCCAAAGAAAGAGAAATAGGATGAAATATTCAAAGAGATATGTAGTGTTATCCATAATTTTATTTATGGTCTTTTTGTTTAAATTTCATATTTTAGAGTTGGATGATGCAAAGGTTGGTGAATTCCGTGGCGGTAATTTAAAGTCCGAAGTTTGGTATCCAATGATAGCAGATGATGTAAATAGCAGGGAGCTGACATTGCTGATTGATAATAAGGCATATAGCAGCAAAACTTATGATTTTTACATGGATGATAATCGTAATATTATGGTTCCAGTTACGATACTAAGGGATGCGATGAACTGTAGTGCACATCTATATAATGAGAGTAAACTCCTGGTGGAAAAGCACAACTTAAATGCGATTCTTACTATAGATGAGCTAGAGGCACTTAGTACAGGTGAAGCTTTTATGCTGTCCTCTCCTTTGATACAGATAGATGGAGCATATTATGTAAGTCTTAGTGATTTGTCACAAATGCTTGGATATAGCTGTTCATTTAGCTTTGATAATAATACGTTTACGACGGCGGATACATCAGAGAATACAAATGCGCTTCCAACCAGCTATGATTTAAGAACAAGATATCGTATTTCTGAGATTCGTAATCAGGGGAAATATGGTACTTGTTGGGCATTTGGTGCACTTACCGCGATGGAATCTGCGCTTTTGCCAGAGGCTTCATATAAATTCTCTGTTGACCATATGAGTATGAGTAACTCATTTAAAATGACGCAATACGATGGTGGAGAATATACCATGGGTATGGCATATCTTGCGGCATGGCAGGGACCTGTTTATGAAAAGGATGACCCTTATGGGGATGGCAAGACTAATAGCAAGCTTGAAGCAGTAAAGCATGTGCAGGAGATGCGAATTATTGCTTCCAAGGATATTGCGGCGATAAAAGAAGCTGTGTTTAAGTATGGTGGAGTACAGACATCACTTTATAGTAGTCTTAAGAATGCTTCAAGCACATCAAAACACTATAATCGTGCCACAAATTCCTACTGTTATATTGGTACATCCAAACCAAATCATGAAGTGGTAATCATCGGCTGGGACGATAATTATGCAAAAGAGAATTTCTCTGTTCCATTAGAAGGGGATGGCGCATTTATCTGTCAGAACAGCTGGGGTGATAAGTTTGGAGATAAGGGGGTATTTTATGTATCCTATTATGATACCAATATAGGCACACACAATGTCGTATATACACGTATTGACGAAGCAGATAACTATGATAATATATACCAGAGCGATTTATGTGGCTGGGTTGGCAAAATGGGTTATGATAAAGAATCCATGTATGGTGCAAACGTATTTACTGCGCAGAAGAATGAGGAAGTAGTTGCGGTATCGTTTTATGCCACAGCACCAGATACTGAATATAAGGTGTACGTAGTGGACAAATTTGTGAATGAAAAATCCTTTGAGAACAAAGTTTTGGTGGCAGAAGGAACGCTTGAGGATGCGGGATACTACACCATTGATTTTGAGCAGAATATTACAATCAGAGAAGGTCAGAAATATGCGGTAGTCGTATATGTCTACACACCAGGTGCAACACATCCGATGGCAATCGAATATGATGCAGGAGATAAGTTCCTTGATAACATTATCTTAGATGATGGAGAGGGATATATCAGTTACTCAGGCAATCAGTTTATCAATGTAAAGGAAAAAAAGAATTGTAACCTTTGCATTAAAGCATTTACGAAAGATAGGTAGTTATGGAAAAAAATGTACTAAAGTGGATGACAACAATATTGGGGGCGTTGACAATTATTGTTTGTCTTGTATTAGGAATTGCCCCAGCGATAAAAGAAAGTATGCAGACTTCTTCCAATAAGAAGCCACCACAGACGCAGCAGAGTGAGAACGCTGGAAATGCGCAAAATACAGAAGTAGACTCTGAGAAAGAGACTGAATCAGAATCGGAGTCAGAGCAAAAGCCAGAGATTCAGGTTGCAGGTGATATCGATATTACACTTCCAGCAGGAATTGCAGAAGGTGATGTTGAAATTGAAAACGATTATGGTAATAAGAAGATTTATGTCCGTTTTGCTAAAGTAGACGAAGGGTATTCTAAGAGTCAGGCTCAAAAAGGAGACTCTAAGTATATTAGTACTTTTTCTTACGAAAAAGAAGATGAAAAAGGTGTGCTTACGATTTCCTTAAATACGGTATGTGAACATTTTTATTCATTCAAAGATGGACATCTTCTGATAGATTTTAAAGATGTACATGATGTGTATGACAAGATTGTTGTAATCGATGCAGGACATGGTGGAAGCGAACCAGGTGCAATTCGTAAAGATATCAAGGAAAAAAGATTGAATCTGGAGATTGTACTGCAAATTAAGGCGTTATTCGATGAAGTTGATGAGTCGAAAGTAAAAGTTTTCTATACACGTACCGAAGACAAACATGTACCACTGAAAGAAAGATCGTTGCTAGCAAATGCATTAAAAGCCGATCTCTTTATCAGCATTCACAATAACTCTCAGGGAGAAGAAGAGTTTAGTGAATATAATGGAACAATGGTATTGTTTAGTGAAAGTGGATTAAAGGAAAGTAAGACACTTGCAAGAAAATGTTTAACCCATGTGCTTAAAAATACAGGAAGCAAGGATCAGGGACTGGTTCAGGGAGATTACGTGTACATCGTACGTAGCAGTGAAGTGCCAGTGGCTTTGATTGAAGTGGGATTTATGACAAATGAAGCAGAGCTTGATAATCTGGCTTCTGTATCATATCAGAAGAAAGTGGCAAAAGGTGTGTTTGATGCCATTATGGAGGCTCTTGAGGAAGGATTATAGAATGAAAAAGCAGATTATATTTGCAACTGGCAATAAAGATAAAATGAGAGAAATTCGTGAAATTATGGCGGATATTGATGTAGAAGTGCTTTCTATGAAGGAAGCTGGTATTGTAGTGGATGTTGTGGAAGATGGCACGACCTTTGAAGAAAATTCTCTTATTAAAGCAAAAGCTATAGCAGAGCATACAGATGCGATTGTATTAGCGGATGATTCCGGTTTGGAAATTGATTATTTGGATAAGGCGCCAGGTGTATATTCAGCTCGTTTTATGGGAGAGGATACTTCTTATGTAATTAAGAATCAAGCGTTAATTGACAAATTAGATGGGGTGCCAAAGGAAGAGCGTACAGCTCGATTTGTGTGCGCAATCGGCGCTGTATTACCAAATAAGGAGACTTTGGTAATTCGTGAAACAATGGAAGGCTATATTGGTGACCATGCAGAAGGAGAGAATGGATTTGGTTATGATCCAATCTTCTTTTTGGATGAATTTGGATGTTCATCTGCTGCACTTTCTCGCGAACAAAAGAATGAAATTAGCCATCGTGGCAAGGCTTTAAGAGCGATGAAAGAGATATTATTAAACCGCGGAGCCCTGTAAAATCAAGGGCTCCGAGACTTTTTGAAAAAAGTTGAAAAAAAATTAAAATTATTGTTGACATTAGTTTGATGCTATGATATTATAAATCCTGCGTTGAGGAAAACGCGTCAACAAAATATCCTACGGGGTGTGGCTCAGTTTGGCTAGAGCGCCTGGTTTGGGACCAGGAGGCCGCAGGTTCGAATCCTGTCACCCCGACTTTTATGCGGGTGTAGTTCAATGGTAGAACACTAGCCTTCCAAGCTAGATACGTGGGTTCGATTCCCATCACCCGCTTTGATATTGCAAAAATATCTATGTGTCCATAGCTCAGCTGGATAGAGCAACGGCCTTCTAAGCCGTGGGTCGGGGGTTCGAATCCCTTTGGGCACATTTAATATGGTGGGTATAGCGCAGTTGGTTAGCGCGCCAGATTGTGGCTCTGGAGGCCATGGGTTCGAATCCCATTATCCACCCTGTTGCGGTAGCAACATAATGTTGGGCTATCGCCAAGCGGTAAGGCACAGGGTTTTGATCCCTGCATTCGCTGGTTCGAATCCAGCTAGCCCAGCTTTTTACGGGACCGCAAATACAAATGAAAATATGGAGCATTAGCTCAGTCGGTAGAGCACTTGACTTTTAATCAAGTTGTCCGGGGTTCGAATCCCCGATGCTTCATTGAAAAGAAAAGCATCATGCGAAAGCATGGTGCTTTTTCTTTTCACTTTAACATGGAGGATTCGCGCTAGTCAGGACAACGTAGTTGGCTGGGGCGCACGAGGTCCAGTGGACCTCGGCTTTGCGCCGACCGAAGCGGAGCGGAGAGCGAATCCCCGATGCTCAATTTTGAAATACTAATCCTTCGGTTTATGATAGAATCTTCCTTTCACTCGCTCTGTCTTAAGTGTATTGATAAATGCATTTTCATCGACTTCTTTAATCGCAGAAATCACGCGGCCACTTTCATGAGTAGATACAACCGAATAAACGATGCTTCGTTCATGTCCCTCGTAGGAGCCTTCCCCGTGCATGATGGTTGCCCCATGGTGGGAGATGTTGGAAATCGCTTCACAAACCTCGGCGGCTTTGTTGGTTACGATAAATAGGGTTTGTTGCTGGTACTGCTGGTAGAGCAAGTGCAATACCTGTGTGGAAGCATATTGGAAGATGATAGAGTAAAGCGCGCTATCCCATCCAAAGAGAATACCGCCAAGACAGATGATTACGCTGTTGATGGCCAGGACAATATTAAAGGAGTCCTTACCAGTTTTTTGCGACAGATAGATAGAAATAAAATCTGTTCCACCTGTTGTGGCATCGACACGAAGACACTGACTGATTGCAAAACCATTGATGATACCACCAAAGATACTAATGAGTAGGATATCATACGTAACAACATGGCTTGGAATTAAGTCTGTAAAAATGCCTGTAAGGAAAATCATCAAGCAGGAGTATAGTGTGAACTTTTTGCCGATATAACGAAAACCTATGTAAATAGGAATGCAGTTGATGATGATGTTTAATACTGTATAGGGAATTTGTAGCTGGAAAAAGCTTTCAAATACTCGTTGAATTAAAATAGTTAGACCAGTTGCACCACCTGGAATCATGTTTCCAGTTTGGACAAAGGTCTTGATATTAGTAGCCATGATAAGAGCAGCCACACAGATAGTCAGGATACGTGAAATTTCTTTCTTGAGTGATGTTTTCATTGTATTTATCCTCTGTTTTAGATTAGAGATTTCTCTATCTGAATTATAATATTTTCAAATGCTTCCTACAACTGTTTTTACGTGAGGTTTTAGAAAATTTTTACTGTATTTTATGTTTTTTCATCGGAATAATCTTGACCGAAATGCTACATGTTTTATAATATAAATATCTTATTAAAATTGGAGAGAGTATGCGATACGATTGTATAATTATTGGAAGTGGACCTGCGGGTTTATCAGCTGCAATTAACTTAAAAACCTATCAGAAGAATTTCCTTTGGTTTGGAAATGCTCAGATGAGTGAGAAGGTGCAGAAGGCAGAAAAAATTGTGAATTATCCGGGAATGCCAGAAATAACAGGCATGGAGCTTGCTACTGCTTTTGAAGAACATAAAGAGAGTCAGAACCTTGAGATTATCGACAGGATAGTAAGTGCTATTTATGATATGGGTGGATATTATACCGTAATGGCTGAGAATCAGTTTTACGAGACACAGACCATTATCCTGGCGATGGGAGTTGTGGCAGCAAATCAGTATGCTGGTGAAGCTGAATTCGTGGGTCGTGGTGTAAGCTATTGTGCGACCTGTGATGGGGCTTTATATAAAGACAAAACCATTGCGGTGGTTGCGACAGCAAAGCGTTTTGAGCATGAGATAGATTTTCTTGCAGATTTGGCTGAAAAAGTGTACTTGTTTCCATATTATAAGGAATGTGCTATCCAAAAGGAAAATGTTGAATTTATAAAGAAACCAATCAAAGAAGTTAAAGGCGGATTTCGAGCAGACACCTTGGTAATCGGAGATGGTGAAGAGTTAAAAGTAGATGGCATATTTGTTATGCGAAGTGCGATTGCACCTACAACACTTTTAAATAAGCTTGAAGTGGTAGATGGACATATCAATGTAAACCGTCAGATGGAAACCAATTTAAAGGGCATCTATGCGGCAGGAGACTGCACAGGTAAGCCATATCAGTATGCGAAGGCTGTGGGCGAGGGAAATGTGGCTGCACATAGTGTGATTGAATACTTAGGAGAGAAATAATGGCATTTATTGAGTTTAATCAGATATCAAAAGAATATATTACAGGAGAGACTAGTATTAAGGCACTCGATGAGGCTTCTTTTATCGTGGAGAAGGGAGAGCTGGCAGTTGTGCTAGGTTCTTCTGGTGCAGGTAAAACGACAGCGCTTAATATCCTAGGTGGGATGGATACAGCAACTTCAGGTCAGCTCATTGTAGACGGAAATGATGTGACCAAATACAACAAAAACCAGTTAGTGGGTTATCGACGAACGGATATTGGATTTGTATTTCAGTTTTATAATTTGGTACCCAATTTAACTGCATTAGAGAATGTTGAATTGGCAGTCCAGGTGTGTAAGGATGCGTTAGATGCATCAGAAACCCTAGAGAAAGTTGGTTTGGGAGAAAGAAAGAATAACTTCCCTGCTCAGCTTTCGGGCGGGGAACAGCAGCGTGTATCCATTGCCAGAGCACTTGCAAAGAATCCAAAGCTTCTTCTTTGCGATGAACCTACAGGTGCGTTGGATTACAATACTGGCAAACAGATTTTGCAGCTTTTGCAGGATACCTGTCGTAAAGAAGGCATTACCGTTGTGCTGATTACGCACAACTCTGCAATTGCACCAATGGCAGACCGCTTAATTCGTTTTAAGAGCGGTAAAGTAATCGAAATGACAGTAAATGAAAATCCAGTATCTATTGCGGATATTGAATGGTAGTGGGGGAAGAATGAAGGCCTATACAAAGGACATAATTAAGACAATTGTAAAGGGCATGAAGCGATTTATGGCATTGGCTATCATTGCAGCACTTGGTGTGTGTATGATGTCGGGTTTAAAAGCAGCCTGTGATGATTTGCGTTTTAGTGCAGATGATTTTTATGACGAGCAAAATTTGTTTGATATCATGGTAGTTTCTACTATGGGATTGACAGATGAGGATGTCGATGCACTGTCTCAAATCAAAGGAATTGAGGCGGTGGAAGGTGCATATAGCGAAACGGTATATACGCATGTGCTTGGACAGACAAAGCAGGCAACAGTCAATGTGCTTAGTCAGAAGGACATCAATGTTCCATACATATTAGAGGGCGAGATGCCTCTTCGTGCAGACGAAATCGTGGTTACACAGAAGTTTATGCTTGAATCGGGTAAGAAGCTGGGGGATAAGCTTCATATTCAGGAGGATTTCGACGAAGATACGGAGGATGACAAAGAGGACGAGGAATCGACGGAAGAAGAGGAAGCGGAAGATAATCGTTTTGAGCTTGATTTAGAAAAAGAATATACTTCTAAGGAAGAAGATAAGGAAGAGAATAATGACATAGACGTAGAGGTGGAAGAAGAGGAAGAAGAGCCAAACTTTTTAGTAACCTCTTATACGATTGTAGGTGTAGTGATTGATGCGACAGACATCAACAGTCAGGAAGGTGCGGTGGCATTCCGCGCGAATAATAGTACAGATTATACCTTCTTTGTACGTCCAGATGCAGTTACATACGATATTTATACAGCAGTCTATATTACATTAGATGGTACAGATGAGCTACGTTGTTATACAGATGAGTATGAAGCAAAAGTAGATGAAGTAGTTACAATACTAGAAGAAGAAATAAAGGCGGACCGTGAGCAGGCAAGATATGATGAGGTAACAGGTGAGGCGCTGGATAAGATTGAGGATGTCGAGCAGGAGGTTAATGACAAGCTAAACGATGCAGAGCAGGATATTTTAGATGCAAAGCTTGAGATTGAGGACGGTTGGTCAGAACTTCTGGATGGTAAAAATGAATTGTTTGACGGCGAGCAGGAGCTTGCAGAAGCCGAGAGAAAGCTGCTTAAGGCCCAGAGAGAGCTCGAACGTGCAGAACGACAGCTTGCAGATGCAAAGGCAGAATTAGAAGCTGCCTGGGATGAGTTAGAAGCTGGAGAGACAATGTTGGAGGAAGGCGAAAAGGGGCTAAAAGAAGCAGAAGAGACCCTCGATGAGTCAGAAAAAACCTTGCTTGAGGCGGAGGCGGAACTTCCAGATCGTTTCGAAAGTACAAGAAAGCTTTTAAATTCACAGATTAACTCTGTGAAAATTGATATTATCGAAACAGAAAATGAGATTGAGAAATTAGAAAAAGAGATTGAAAGTCTTACAGCAGAGAAGGAAGCACTCGAGCAGAAAGAAACAGATGGTACGATAACACCGATTGAAGAGGTACAGCTGTTACAGCTTGAAACGACTCTTGCGGAAAAGGAAACAACCTTAGAGCTTCGCAAGCAGTCTCTTGCTAACTTGAATGACCAGTTAGATGCATATAATGAGACATTAGCTGATTTGGATCAGCAGGAAAAAGATGCGTATCAGGAAATCGCAGACGGTAAAGTAGAGATTGCGGATGGTCGTAAAGAAATTGAGAAGAATAAAGCAGAGCTTGAAAAAAATAAGAAAGAATTAGAAGATGGCCGTAAGGAATTAGAGGATGCCCAGAAGGATTTTGATGAGGCAAAGAAAGAAGTCGAAGACGGCTGGGAAGAATTGGAAGATGGCTGGGATGAGTTGGAAGATGCGTATCTGGAAATCGCAGATGGCAAGGCTGATCTTGAAGAAGGAGAAGCGGAGTTCGAGGATGGAAAGCAGCAGTACGAAGATGGAGTGAAAGAGTTCCTGGATCGTAAAGAAGAAGCATTAGATAAGATTGCAGATGCAAGACAGGAAATCGCAGATCTTAAAATGACATCGTGGTATATTTCCACAAGAACTGCCTTAAGTGGTTATTCGAATGTTAAGACGGATGCTCAGTGTATCGAATCCATTGGAAATGCGTTCCCAATTCTATTTATGACAGTGGCGATTCTGATTAGTTTAACTACCATTTCACGAATGGTAGAAGAAGATAGAGGTTTAATCGGTACCTATAAGGCGCTTGGTTTTACCGATAAAGAGATTCGCCGTAAGTATGTGATATATGCACTTCTGGCTTGTCTGGTAGGTGGAACACTTGGATTAATTCTTGGATTTATTGTGTTGCCAGAAATTATTTTCATTGTATTTGGCGTCATGTACCAGTTTACAGAATATAGTTTGGCCTTTAACTGGCTGTATGGCATTGGAAGTATTCTGTTGTTTATCTTGGGAATTGTAGGAGCGGCAATTGTTTCCTGCGAAAGCGAATTAAGACATATGCCTGCAATGTTAATGAGACCAAAGGCACCACAGAATGGTTCGCGTGTATTGCTTGAGCGCGTGACACCAGTGTGGAGTCGCCTGTCGTTCTTAAATAAAGTTACGGCACGAAATCTGTTCCGATACAAAAAACGTCTGTTTATGACCTTGTTTGGTATTGCAGGATGTACATCTATTTTGCTGGCAGGATTTACGATTCGGGATACGGTTACAAGACTTATGCCATTACAGTATGAAACAACTTTTAACTTCGATGTTATGGTTGTTTCGGATGATAACGAGGCGTTGTTAGAGTATCTGGATGATGCAAATGTGCGTGCTTATATCAACCCTATGATTAGTAATGTAAAAGTAATCAATGAGGATGGAAGAGAAGAAAGCGTACAGCTTGTGGTAGTGCCTAATGATGAATCCTTACGTGGCTATATTCAGCTGGTTGACAGATCGGGAAATAAGATAAATCTAGAAGATGGTATGATTCTTAGTACGATAAATGCTGCTGAGGTGCAGGGCTACGATAAAGGTGATACCATTACTTTGCAGAATATGGATTTGGAAAATGCAGAAGTAGAAGTATCAGAGATTGTCATGAACTATTTGGGAAATATCATTTATATGACCGAAAATACCTATAAAGATTATTATGACAATTATGAAGCAAATGGTGCTTACGTGA
Source organism: Agathobacter sp. (assembly GCA_045530745.1). GTDB lineage: Bacteria > Bacillota > Clostridia > Lachnospirales > Lachnospiraceae > Roseburia. Next base: position 16,658 of record JAZSCQ010000014.1, read on the forward strand.
TGCTAAATAAAGGCGTAGGAAGCCATGAAACCTATGCAAGATTGCTTGGGGAAAAGGATCATATCCTTTCGTCTATTTCAATTGAAGGTTTCCTATCAAAGTTTGATTCTGTATTTGCTATTATCAACATGGTTGTTACAATCATAATTACACTTGCAGCAGCACTTGCGTTTACGGTATTGTTTACGCTTTCTACAACAAATATTTCAGAACGAGAGCGCGAGCTTGCTACGATTAAAGTATTAGGCTTTTTCGATAGAGAAGTGCATCTGTATGTAAATAAAGAAACTTTGATTTTAACGACAATTGGTATTGTCTTAGGAATGCCACTTGGTAAAGGATTTGGTATCTGGCTGATGTCGATTCTTAAGATGCCATCCATTTACTTCGCAGATTATTTGGATCCGATAAGTTATCTGTATGCTGCGGTAATGGCGATTATATTTGCTTTCGTGGTAAATAAGATTACGGATAGATCGCTCGATAAGATTGATCCTGTTGAAGCGCTGAAGAGCATTGAATAGGATTATGGCCAAGTAAGCTCGACCCACGTCACTACGTGATTTTTCGTCGCTTTGCAAGCGACTCGGCTCTCGCTATTTGGCGAAACGCCAAATTACACGGATAAAAATAAAAGGAGATTGCATGCTCGCATGCATCTCCTTTATTTTTTCCGTTTACTTGGCTAAATCGTTATTTATAAAATACAACTGTCGAAAATAATAAGTTCGAAGCCATTTTCTTTTGCTTTCTTATATTCCTCTACACTTTTTACTGTATAGCATACGGATAATCCACCGAGTGCTTTGCAAGTGAGACGGGAAATATTGTTCGCATGCTCATGGTTATATGCGATGAAGTCAGGTCGCGTTAAGAAATTAAATGGCATGTAAGGAAGAATTGCATACAACAACTTACCTTTGTAAGTTTCATTGCGGAAGAACTCTTCACACAGCTGACCTCTTAACACGTCTGGTCTGTTTTTTCGGTACCAGAGTAATGCAAGTGGGTGGAAACTTTCGATACAATAAATGCCTTTATATTTCTTTAATACTTCGTTTGCATACTGGCAAACTCTTGTCTGAGCACGGTCTAATTTGAATTCTAGGATAAATGGAACCTTGCCATCGACTACTTCAAGGAACTGCTCGAAGGTAGGAATGGTTTCGTTGGAATTAAGAAGCTTCATCTGTTGGAGCTCTTCTAATGTGTAGTCCCAAACCTTGCCATCAATACCGCACATTCTCTTTAGGGTAGCATCGTGGAAAACGACCAATTTATCATCTTTGCTTAACTGTACATCCAATTCAATGCCATATCCTGCATCGACGGCTTTCTTAAAAGCCGCCAATGAATTTTCAGGAGCATCGGAGTTGTTATCAAATAAACCTCTGTGAGCATAATGTCGATTTTTAAATGGTGTACGATCTGCTCGGTTTATCATACGTGGTGCTACGAGAAAAATATAAACCAAAACGAGCACCAACAGTGTAATAAGTATATTTACAATTACGTCCATAAGGAATCCCTCATTTAACTAGTAAAGTTTATCTTAGTCATCAACATCTAAGTTTTCTAAGGCACTTTTCTTTTTCGCTGGTTTAGAGTCACCATGTTTTACCTGGCTCATTGTGATGATAGCAAGGATACAGAATACAACTGAATATGGGAATAAGGTTCTGTAGCCTACGTTTTCTAATAACCATCCAGAGAGGATAGGTGTGATAACCTGTGCTGTCATAGAGAAGGTATAGTATAAACCAGTGTATTTACCTACGTCACCAGCAGATGCAATTTCTACTACCATTGGGTAAGAGTTTACACCGATGGCTGCCCATGCAAAACCGATGATACAGAAGAATACTACCATAACTGGATGATATTCATTAAATAAACTTGCTGCAAAGAAACAGCTGCCTAATAATGCAACGCCGATGATAATGGTTTTCTTACGACCGATATTACTTGCGATAGAACCGATAGGAATGTAGCTGATGATAGCTGCAACAGTTGCTACTAATAGACAGTCTGCATATCCGCCACCTTCTAAGCCCCAAACTTGTTCTGCATAACGTGAGAAAGCTGTGGTAACTGCGTTGTAAGCAATGAACCAGAATGCAACAGATACGAGGATGAAGCAAAGGCTTCGGAATACATCTTTAGGAAGCTTCTGACCTTCATTTGTGTTGGCTGGTTCTTCCTCTTCAACAATGCCTTCGGCGATTTCCAATTCTTCTCTTTCTTTACGAAGTTTATTTTCCTTGATAGTAATGTAGAGAACAATCACACTGACTGCCATTACTACACCTACAGATAAGAACAATGGGAAGTAATTTGGTTTGGTTGATGAGCCAACCAAAAGTTTAATCATTATAAGTGTAAAAACACCACCAACAGCACCCATTAAGTTGATAACCGCATTTGCCTTACTACGAAGTGGTTTTGGGGTAAGGTCTGGCATCAAAGCTACTGCAGGGGAACGATAGGTTCCCATACAAATCAATACGAAGAATAATCCGCCTACGAATAAAGGTAAATTAACGGTGTGGTTTGCGATTGGAAGGATAATCAAAAGCGCACATGTAAGAGCTGTACCAATTAAGATAAATGGCATACGCCTACCAATCTTGGTGTTTACCTTATCAGAAAGGGAACCGAAGATAGGAAGCAGGAAGAGAGCTAATACATTGTCGATTGCCATGATTGCACCAGTAAGAGTTTCTCCCATACCAAATGTGTTTTTAAGAATTTTTGGTATCTCATTGTCATACATCTGCCAGAATGCACTGATAGACATGAAAGCAAGACCGATGAGTACCGTTCTCTTGTAATTTAGTTTCATTTTTCACTTCTCCTTAAAGTTGGTTATAATATAAATCCATTATACACGATTTGGATGAAAAAGGAAATTGTGAAGTTTGTAAATTTTCTTTATGAGAAATTGGATAAAGTGACTTGATTTTGAATTGGGAAAATGGTAATATATCATCTGTTGGTGCATATCATATATGCAGAAGTACAAAATATGCGGGTGTGGCGGAATTGGCAGACGCGCCAGATTTAGGTTCTGGTGTCCCCGACGTGCAGGTTCAAGTCCTGTCACCCGCACTAAAGATTCAGTAAAGAAGTCCGAAAGGGCTTCTTTTTTGTTTGTTAGGGAAAAGAGGTTGGTTTTATTGACTTTTGTAGTAATTAGGTATAGTATTACCATATATAATTTGTACGAAAAAAAGAAGTGTTTTGCAGAGTTCTTTGTGCAAAACACTCAAATACTTAGGAGGGGAATATGGGAAAGAAAATTGGCGTTAAAATTACGGTAATGATGATTATCATGGCAATCATGTATTTAGTCACTTCACTTGCCAGCGGATTTGCAAAAGAGCAGGCAATGGGTGGTTTAAATCGAGTATATGGCAAATGGGTACAGTTAGAAAGATATGAGACACAGCTTGTAAAAGCGACAGATAACTGTAACTTCTATTCAAACATGATTGTGCATTATAAGATGCCACAGGTACAGCAGTCGTTAGCAGAGGGAATTCCAGCTATTGTAGAGCAGACACAGGGAATCTTTAAAGCGATGCATGCGATTGTAGACAATTTGGAACCAAACGATTTAGAAGGCATCAAAAAAGAAGATGTACAGGCTGCATTAAAGGCATATGAAGAGACTACTGCTGTAGTGCAGGAGCAGGCTGCGACAGTTGCAAGATTATATTTGGAAGGCAAACCAGAGGAATCTGCAATGGCAAACAATGGTGCAACACAAAACCTTCAGGCAATGGGTGCGGCAGAAACTGCGTTCATTGCTCTCGTAACACAAGCGTCTGATAACTTGATTGCTTTAAAACAGGCAAATGTTGCTTTCTATTCTAGTATTTCAAGCGCTATGTTCTACTTATTTGTTGTAGCAGCAGTACTTATGATTTTCTATATCAATAGAACAGTAGCAAAACCTGCTAAGAATGCAAGTGGACATTTAAGCCAGATTATCGAAAAGATTGAGAATAATGAAGGTGATCTTACAGAACGTATTCAGGTTAAGACCAAGGATGAGGTTGGTCAGCTTGTTACTGGTGTAAACGGATTTATGGAACAGCTTCAGGGTATTATGATCAAGATTCGTGATGAATCAACACATATGAATGAGCTGGTAAATAATATTACAACAGGTATCAATGATTCGAATGAAAATGCAAGCAGTATTTCTGCAACAATGGAAGAGCTTTCTGCTAGTATGGAAGAAGTAGCTGCTACATTAGATGAAATTACAACAGGTTCTCAGGATATTCTCAACTCCGCAAATGAGATGAGTGATATGGCAGAAAATGGTAAAGAATATGTAGGCGGAATCAAAGGTCGTGCAATTGAAGTTCGTAGTGAAGCTGAAACAAGTAAATCTACTACAACAGAAATGCTTGCTGGTATCCGCTCACTCTTAGAAGTAGCGATTGAAAACAGCCGTAGCGTTGAACAGATTAACGCTCTTACCAATGATATTTTAGGTATTTCAAGTCAGACAAACCTCTTAGCTCTTAATGCTTCTATCGAAGCTGCTCGTGCTGGTGAAGCAGGACGTGGTTTTGCGGTAGTAGCAGATGAAATTCGTGAATTGGCAGAACGTTCTAAGAATACTGCAAACAATATTCAGGAAATTAGTGGTATGGTTACAAGTGCAGTAGAAGACCTTGCTAAGAATGCAAATGATATGATCGCATTTATCGACGAAACAGTACTTACTGATTATGATAAGTTCGTAGGTATGGCAAATACATATCACAACGATGCTGATCATATGGATGAAATCCTTCAGAACTTCTACGCAAGTGCTGAAAGACTTCGTAACACAATGGCTCAGATGGCAGAAGGTATCGATGGTATCAATATCGCAGTAGACGAAAGTGCACAGGGTGTAACAGTTGCAGCTCAGAGTACTGGAGCATTGGTAGAAGCTCTTGTTACTATCAAAGGGGAAGCTGATGTCAACCTTGACATTTCACAGAGCCTCCAGGGTGAAGTTAGCCGCTTCAAAAACATCTAAAATTAACAAGCCATGCAATAAGAATGGAAAAGACGGCATGCAAGTAAAACTTGCAAGGCCGTCTTTTATATTCTGGTGCTTTGGCGACTAGCCAAAGAGCGAGAGCCGAGGTGCTTGAAAAGCACCGGAAAGCTACGAAGTAGCGAGGGTCGAGCTTGCATGGCTTGTACTCCAACTAGTTGCGAATTCGAGCTATTCTTCTTGAATAAAATGTGAGGCATCCTATATAAATTGCGATATTTGCAATATTTTCTAATAAAATAACAATTAAAAATGCAATTACAACATAGTATGATTAAAATAAAAACAAAGGAGGGGCTTCTATTATGAAGAACAAAGAAATTCCAAAATTTGGTGTAAAAGACCAAGTAGGATATGTGTTTGGGGACATGGCTGGTAGTTTTGTAAACTTGTTCGTTGATGCATATTTCCTTACATTCTGTACCTATGCATTAGGTATTGATCCATTATGGATGTCAGGTTTATTCTTAGTATCGCGTTTATGGGATGCTATCAATGACCCAATTATTGGTTCATTCCCTGACAGATGGAAATTGGGTAAGAGTGGAGATAAATTTACCCCATGGATTAAATTATTTATGATTCCACTCGCTTTATCTGGTGTACTATGCTTTAGCAAGGTGCCATTTGAAGGTGTTGCTTTACATGCTTGGGTAGCATTTGCATACATTTTCTTTGGTATGAGCTACACAGGTACAAGTATGCCATTCGGTGCTATGGCAAACGTAGTAACTTTAGACCCAATCGAAAGAAGTAAATTAAGCCGTGCTCGTAGTATTGGTGGTGGTTTAGTAGGTGCTGTTGCATTAGGTGCTGTACCTGTATTGTGTTTCGATAAAGATAACAATATTTTACCAGAACGATTTACTATTTTAGCAGTAGTATTTGGTATTCTTTGTATTGTAAGTTACATGATTCTTTGCACAAATACGAGAGAACGTGTTCGTGTAACTACAGCAGAAGGTGAAAAATTTGAATTTGTAAAGGTTTTCAAGGCTGTACTTAAGAACCGCCCACTTATTGGTGTAATGATTGCAACAATCGGTTCTATGCTTACAATTACTGGTTCTAGCCAGACATACAGCTACATTTACAAAGAAGTTTATCACAACACAGACATGATTATGGTTTCAACTGTAGCAGCTATTCCATTCATGATTGTGGTATTCCCACTTATTCCAAAGCTTGTATCAAAATTCGGAAAACGTAACGTTATCTTAATTACTAGTGCAATCAGTTTTGCTGTATGTTTAGTAAAAGTAGTATTTTACATTGAAAATGTAATTCTCTTTACAATTTTAAATATTATTTCTATGATTGGACAGACTGCATTTACAATGCTTATTTGGGCATTAGTATCTGATTGCTTGGATTATAGTGAATGGAAGACAGGTTTCCGTAGCGACGGAAGTATGTACAGTATGTACACTTTCAGCCGTAAAATCGGTTCTACAATCGCTTCTTCTGGTATTGCAGCAAGCCTTGGTCTTGTAGGATATGTATCCGGTCAGAACGTGGTTCAGACTCCAGAAGCGGTAACAGGTATTTACTATATTTGTAACATCATTCCATTGCTTTGCTATTTATTCCAGCTCATCGGTATCGGTTTAATCTTCAATTTAGATAAAGAAAAAACAGATGCGATGTATGCAGATATGGCAGCTAAGAGAGCTTCAGAAAACTAATATTAAGGTAAAGCTATGAAAAAAATTGATTTACATATGCACGTTATGACAACGTGGAATCTTCCTAAAATAGGAAAAATCGAAATCTCTGGTCCGAAGCGTATGATAGCGCATATGGATGAACTAGGGATTTCCAAAGCAGTGCTTATGTCTAGTGGGGAAAAGAAAACCCCACTAGGCAAAAATGAAAGCAATCGTAAAATCTGCGAACAGTATCCAGAGCGTTTTGCATGGATGTGTTCGGTGGATCCAGTAAATCCAGAGACTGTATACAACAGACTCGAAGAATATAAGCGTCAGGGCGCAATTGGAGTGGGTGAATATACGGTAAACAAACCACTCGATGATCCATTCCAGCAGGCTGTTTTTGCTGCGGCAGAAAAGCTTGAATTGCCAGTAACCATCCATATGAGTCCAGAAGTGGGCGTGGGATATGGTGTTGTAGACAGACCTAGACTTCCATTGTTAGAAGAGGTATTACAGAAGTATCCTAATCTTAAGGTGCTTGGGCATAGTCAGGTGTTCTGGATTGAGATGAGCGCAGATGCTCCAGATGATAACGAAGCTAGAAACAGCTGGGGACAGGGTCCTATAGTAGAAGGTGGAAGAGTACCAGAGCTTTTTGCTAAATATCCAAATCTTTATGGTGATTTGAGTGCAAATAGTGCAGGACAGGCAATTATGCGAGATCCTGAATTTGGTTTGAAGTTCCTTGAAACTTATGCAGACAGATTGTTCTTTGCAACTGATATGGTAAATTCCACTATGGTATTTCCATTGGGAGCTTGGTTGGATGAACAGGTAGAAAAGGGAACACTTAGCCGTGAAACTTATGAGAAAATCTGTTGGAAGAATGCTCAGAATATATTTGGATTATAAAAAACAAAAAAGCTTAGACAAAAGTCTAAGCTTTTTTTGATGGGCTTAAGTGGACTCGAACCACCGACCTCACGCTTATCAGGCGTGCGCTCTAACCGGCTGAGCTATAAGCCCATTTGTTTCGCAACAGTGATATGTTATACCTTTTTGCAGAAATCGTCAAGGACTTTTTTAAAATATATAGAAAGATTCTATAATATTTTCTTTGACCAGATGTCTTTGTAGGTCTCGTATTGTTCATTAATCCAATCTACGATTTCTTTCTTACCATCTTCTGTGAAAGGGGCTGTGTGTTCTATTTTTAAGGAATCGTCAGTTAAGTCAAAGATATATGGGCCGGGCCATACCCAGGCATGGAAATAGGCTTCGCCTTCTTCTGGTTTTTCCTGTTTAATAAGGAAGCGCAGTGGATTCATCCAGCCTGTGAAGCTGGTCTTTTTATAGTAATTTAAGTTTAGTGCTTCATCGTAAGTTAGCATAAGATACCTCGCTACAAAATTTTCTATATTATATCAAAAGCTGCTGACTTTCCGCAATAAGGTTTCTATATTCACGTGGAGAAATGCCAAATTCCTTTTTGAAAGCGCGATAAAAGGAAGAATAATCGGAAAAGCCGACCTTCTCACTTAAAATATCAAGGTTAGGTTCTTCAGATATCATACTTTTTGCGGCAATAAGACGTCGCTGGGTTACATAATGATAGAAGCTAACGTGCATCTTCTTTTGAAAGGTTTGACCAATGGTACTTTCACTAACGAAAAATCGACGTGCAGTATCTGACAAAGAAATTTTTTCGTGTAGGTGTGATTCAATATAGGAAACGATGTTATCTAAAAGTTCAGGTTTCTCTGTTTTGAGTGGACGATTTGCGGGCTCTGCAAATGCACGCATACAAGCAGTAATAAGCTGCATTGTATTACCGCAGAGAGCAAATTGCCAGCCCTCTTTTTGTTCTTGCGCTTCTTTAAGCCCTGTGTGGAAATATTGTCCGATGGATTCCCAAGGGGTACCCGCTGTTCGAAGTAGAAGAACCTGGTTGAGAAATGGTGGATTATAGTCTGCATATATCAGCTTCGCACTGTCTACAAAATCATTGCTAACCCAAAGTACGATACGCTTGTAGGGTTCGGCAAGCTCGGGTGGAAACAGTGGCTTATGACCGATGCCAGGTGGGACGATGATGATATCGCCACGCTGTAGCAGATAACGTTTAGTTCCAACCAGATATTGCGTGCCACTATTGCTAAGCACATAAACAATCTCATAATAATTGTGGCTGTGTAGGTTGACAGGAATGTCTCCAAAGCTAATATCCATATGTGTATCCACGAATCGAGAACTCATTTCCAGTTCCTGATAAATAGTGGAAAGATTGATTCCATTATTTAACAGTTCTTCGTGAACTGTAGCTGGGTTTTTATTGTATAATTCGGATATGAGGTGTACTTCGTGTAATTTCACAGTTTTACTCCCTTAGATTTGGTAAATATAAATAAATTATAAAACTATGCTGAGATATTTGCAATGTTTTTTGAGATAATAGCAATTAAAATTGCGAAAATTTTATTGTAAGATAAGTGTATCATGAAATATTAATAAATTGCTAAGGAGAAAAGGAGAAAGAGTTATGGCAAAGACAACAACAAATGAAACCTTAACCATGAAACACAAAATTGGTTATGGTATGGGAGATGCCGGCGGATGTATGACATTTGCACTTATGACAGGTATTTTCAGTTCATACTGTACAGACATTCTTGCTATTCCAGCAGGTGTACTTGCAATTATCGTTTTAATTTGGAACATTTGGGATGCAGTAAATGACCCAATGATGGGAGCTTTGATGGATAAGATGTTTGCTAAGAACAAAAATCCAAAAGGCAAATTCCGTCCTTGGTTATTCCGTGCAACACCAATCGTTGCAATTTGTTTTGCATTATTATTTACAGTACCAGCATTGGTTGATGGTATTGCATCTATCGCAATGTTATTCGTATTAAAGCTTGCATACGAAGCTGGTTATACAATGTTTAACATTCCAATGGGTTCTTTATTATCAGCAATGGCAAATACAGATGGTGAAAGAGCTGCTCTTTCTTCTGCACGTGGCTTTGGTTCTATGGTTGGTAACATGATTCCAATGATGGTCTTCCCAATGATTCTTGAAGCATTCAAGGGTTCTGCAACTGGTTATAGTATTGCTGCAACTGTTTGTGCGGCTATTGGTGCTGTAATGTGTTTCGGTCACTACTTCTTAACAGAGGAACGTAATATTTCAGAAACACCAGCTGAAGTAGCTGACAATATCAAAATGACAGATATTTTCAATGTATTTAGAGTGAATCGTCCATTCGTAGCTCTTTGTATCCATGGTATCTGTATGTGTACAATGCAGAATCTTGCAAGCGCTCTTAGTGTATATATGTACAAAGACGTATTCGGTAGATATGATTTATTAGCTATGGCAACGGTTGTTTCTGCTCCAATGGGTCTCATTTTCTATGTGTTTGGACCATGGGCTGCTAGAAAACTCGGTTTGGAAAAAATGATTCGTCTTGGATTATTATTAAGTATTGCATTGTTTGGTTCATTATTCGGACTTCACTGTATTATGGATGTAAATCCATGGGTACATATCGTATGGAGTGGTTTGGCTACAGGTTTCTCAAGTATGTCGGTTATCTTCCAGTGGGGACTTGTTGGTGAAGCAATTGACTACAATGAATATGTTACAGGAAAACGTACAGAAGGTTCTATCTATGGTACATTCAACTTAACACGTCGTATTGGTAATACAATTGGTACATCTTCAGCTCTTGCAATGCTTGCACTTACAGGTTATGTATCAGGTGTTGCAGTACAGACTGCAACTGTTATCTTTGGTATTAAAGTATTATGTGTATTATTGCCAGGTATTTTCGCACTTGGTTCTTGGGCTGCATTTAAGTTCGTATGGAATATTACACCAGAAACTCGTGAAAAAATGGCAGCATTTAAAGCTGGAAAAGCAGAATAATGTATTAGATTTTAGTAGGTGGTAGGGTGGAAAACTCTACCACCTATTTTTATCAATCTCAAAGTAGTTTTTAGGAGGAGAAAATTATGGGTGATATGCGTACAAGAATTTTACCAAAAATGTTAAATTCGGAGGTCCAGGAGTATTTAAAGAGAAATGATATTATTATTGTTCCAGTGGGAACTGTGGAAATGCATGGGGGCTTTCCATTGGACTGTGAAACGGTAATCAGTGAAGCCTTTGCACTTAAGATGGCTGAAGCCTGTGATGGACTTGTTCTCACAGGACTTCCATACTTTTATGCTGGCGCAACGGGTTCTGGCAGGGGAACAGTTCAGGTTTCTATCCGTGATGGAATTGATTACCTTGGAGCAATAGCAAGAAGTCTGCTTCGACTTGGTTTCAAGCGTCAGGTATATATCAGCTTCCATGGACCAGCGCATATGACAGTTTGTCCTATGGTTCGTGACTTCTATGATGAAACAGGCGTGCCTATTTTATACATGGATTCTATGATGCAGATGGGAAAAAATCAGGATTTGTTCAAAGACTTTTCCGTGTTCCATGATATTACAGTAGGCGCATACAAGATTATGAATCGTATTGATGATGTGCCACTTGTAACAGGGTATGGAGAATTAAAGCAGCAGTCTTGTGCACAGTTTAATGATTTATTTGGGCTTGGATACCAGAGTGCGGCTATTGGATATTGCTTTGGTGAAAATTCCGATCACATGCCTACACCAGATATTCCAGATATCGAAACACGTGACAAGATGGCAGCTATTGGTGAAGATGCAATCTGTAGGATGGTAGAGCGCATGGATATGCCCCATGTAGTGGAACAGATGCAGAAGTTAGAAGCCTATGGCTTAGAAAATGAAGAAAAGTATCCTTGGATGCCAAGTGCATACAATCGTAGAAAATAGTTTAGGAGAATAGATATGTTAAAAACAATTACAATTCCATGCGGACAAATTCAAGGGACCACATGTCAGTGGCCAGGTGTTACTGCTTACAAGGGCATCCGTTATGCGACAGCAGGCAGATGGGAATATCCAGTAGAGGTAACCAGCTGGGATGGTGTGTATGATGCAAGTGAATATGGTAACTGCAGCTACCAGCCACGTGCATTTTATGATGAAGAAACTGTAATTGAAAAAGTATTTTATTATTATGAATTCCGTAAAGGTGCTACTTATACCTATAGCGAGGACTGCTTGTTCTTAAATGTATGGGTGCCAGAAGATGCTACACCAGACAGCAAGCTTCCAGTTCTTTTCTACATCCATGGAGGTGGATATACAGGTGGCTGTGGACATGAAAAACACTTTGATGGACCAGTATGGGCAAGCAAAGGAGTAGTTGCTGTAACATGTAACTATCGTCTTGGACCTATGGGCTTTATGTGTTTACCAGGTCTTGCAGAAAGAGATGGACATACAGGTAACTATGGCCTTTATGACCAGATGATGGCAATGCAGTGGGTTCAGCACAATATCGCTGCGTTTGGTGGTGATCCTGCAAATGTAACAATAATGGGACAGAGTGCAGGTGCGATGAGTACCATGCAGCACTGTATCAGTCCACTTACCAATGGCCTTTTCCATCAGGCTGTTATGAGTAGTGGTGGTGGTGCACACAAACTTATGGATAGTGCACAGACACATGAAGACAGATATGAATTCTGGGAAAGAGTCGTAACAGAAGCAGGATGTAAGGATTTGGATGAGTTCTTACAGGTTGAACCAGAAAAGATTTTTGCTGCTTGGCAGAAACTGAAAAAAGAAAGTCCAAAATATGCGATGGTTGCAAGCCCATGTGTAGATGGAAAACTTCTTACGAAGAGTCCGCTTACAGCATTAAATGATGGTGATGTAAAAGACATTCCATATATGCTTGGCGCAACAAGTGAAGATATGATGCCTTTCTTTATTTTCCCTATGGCAAAAGATTTCTGTGACAAGCAGAAAAAGGCATTCTGCTGGTTCTTTGATCGTCAGCTTCCAGGAGACGATAATGGAGCATGGCATTCTAGTGATCTTTGGTATTGGTTTGGTACCTTAAAGAACGGCTGGAGACCATTCGAAGAAAAAGACTATGCAATTTCAGATGCAATGTCTAGTTATCTCTGCAACTTTGCGAAAACAGGCAATCCAAATGGGGAAGGCCTTGTAGAATGGAAAGCTGCAAAACCAGGACAGAAGGAAGTTGTTCGTTTTGGTGAAGGAGATATCCGTATGGAAAAAGTGTCCAAAGCAAAGCTTTTATGGACAACACTTACAAATAAAAACGTTGGTGAATAATGCGATTGGCTGCTACAAATATAAATTTGTGGCAGCCTTTCTTAGTATTTCAAAATGCATATGCCACTATATATTTTTGTAAATTCCTCTCGTTAAGAAAAACTCTATATTTCTAAAAATCACGCTTTCTTCTTCTATGATTATTTATGTCTTTC
>JAZSCQ010000007.1:0-128947 GCA_045530745.1 Agathobacter sp.
GTTAACCGAAGTGTCGTAGGTTCAAGTCCTACTTGGGGAGTTCGCTTAAGAAGCGTAATTAAATAAGAGGCTCCTTGGTCAAGCGGTTAAGACATCGCCCTTTCACGGCGGTAACACGGGTTCGATTCCCGTAGGAGTCATATGGCGACATAGCCAAGTGGTAAGGCACGGGTCTGCAACACCCTTATCATCGGTTCAAATCCGATTGTCGCCTCTAAGCTCTCTAAGTTTTCTTAGAGAGCTTTTTTACTATATCTTTTATTGATAGAAAATATGATATTGTTATATAATGAAATACAAAGAAAATAGTAGAAAAAAAATTATATTAAAGTATAATTAGAGTGTGATATTAGAATAGGCAGGAATCAGGAATGAGCGCACAGGATAATACAGAGAAAATTTTGAGAAGTTTGCATGTATTGCTTTCAAAAAGTGAAGTATATGCAAAGGAGCCAAGCAAAGTAATTGTGGATAAACAGGAAATGTTGGATTTGTTAGCTCAGTTGAATAAATCTATGTATGATATCATGGATGAGTATGAGCTGACACAACAGAGCAGAGATAGAGCAACCCGAGAATTTCAGAAAAAAGGTGATGAAATCGTTTGGAATGCAAGTCGTAAAGCAGAGGATGTGTATGCTGCATCTGTTATGTATACGGATGAAGCTTTAAATCGTGTACAGGAAATTATGAAAGAGGCTGATGAATCGATTGCTGAGATTTATAGAAAAATGAATTTCGAGTTGAAAGAACAGGAGAAACTGATTAAGAGTAATCAGTTAGAATTAAAAGCAACTCTTCAGGATTTGGTTGATACAGAGAAGTACCTAAAACTTATAGAAGAGCGTAATCGTGAAATTAGAAGACAAAAAGAAAATGGTAAACCTGTAGAAGAAAGAGAAAGTAATATATACGCAAATCGTCAGACCGAGATAAAAATTAACCAGGAATATTTTGAAAAAATGGGTATTTTCGTAGATGATAATACGCAGGATGAAGTTTTAGAAGATAAAATGGACACTGCGACAGTAGATATTAAGGTTGATTTGGATGCAGATTATTTTCAGTGGAAAGAAGGTAAAGAGATTGAAAATAGAGCAAAGGTATCCAAGGAAAAAGGAGAACGATTCCAAAATATGTTAAAAGGTTTTACAGCAGGTAAAAAATAAATTTTTAGGATAGAAAGGAAATAGGAGGACTAGCTGATGAAATTATATAAGCAGGGTGCCTATTTGGTACATGGAGAAGAAATAGTTATTGAGGCTGCAGATGCTAAAGAAGCAGTAGCTTCTAAAGTAGGTAGAGTTGTTTCAAAGGAAGAAGCAAAAGAGAATACCATTGCTTATGGAATTTTAAAAGAACATAATACATCTGGAAATATGGATAAGCTCCAGATTAAATTTGATAAACTGACTTCACATGATATTACATTTGTTGGTATTATACAGACAGCTCGTGCATCAGGATTAGAAAAATTCCCAATGCCTTATGTACTTACCAATTGTCACAATAGTTTATGTGCAGTAGGTGGAACAATCAACGAAGATGACCATATGTTTGGACTTACATGTGCTAAGAAATATGGCGGAGTTTATGTACCACCACATCAGGCGGTTATACATCAGTTTGCCAGAGAAATGCTTGCAGGCGGTGGTAAGATGATTTTAGGTTCCGATTCACATACACGCTATGGTGCATTGGGTACAATGGCAGTTGGCGAAGGTGGACCAGAGCTTGTAAAACAGTTATTAAACAAAACATACGATATTGATAGACCTGAAGTAGTGGGCATTTATCTTACAGGAAAGCCAATTATTGGCGTAGGCCCACAGGACGTAGCGCTTGCAATTATTGGCGAAGTATTTGGAAATGGCTTCGTAAAGAACAAGGTTATGGAATTTGTAGGACCTGGCGTGGATAACTTAAGCGTAGATTTCCGTATAGGTGTAGATGTTATGACAACCGAAACAACCTGTCTTTCTTCTATCTGGAAAACGGATAGTAAGGTAGAGGAATTCTATGAAATCCATGGAAGAGAAGAAGAATATAAGGAATTAAACCCAGGCGAAGTAGCATATTATGATAGCTTTATTGAAATCGATTTAAGTGAAATCAGACCAATGATTGCAATGCCATTCCATCCAAGTAACGTGTACACAATCGATGAGTTAAACGCTAATCTTATGGATATTCTCGATGATTGTGAAAAACGTGCAGAGGTAAGCTTTGATGGTAAAGTAAAACTTGACTTAAAGAGCAAAGTAAGAAATGGTAAATTATATGTAGACCAGGGTATCATTGCCGGTTGTGCAGGTGGTGGATTTGAAAATATTTGTGATGCAGCAGATATTTTAAATGGCAATTCCATCGGGGCTGATGAATTTACATTGAGTGTATATCCTGCTTCAACACCAGTTTATATGGAGCTTGTAAAGAATGGAGCGGTTGCTAAGCTTATGGCATCGGGTGCAGTTGTAAAAACAGCATTCTGCGGTCCTTGCTTTGGTGCTGGAGATACACCTGCAAATAATGCATTTTCTATTCGTCATTCAACAAGAAACTTCCCAAATCGTGAAGGTTCAAAGGTACAGAATGGACAGATTTCATCTGTTGCACTTATGGATGCTCGTTCAATTGCAGCAACAGCAGCAAATAAGGGATATTTAACAGCAGCGACAGATATAGATGTAAATTATACAAAACCAAAATATTATTTTGATAAGTCTATTTATGAAAATAGAGTATTTGATAGCAAGGGTGAAGCAAATCCTGAGGTAGAAATTCATTTTGGTCCAAATATCAAGGACTGGCCAGCGATGAGTGCATTGCCACAGAACCTTGTGCTTAAAGTGGTTTCCGAAATTCATGATCCTGTTACTACAACCGATGAGCTTATTCCATCAGGTGAGACATCTTCGTTCCGTTCAAATCCATTGGGACTTGCAGAGTTTGCACTTTCTAGAAAAGACCCAATGTATGTAAGTCGTGCAAAGGAAATTCAGAAAGCACAAAAAGCCGTGGAAGCAAATAGCTGTCCATTAGAGGTGGTAGAAGAATTGAAACCTGTAATGGAAACAATTCAAAAACAGTTCCCTGAAGTTGGAAAGGGTAATATCGGCTTTGGTAGTACAATTTTTGCTGTAAAACCAGGGGATGGTTCTGCGCGTGAACAGGCTGCATCCTGCCAGAAGGTACTTGGCGGATGGGCAAATATCGCAAATGAATATGCGACTAAGAGATATCGTTCAAATTTAATTAACTGGGGCATGCTTCCATTTATTATTGATGAAGGTGAATTGCCATTTGAGAATCTGGATTATTTGTTTATTCCAGAAATTCAGTCTGCTATTGAAGAAGGAAAAACAGAATTTACGGCTTTTGTTGTAAAAAATGATGGATTAGAGCAGTTTACACTTAAGATGGCAGAGCTTACACCAGATGAAAAAGATATTATCTTAAAAGGTTGTTTGATTAACTATTACAGGGGATAGGAGAACGTTGTGTCAGAGCAGGAAAAAACTACATTAGTAGAAAAAAAGAAAAACTATCATTCTTGGAGACATTATTTTAGATTAGGATTTACTGCGTTTTTAACAATAGCTGCGTGTATTACTTTTTTCTTTATTTTGTATCGATGGGATGAGATCTCAAAAGTAATAGGGATAATTGTAGACTCTGCGGAGCCAGTTATTATTGGTTTAGCGCTGGCATATTTATTAATGCCAGTAAAGGATTTTATAGAGAAACCCGTTTGCAAATTCTTGATTTCCCAAAAGGTAAAGGAGGATAAGGCAAAAAATCTCGCAAAGACGGTTGGGATTTTCGGAGCAATTGTATTTTTGCTTGTAATAATTGGGGTTCTGATTATGAGTTTAGGACCAGCCTTGTTTACTAGTATTAAAGGATTGATAGATGCAATGCCAAGCTATGTAGAATCTTTTGTAAAATGGATTTCGGATAGTGGTCTTGCAGACACAGAGGTAGCTCGTTTTATTGGAGATGCGATTAATCAATTTACCTCGGAAATGAAAGAATGGGCAAAAACAGAAATTTTACCATTGGCGCAACAGTACATATCACAGATTACATCTGGAGTATTGTCTGTTGGAAAAACGTTTTTGAACTTTTTAATTGGTATTGTTGCAATGACATATGTAATGGGCATTGAGGAAACTTTAGTAGGCCAAAGCAAAAAAATTATTTATGCTATTTTCCCTGCAAAGAAAGGAAATGTAATCGTTGAAACCATTCGCAAATCAAATGAAATATTTGGCGGATTCGTAATTGGAAAGATCATCGATTCAGCTATTATTGGAGTAATTGCATACATTGGTTGTCTCTTAATGCAGACACCAAGTGCACTGTTGGTAGCTTTTATTATTGGTGTTACAAATGTAATTCCTTTCTTTGGTCCATTTATTGGTGCAATTCCTTCCGTAGCATTGGTATTGATTCAAAGTCCAATTCATGCTCTATATTTAGCAATCTTTATTTTGATTTTACAGCAGATTGACGGAAACATTATTGGTCCAAAGATTTTGGGTGATACAATAGGAATATCTGCATTTTGGATTTTGACTTCCATTTCAATTGCGGGTGGATTATTTGGATTCTTTGGTATGCTTTTCGGTGTGCCAGTATTCGCGGTTATCTATTATATTATTCAGCAAATTCTCATTTATCGTATGAAAGAGAAGCAGCTTTCTACAGAAACAGAGAAGTATGTAGAATTGGTTGAAATAGATGAAAGCACCAAAGAGATGAGATATGAAAAAGAGTAGAATGAATACACCAGACTTATAGGAAAAACCTATGAGTTTGGTGTATTTTTTATTGTTTATTTTGATGGTCTATGATAAACTAAAACTAGATTAGTCTAACTATTATTAGAGGTGGCACCATTGGATAAATATGAATACAATTTAAAATTGGATCAGATGAAAAACTTTGTTGCAGAGAATAAATTTGAAGATGCAGCAGAGGTCGCAGATTCTATTAATTGGAATAAAATAAAAAATGTCAATGCCTTGGTTAAGGCCGGTGAAATATATGAAAAAGTAGAACGATATGAGGATGCTAGAGAAATTCTCTTAAATGCATATGATCGTTCTCCAATTGGTAGAACGATTATATATCGTTTAGCGGAAATTGCTATTAAGATGCAGGATTTTGAGGGTGCGCAAGAGTATTACGATGAATTTGTAGATATTGCACCTCATGATAATCAGAAATATGCATTGCGCTACAATATCAAAAAGGCACAAGGTGCATCGCACTTGGAATTGATTCCGATTTTGGAAGAATTCAAGGATAAGGAATATACAGAAGAATGGGCATTTGAACTTGCATACCTTTATCATAAAGTGGGTATGGTAGATAAGTGCATTGACGCATGTGATGAATTGATATTATGGTTTGGTGATGGACCATACGTAGAGAGAGCATTGGAGCTTAAGATGCTTTATCAGCCACTTACCAAGTCACAGGAAGATAAGTATAAACAGTTCCGACATGAAAAAGAAGGAAAGACTGTAATTGGCGCAAAAGAAATGGAACGTGCTGGCGAATATGTACATGAACCAGTTGCAATTCCACAGATTACCTTGAATACGAGTCGATTTAATACGACAAATCTTCAGGAAGAAATTGTAAAAGGTATGCAGCAGATTTTACAAGCTACAGAAAAAGAAACTGTTGTAGATACCATGGACAATATCAAGAAGATTGCAGAAGAAATACCTTATTTACAGCTTCCAACAGAAGAAGAGCTGGCCGCAAAAGAAGGTGCAGTTCACATTGAGACAGATGAAGAAATTGATGGTTCTCTCAAGATAAATTTCCAAGAATTACTTGGAGAAGAATCGGATGGACAGATTAGTCTTGTAATGAAAGAAAAAGCACAGTTAGAGCAGCAAATTACAGGACAGATGACAATTTCCGATGTATTAGAGGAATGGGAAAAAACAAAAAGAGCAGCAGAAGCAGCTTTGTATGAAGCTGAGCAGAGAAAACTAGAATCAGCCAAAGCCCGTGCATTGCAGGAAGCTGAAGATATTATGGATCGCCTTAATGATGTGATTCCAAAAATTGAAGCGGTGGTTGCACCAAAGGCAGGATTAGATTCTGTTACCCAGGAGGAAGTCATCGAAGCAGGAATGCTTTTTGAAAGCATGAATTCTATTTTAGATAAAGAGATTTCCCGTCTTAATACAGAAACGGAAGAAATAGATAATCATATCAAAGGACTTACACAGAGACTTCCAGAGATACCAAAATCAATTCTTGAAAAAAGTGATATAGTAGCTACAAGCCAGGACACTTGCACAGAACAGGAAGTACAGGCTGTACCGGAAGAATCTGTAAATCCAGAGATTTCTGCAATACCAGAAATTACAATAGATGAGAACATTTATGTAGATACGATAGGTGATGAGTCAGAAACCGTAGTAGAGGAAGAGCCTACGTTAACCTTCTCAGAGCAGATATTAGCTGCATCTAGTGATACTCTGGTAGAAGAGACAACGGTTGACGAGAAGATTTCGCTTGGAGAACAAATTCGCTCACTTAGCAATACGTCAGTTTTTGATAAAATGATGATAAAAGATTTAGAAGAGCAGGAAAGTCCACTCGTATCAAAAGAGGATGAGGCAAACAGACCAAAGCCGTTATCTTTAAGTGAGGAGCAGAAAGCAATTTTCTCTTACTTCATGCCAGTAAAAGGGATGGAGAAGCAGCTGTGTAAAGCACTTGCGGGTGTAGTTGCCAAGTTAAAAGGAACCGCAAATCCAACAGCAGGCAATTTAATTATTCAGGGCAGTCAGGGATGTGGAAAGACAGTTCTTGCAACGAGTATTGTAAAAGTGCTTCAGATGGAATGTGGTCGACCAAATGGCAGAATTGGGAAAATAGATGCAGAGGCCTTAAATAAAAAAGATGTAAATCAGCTTTTAAAGAAGGTGGAAGGCGGCTGTCTCATAATTGAGAGAGCAGGAGAGCTTGAGCGTACAACAGCAGTAACCTTATCACTTTTATTAGAGCAGGATGATAGTGGAATACTTGTAATTCTAGAGGATTCCGCAATCGGTATCAAAAAGGCTCTTGCTGCAGATGATGGATTTGCAAAGAAATTCACAGAGGCGGTTACAGTACCAATTTTTACCAACGATGAGTTAGTAGTCTTTGCTCAGTCGTATGCTCACGAGCTTGGATATGAGATTGAAGAAATGGCGATATTAGCATTACACAATCGAATCAGCAGTATCGAAAAGCTCGACCAGGAAACTACATTGGTTGAAGTAAAAGAGATTATTGATGAAGCAATTGAACGTGAAGCAAACGGTGGCATCCGTAAGGCTTTTAATATACTGACAGCAAAAAGATATACCGATGACGATAAAATCGTGCTGACAGAAAAAGATTTTGATTAAATGGAGGAGCGTATGAGTTATTTTACAGAAATGGACAGTTACCTGTTTGGGCAGGGAACACATTACGATATCTATCGTAAATTGGGTGCACATTATGTGGCCGAAAAGGATAAAAAGGGTGTTTGTTTTGATGTATGGGCGCCAAATGCCAGCAGAGTATATGTAATTGGGGACTTTAATGGCTGGAATGAACACTCTCATGAAATGTATCGTGTAGAGCCAACTTCTATGGGGGTATATGAATTATTTGTACCAGAAGCAGGATTAGGTACATTGTACAAATACCTTATTATTGCGAAAGACGGAAGTAAACACTATAAGTCTGACCCTTACGGAAATTATACACAGGTTCGTCCTGATACCGCATCTATCGTAGTAGATATTAACAATATCAAATGGACAGATGATGCTTGGATGAAGAAACGTGCAGAAATGACGGATGAAGATGTTATTTCTCAGCCAATGGCAATTTATGAAGTACATCTTGGATCATGGATGCGTCATCCAGACAGGGCAGATGAAACAGAAGCATATTATAGCTATCGTGAGTTAGCAAAAACTCTTGTAAAATATGTAAAAGATATGGGATATACACATGTAGAGCTCATGGGTGTATCTGAGTATCCATTTGATGGTTCTTGGGGTTATCAGGTAACTGGTTATTATGCGCCAACATCACGTTATGGTACACCAGAAGATTTTGCTTACCTGGTAAATGAATTCCATAAGAATAAAATTGGTGTTATCCTTGACTGGGTACCAGCTCACTTCCCAAGAGATGCCCATGGTTTAGCAATGTTTGATGGAACACCTACATATGAATATGCGGATACTCGTAAGGGTGAACATCCAGACTGGGGAACCAAGATTTTTGATTACAGCAAGACAGAAGTAAAGAACTTCCTCATTGGTAGCGCATTGATGTGGGTTGAACATTTCCATATCGATGGTCTTCGTGTAGACGCAGTTGCATCTATGCTTTACCTTGACTATGGTAAGAACGATGGACAGTGGGTTGCTAACCAGTATGGTGGAAACGAAAACTTAGAAGCAATTGAATTCTTCAAGCACATCAATACATTAGTTACCAGAAGAAATCCTGGCTCATTCATGGTTGCAGAAGAATCTACCGCTTGGCCAAAGATTACTGCAAAAGCAGAAGATGGCGGATTGAACTTTACATTCAAATGGAACATGGGATGGATGCATGACTTCTTAAGCTATATGAAATTAGACCCATATTTCCGTAGAGATAATCATAATCTTATGACATTTGCTATGAGTTATAATGAAAGTGAAAAATATGTACTTACATTGTCACATGACGAAGTAGTACATTTGAAATGCTCATTACTCAATAAGATGCCAGGTTATGAAGTTGATAAGTTCAAAAACCTTATGTGTGCATATGCATATATGATGGGTCACTCTGGAAAGAAACTTCTTTTCATGGGTCAGGAATTTGCTCAGGCTCAGGAATGGAGTGAAGCAAGAGAATTAGACTGGTACTTACTCCAGAATCCAGACCATAAAAAGGTTCAGGATTGGATGAAAGCGCTGTTACATATTTACCAGAAAAATAAATGTATGTATGAATTAGATCATAGCTGGGCTGGTTTTGAATGGGTAAATGCTGATGATAGAGATCGTAGTATCTTTAGCTTTATCCGTAAGAGCAAAGATGGAAAGAATAATCTTCTCTTTGTAATCAATATGACTCCAATGGCTAGAGATGATTACCGCGTTGGTGTTCCAAAGAAGAAATCATATAAGCTTATCTTAAACAGTGAAGATAAACAGTTCAATGGAACAGATGAAACAGCAAGACCAGATGCATACAAGGCTGAAAAATCAGAATGTGATGGCAAACCATTCTCATTTGCATATCCACTTGCACCATACGGTGTTGCAGTATTTAAATTCTAATATTTAAGGCAGAGTAAAAGAAGCCTCTTTTTGTGAAGAGTTTTTCACAAGGAGAGGCTTTTTTATTTGCTTGGTTTAGATTTTACAGATTCTGTCGATATATATATCAGTAAAGATTTTGACGAGGAGTTTTACATGTTCATAGATCAAACAAAACAGATAGAAAATTATACATCTGCTTCTTCTTTAGACAAGGGAAGAATGTCACCGGCTGACAGGGTACAGGAAGGAAATAGCATTATAGAGTATGGAAAAATGCATGAAACCTATCGTATGGCAGAGGGTGGAAGCTTTTACATGCCAAATGCAGTATACCAGAAACCAGAAGCAAAGGAAGAAGAATCCGTAGTAGAACAGTTAGACACACAGATGGATATGTCTGCAAGTAATCGAAAAAATCAGATGATTGTGGTTTCAAATACAGCATCATCAGCTGATTTAGAAGAGATGTCAAAAGATGGTTTTGATTGCATGGATGCAGATAGTCATACGATTGTTACAGTTACAGATAAAATCAAAGCTGTGCTTGCAAAAGCAGGAGTAGATATTTCTATTTATGGAGATGAATTAAGTGCAGCAGAATTAGAGGAAATTACTGGGGATCCAGCGGTGGCAGCACAGATGGAAGCGGCGTTGAAACAGGCAGACCTGCCAGTAACAAAAGCAAATCTTACAGAAAGTGTAAAGGCTTATCAGGCAGCAGAAGAAATGTTGCCTATTTCTGATGCAGCAAAAGAATATTTACTCAAAAACAATTGGGAGCCAACGATTCAGAATATTTATATGGCAGCTCATAGTGGGGTACAAACACAGAGCAATCAGCAGATCGATTTTACTGGATTAGAAAAGCAGATGGAGCAGATTATAAAATCTGCAGGACTTAGTGTTTCAGAGGAATCTAAAAAAATTTGTCAGTGGTTGATTGAGAAAAATGTTGGATTGACCGTATCGAATTTAAGATATTTAGATGGGTTAAATGGATTGTCTCAGAAGCTGGCCAAAGAAAATGGGAATGGTCTGGATATGCAGCAGGTGATTGCACGTATTATGGAAGCAATTCGTGATGGAAGAAGACCAATGGATGCTCTGCTTATGGATGGTTTTTCGTATGAAGATAGAGCAAAAAACGCTTTTGATACTATTATGGAAGCAAAGGATATGGATGTTGCATATTGTGTAGAGCAACAGCTTACAATTTCTGTAGAGAGCCTACAGACAGCCATCTCTAATAGAGGTGAAAGAGAAGAAGTATCTATTCAGTTAGAGATGACCACAAATATTACCTTTGTAACTGCAAAACGTCAGTTAGAGGAAACACGTCTTGCTATGACGACAGAGGCAAATTATGCATTGTTAAAGAGAGGAATCTCAATTGATACCAAACCATTGGAACAGGTGGTAGAGAACCTAAAAGATTTGGAAAATCAGTATTACAAGGATTTGATGAATCAGAATGGAATTGAACCAACAGAAGAAAAAGTAGAAATTTTTGCAGCTACAACTCAATATGTAGAAGAATTAAAATTCCAGCCCGCTTATGTATTAGATTTAAGTTCTGATAGTGAAACCATTACTACTTTACATCACACAGGAAACGCCTTAAAGACTTCTATGGATGCAGCATTACAAAGCTATGAAACCCTTTGGACTGCACCTCGTAAAGATATGGGGGATTCTATACAGAAGGCATTTGCAAATGTAGATGATATTCTCACAGATTTGGATTTGGATAAAACGGAATTTAATCAGAGAGCTGTTCGAATTTTAGCATATAATCAGACTGAGATTACAAGTGAAAATATAACAAAGATAAAAGACATAGATGTAAAGATGCAGAAGTTGTTCCGTAATCTCACACCTGCTATGACCTTAGAACTGATTCGAGAAGGAAAAAATCCTTTGGATATGGAGATTGGTCAGTTGAATCAGGTCGTTGAGACTATGCAGGCAGAAACAGGAGAGAAAGAACAGGAGCGTTTTAGCAAATTCCTTTGGAAATTAGAGCAAAACAAAGAAATTTCCTCGGAAGAAAGAGATAGCTATATTGGAATCTACCGATTGATTGCCCAGGTAGAAAAAACAGATGGCGCAGCTATAGGTGCTTTATTAAATCAGGGGGCAGATGTCACAATGCGTAATCTTTTAACTGCGATGCGCTCTGCTAAGAAAGATGTCGACTATCGTATAGATGATGATTTTGCAGGAGCTAAAGCAACTGCAAAAGGCCCACGTATTGATGCGCAGATTATGTCGTCCTTCCAGTCAAACTGTATGAAGGAAGTGGCTGATTTATTATCTCCTGAGAGCTTGCAACAGTTGGATCATTGGGAAGAAATGACGCCGGAACAGTTATTGGAAAGCTTACAAAAGCAGGTGCAGTCCGAGGAAAGCGTAGCATTAGAGCAGCAGTATCATAGCAATTTAATACAGGAATATGCTGGTGTTTTAGAGGCATCGGATGATGTGTATGCATTTTTAGAAAAATATGATATGAAGAATAGTGCTAGAAATGTATTATCAGTTGCTCGTTTGCTAAACAATCCAAGCAATGCGTTTGAGAAACTATTTGATACACAGGGCAAAAGTGCAGATTATCAGGAGATGATTGCGGACTTAAAGGCACAGGTATTAGAAGATTTTGGAGAAGCAGTAAAAACTCCAGAAGAAATGGCAAAAGCACAAGCAACACTTGCTGAAGTTGCGGAACGCGTAATGCAGACTATGATTATAGAAAATGAAACCATTAGTGCAAAAGACTTACAGGACTTACGTCTCATGAGTCAGCAATTTTATCTTTGCAATCAAAAGGCGAAGGAAGAGAGCTTTTTGGTACCAGTGGAAACCGGTGATAGTGTAACTGGTATCAGTTTAAAAATTGTACGCGGTAAGGCTGATAAAGGATTGGTAGATATCTTCTTCCGCGGAGCACTTATGGAAAAGGTTGCTGCATCTTTTGAAGCAAAAGAAAATGGCATCTCAGGTGTCATTGCTACAACAGATGAAGAAACCAGACAGTATTTAGCTGAGAATTTAAGTCAGCTTATTGGCAGAATGCAGGAAGGAACAGAGGAAGCAATTGACGTCACGGTTACACGCGTAGAGAATCTTTCTGCATGGCAATTTGAAAAGAATACGCTGTCTGAACGAGGAGAAGCAACTCCTGTTCAGACAAAGCGCCTTTATCATATTGCGGAAAGTGTTATTCAGACGGTGTCTGATTTGATGTAGAGGCTTCATAATAAGACAAAATTCCAAGAAAAATTGCCTTGGCGACGCTAGACTGATATTCATCCTGTGTAAGAAGTTCAGCTTCATTAGGATTACTTAAGAACCCACATTCTACGATAACCGTAGGTGTGGGTATTCTTGTTAACAGATAGTAATTGGCATTTGCCTGTGGATCCCGTTTTTTGGTAGGGGACAGTTGCGTGTTTAGAACATCCTGAATTACCTGTGCCATAGTAGCGCTTTCTTCAGAGTCTTTGTAATAAAAGACCTGTGGCCCGCTTGAGGAAGGATCGGTAAAGCTGTTTTGATGGATACTGATTGTAAAGTACGGATTTAGTTCAGTGATCATATTGATACGTGCAATCATATCATCTTTTTTCTTCGTGGTAGAGTTTGCAGGACCAAGAAGAGCATCTTTGTCTCGGGTAAGATAAATGGTAAAGCCCTCTTCTTCCAAAAGGTCTTTTAGTTTCATAACAATGGAGAGATTGATGTCCTTTTCTAACGCACCATTTACACCGACCTTTCCAGGGTCAAAACCACCATGCCCAGCATCCAAAACAATGACGGTATTTTTGGATGGAGTTTCCGATTGTTGACTTTCGGTGACTGTAGGATTTTCGGTAGAAGAAAGGTTCTTATCTGACGGTTTGGTAAAGGTATAGATTAATAAAAGTAAAACAACAGAAAGGATAATTCCATAAAAAAATTTTGGCATAAGAGCTACCTTTTGATACGTACAATTGGTATATCTTATGCCAAATTTTTAAGTTTATGTTGATTAGTTAATATATTTAATAACAACTTCCCAAATAGAGTTGTTGTCTAAGTCGCTACTCCAGAAGGCAGCACCAGCGAGCTTATACTTTTGCATTAGTTTCAACTTCTGCTCAATGGAAGCTTCGTCTTCTAACCACATCTTGTAGATAACACCGTTTTTCTCAATCTCACCATAATACTGTCCTGCATCTTCTAGCCAGACAGGATTTGAAATATTGTTGTTCATCCAGTTCTTAGCAAGGCTAAGTCTAAGATTTTCATAGCCGATTAAATAATTGATATCTGCTCCTTCATCATCGGAGGTAGGTGTCAAGTCCCAAAGCTTGGTAAAGAATGGGATGCCTAAAAGCAACTGGTCTGGAGCAATGCCATGTTCTAAGGATTTTTTCACATGTTTCTCTACCCAGTCAAGAGAAGCCACAGAGCCTTCGCCAGATTTCTGATCTGTATGCTGGTCATAAGCCATAAGACAGATATAATCAACAAAATAGGCTTGTTCGGAATAACTGTAAACTCTATTATAAGATTCTGGCACCATAACTGCGGTAGAAAGAATTATGTCATTGTTTTCGCATTTGATAGAAAGCTCACGAAGGAACTGAATGTAGGCATCTCCAATTTTTGCATAATCAATTTTTTCAAAATCGATATTTATGCCATCTAAGTTGTATTGTAATGCTTGTGATATAATCTGGTTCACAAGGTTTTGACGACTTGAAGTGTGAGTCAGGATATAGTTGGTGTCGATATCCTTAGAATCTAAATCTAAATTCTTAACCATGCCCCAGACTTCTACACCGTGATCGTGACAATAGGTCACATAATCTGTGCTGGCATAGCTGGAAAGATTACCTTTGTTATCCTTTAGCTTAAACCAGGATGGGCTGACTACATCGAGACCTTTAACGTTGGTAATGATTCCTGTGATTTCGTTATTGGCAGCTTTGCTATACACTGGATGCCAAAGAAAATTCAGTGGTTTATCTTTTTTAATATGTTTAAAAGTCTCTTTTTTGAAATCACTAGTTAATTTGACAGTTTCGGAATTCTTAACTTTATTAGAACGAACATAACCTGTGATACCATCTTCTGTACATACCTTGGTCCAATCGTCATCTTTTTCTAAAATAGTAAGTACATCGCCTTTTTTTACATCTGAGAGAATTGGGCTTTTGATGCCACCTTTCACACGAACTTCAGTGTCTCCCTTTAGGGTGCAGACGCTGATTTCTTTCCAGTCATTTATAATTACAATACGGGATGGTGTATCAAAACAATTGTATGTGAAATCGGAATAGTTTTTTACAAATTCCAAATCAATCCATGCGGAATCGGCAGTTGCTTTTACAATAGGTCTGCCATAATCTGCAGAAGATTTGCCGATATTGTAGCTGGTAGCATCTGCTTTGGCAGAGATAACATCGTCGGCGGTTGTATAAAGAAGAATGTTTTCATTGGCATCCCAATAAAAACGGCTGTTTAAGGAATCATGCACGAATTTGTAATCGAGATAAATATGATCCCCTATCTTGGTTGCGTAGCTATCTAAAACGGTATGATTTAGAGCAATCGCAACCTGATTTTCTTCTGTAATTCCATAGTATTCGGTTAAATCCTGATGTTCTTTTGATGGGGTGTATTTGTCAATCAATGATGAGATTATGATATATAGCAACACTAGGACAATAAGTCCACCAATAGCAAGAATAGGGAGAAGTTGTTTTTTGGTCAAATATTTCAAATATTTCATATATAAATCCTTCCTTATTTCTTTTATCCTATACATAATAATTATATCATTGTATGCAGTTAGTTTCAAATATATTGTCGGAAATTAAGGAAATAATAAGAAGAGCGTCGATGGGCGCCCTTCTTATCGTGAGTTCTTTTTTCTTCATTCAGTTTTGCATCCTTTTTGCAACATTGAGACTCCAACCGGATTGTGGTTATTGGCTCAATTTGGGAGAAAGGATAAATCCCGGCATAAAATTACTTCCTTTCTAAAAGTTGGTAAATCGCACTAAAGTGCTTTGTTTCAATTTGAAACGGATTTGGTAAATAAGGAAATAAAACATGACGACAATGCTTACAAAAAATAGGGAAATTGGATTCTCGTTCACATAAATTCAAAACCACTGTCATTTGATTCTGATAAGATATGTTTTTAAAAGTTTTTTCTATTTTTTCTTTGGTTATTGCATTTCGCCATGCGCAAGGGCTACATACAAGAATGGGTTTATCGCATCGCAAAAATTCCTGGACTGTATATGTACTTATAATACCCATATCAAGAATAAAGAAGGGATAATCATGTCGCAAGATTTCTGCCAAGGAGGTAACGTTGACATTTGAAAAGAAAGTAATCCCCTTATAATAGAAGTTCTTCTTGTCGCGGTTTTTCTTTAGAGAGCTTATGTGATTTGTCCCGTTTAATTCGATATAGGCAGCTTTCATCCCCAATTTACTGCATATATAGTTTGCCAGTGTTAAAGCAATATGAGTTGTGCCGAAACCGTGCTCAACACTTGCAACTCCAATTATTTTTTTGGAATAAACCTGTTTCTTAAATGGAAAAATAAAGAGTTCCTCCTTTTTATTTGAAATAGTTTGGAAAAAAGAGATACTTTTTCTGGAGTAATCACAAAAGGATTTTTGTCAAAAGGATAGTGATATACTTCGTGTTGAAACTGCTTTGCAAAGCAGTGCATAGTATTCTTTTGTCCCATGTTACAAATAATAATATTCTGAGAGGCTTGTGTTTTTATGGACTCCCATTTTTGGAATGCCTCTTTCCAGCGCCAGATTCCATTGGTACATACAAATACCATGGTATCAAAATGCATATCCTCCGTTGGAATCGTGTTTCCATAGTCATAGACGAAAAGCTTCGCAACAGAATCATATGAGATGGACACACCTGGTCCATAAAGAGGGAATCCTTTAAAATAGCGGTAGGCAATCAAGCCATCCTTTTCTTTGGCAGAAGAAAGAAAGGGAAAAATTGTTCGTAGACCATTCCCAGGTTCTTTTTCGTAATAAAGGCAGGAATACCCCATATAATTTAAAGTCGAAACGAGCGATAAAGCGATATGGGTTGCTCCACTGCCAGAATGACTTCCTAAGACTGCTATTTTTTTACGAGTTTGTGGCTGTTCGAATAAAATTTTTTCGTTTTCCAGTGCAGAGAGAAAAACATCTACCGTTTCAAGACGTTTTTGCAGGTCTGCAGATGTAGCCTTTTGAATAAGTTTGTGAATATTGGGAGAGATAGATACATCTGTGTACTCGGAAAGATAATCCAAAATTTTTCCAAGGCTATAGATATCTGACTGAAGGCTTGGTGTACCAAGCAAGAGCTCAGGTGCACTAAAGGCTTCGTTCCCAAAAAGATTCGAGATATTTCCCAAATTGGAAAGAAATGTTGCCACGTTGAAATCGATTAACTTTACCTGCATTCCACATACTATAATGTGCTCCGGTTTTAAATCTAAATAGAGAATTGGAGACGGATGAAGCGTATGCAGATATTGAAAAATATTACACAACTGTGTGCTAAATTCTAAAAATGTATTTTGGGAAATCTGTTTTTGATGAAGCAGAAACTGGTCTAAAGATTCACCTTCCACGTATTCCTCAATGAGATAATAAGCGATCTCATCTTCCTCGATGTCATATAAACATGGAATTCCGGGGTGATGTAAGGTCTTTAGAAGCTGTGCTTCTTTCAACAGAGAGTCTGTCATGCAATGCGTCTTGGGGATGATTTTGATTGCACGATAGCACTCAAGAATTATGTGCTTGGAAAGATAAACAGTGCCGAAACTGCCAGTACCAAGTGTAGAAATAATCTGGTATTTTCCAAACAGAATATGATTTTGTGTTGATTTCATATACTCCTTTTGAACAACAACACAACTCGTATAAACGAATATAGCACATGATTATACAGATTGCAAGTGGTTTTTAGAAATTTTTCATAGGATGTTA
Source organism: Agathobacter sp. (assembly GCA_045530745.1). Lineage (GTDB taxonomy): Bacteria > Bacillota > Clostridia > Lachnospirales > Lachnospiraceae > Roseburia. The sequence continues at coordinate 17,349 of JAZSCQ010000007.1, forward strand.
TCTTTACAGAAGCAAAGGAGTTGTTTATAATGAGTATACGTTTTCTAACGATTTTCAAGGATAAGGAAGTGATAAAGTGAAAATTGAAAAGGTAAACGAGAACCAGATTCGATGCACATTAAGCAAGAAGGAGCTGGCGGAACGACAGATTAAACTGAGCGAGCTTGCCTATGGTTCGGAGAAGGCAAAGGGTCTTTTCCGAGACATGATTGAACAGGCAAATTATGAATTTGGCTTTGAAGCGGACGATATACCACTTATGATAGAGGCAATTCCTCTATCTGGTGAGAATATAATTTTACAAATCACGAAGGTGGAGTATCCGGAAGAACTGGATACAAGGTTTTCTAAGTTTTCTGAAGGTGATGAGGATGGGGATGCTATTGGAGCAGAAGGCTCTCTCTTACCAGAATTCCATGAGGAAAAGGCGGATGAACTTACACATGTTACCAAGGTCTTCGAGTTCAAGACATTAGACCAAATAGAACGCTTGGCAAAGGTGCTTGTAGACTATTACGAAGGAGAAAATGATTTGTATAAGGACGATGAGAAGAGTCGATTCTACTTGTTCGTACGCAAGAGTCATCATACTCCAGAGGAATTCAATAAGGTATGTAATGTGGTATCCGAATATGCAATTCATAGAAAATATACACCTGCAAAAGAGGCATTTTTGAAAGAGCATGGGAAATGTCTGATAAAGGGTGAGGCTTTGCAGGTGCTGGCACAAATTTAATTGAATGAAACTATCCAGAAGTTAGCTCGAATCCGCAACTTCGTTGCTACTTCTCGCTACGGCTAATCGCCGAATTAAAAAAAGACAAATGCTTATACAAGTAAACTTGTAACGCGTTTGTCTCTTTTTTTATTCTTCTGGATAGTTTAGTTATGTTCTAAGAAATTATTGATATCTTCTACTAAATCATCTGGATCGATTCCATGAACCATAGCAGCTTCTGCAATTGTTTCCATCTGAGCAGATGGACAGCCGAGACAATGCATACCAATTCCTAAAAGAAGTGGAGCGATGTCGGCATTAATCTGAAGAAGTTCGCCAATCATGGTATCCTTAGTAACTTTTGCCATGGGATGACCTCCTTATATATTTTGCTTTTGCTATTATAATACGTTTCCCAAAGAAAAGCAAATATATACTGGAATGCGGTTAAGAAAAGTTACAGATTTGACGATATACAAGGCAGGAAAGACAAGGCTGTCAAATTATTCGCATGGAAGCGCAGTGGATGAAGGGAAATATATTATGCAAATCAATCGTAATATGTCCGCTGTAGTTGCTAACAATCAGTTATTAGGAATCGAAGAAAGATTATCTGCATCTATCGAGAGATTATCCAGTGGTTTAAAAATAAATAGAGCAAGCGACAACCCTGCAGGGATGGCTATTTCAAACAAGATGAAGGCACAGATTGATGCCTTGGATCAGGCGGAATCCAATGCTGCAGATGGTATTTCTGTTGTCCAGATCGCAGATGGTGCATTAAATGAAGTAAGTAGTATTTTGCAGAGAATTCGTGAGCTTTCTGTTCAAGCAGCAAATGGAATCAATTCATTTAATGACAGACAGAGTATGCAAGATGAAGTAAAAGAGCTTGTAAAAGAAGTAGATCGTATTTCATCAGATACAGAATACAACACGAAAAAATTATTAGATGGATCTTCTAGTACACGTGTATATGGGGAAGACGGAAGCCGTTATCAGGTATCGGATTCTGTAGACGCGAGGATTTATAGTCTTAACGTAGAGTCTGCTGCAACACAGGCAACTGTTAGTCTGGATTATGAAGTGCCACAGGAAAGAGGTATTATTACCATTAATGGTGTTGGTGTAGAAATTTCCGCTGGGATGGAAAAGGAAGCTTATTTGCAGTCGGTAAGAGATGCTGCAGCAGAAGCTGGATGTAGTGTAAAAATTGATGAAGTAAATAATAAAATGTTAATCGTGTCCGACTATTATGGATATGATGAAGAAATCGAATTTTCTGTAACAGAAGAATTAGCTCTTTCTTCTGGTGTAATTGGAAATGAAGATTGCCAGTATGTAATACATGAAGCAGAATTTACATTTGAAGCAGTATCTCCAGCTGTAGATGGTAAGATTTTTATCGATGATGTTGAGATTATCGTTACAGCAGGAATGTCAGAAGAGGACTATTTTGCAGCCATCAAAGAAGTAACGGATGATTTGGGATTAGATTCACGAATCGATGCTGCAACAGGTGCATTAGTAGTTCGTTCTGGTAAAGTAGTAAATAATGGAATGTTAAAGTTTGGTTTTTCAAATGCTTTAGCAGACAGTCTTGGTGTAAAAGCAAATTCAGAAGGCGAATATCAGGTAAACACAACTGGTGTGGATGCAGTTGTAACAATTCCTACCAACCTTGAAGAGTCTGGATTTACAACAACCTCTACAGTAGAAAGTCATGGAAATCGTGTCATTGTAACAGACAATGATGGATTTTCAATTGATTTCCTTTTGAACGAAGATTTTAAGACAGCAGCAGATGCGGCAAATGGAAATTTTGAAATTGATGTTACAGATATCGGTTCTTTGACCATTCAGATTGGGGCCAATGAACATCAGACAATGGATGTAAGAATTGACGAAGTTTCTGCAAAAACACTTTATCTGGATGAGGTAGACCTCGCAATTGAAAACGGAGCAGACAGAGCTATGGCAACATTGGATAAAGCAATTGCAAGAGTATCTGCAACACGTTCTCGTATCGGTGCATTCCAGAACCGACTTGAATATGCAGAAAAGAGTTTGTCTTCTTCCGTAGAAAATATTACAGCTGCTTACTCTGGTCTTTTGGATACAGATATGGCAGAAGAGATGACAGAATATACACAGCAGAACATTTTAAATCAGGCTGCAATTTCTGTTCTTTCACAGGCAAATGAATTGCCACAGCAAATTTTATCAATGTTACAGTAATAGCTGGAGGAAGCTATGAATAGTGTTTTAAAACAGGAGTTTACAAGAAGACTCAGCCAATGCAACAGTGGTGAAATGATAGTCATCATGTACGATATCGTCTTTGCATATATGCAGGAAGCAAAAGAAGCACATACGATGGATGACTACGAAAGCTACAAGATGGCGGTAAAAAGAGCACAGGCTTCTATCGACACCTTGTGCGGAGCGCTGGATTTTAAATATGATATTGCAAAAGATTTACATAAGCTGTATGTGTATGCAAAGAACTGTCTGGCAAAAGCAATTTACCAGAATCGCACAGATGGAATAGAAGAGGCAGAAAAAATCCTGAAGCGCTTATATGCATCCTTTTGTGAGGCTGCAAAACAAGACACTTCAGGACCACTCATGCGAAATACGCAAGCAGTATATGCAGGTATGACCTATGGTAGAACAACCTTAAATGAAAATTATTATGAAGATAGTCACAGAGGATTCTTTGTATAAGAATCCTCTAATTTTTTTGCACAGCTAAGTAGGTAATGGTAGCGGGTCTGGACCGCTTTAGTATGATAAATATAATAGTCAATAAGCTCCGGTTCAGTCACCTGCTGGAGATTAATATAAGCTGCATTCAGTTCGGATGCAGTTTTTTCGATATCGTCTTTTAGAGTAGTATAGAGAGTATTTTCCTGTGATGGCTGAAGTTTAAAAAGTTTCATACGTGGACCTCTTTTCTAGGTAATCCCTTTTTATAAATTATAATCAAAAAATGGGAATTCTATACAAAAACGCATAGTCGAATTTTGTCATATATTTACAAACTTTGTTAAGAAGTATGAAAAGTACTAGACAGACGACCGTATGGTTGCTATAATCCGCTCAAAGAGCTGCAAGAGCATGTGCCGGATGCTCTGGTGGTTGGGGATGTTCTTTTTTCTACCGGTGAATCAATAATTTTCTACTTCAATGCAAATATTGCACAGAAGGACCTAATTATTTCCATTATCACACAACCAAATAGATGGAGGTTACATGAACAAAGTGAAGCTTGCGATTTGCATGCAGGACCTGGAGTATCAGGCTCGTTTTGTAAATTGTCTCATGAATCATTACAAGCACCAGTATGAGGTGCATGTATTTACCGATGTAGAAGAATTAAAAGCTACAAATCCGCAGACCTATTCTTGCGTTATTATGGATGAATATACCATAGAAGATATGGCGAATTTTGTAGAAGAAGGGGTGAAACTTTTATGTTTGGCAGAAGCAGAAAGCGGGGATGAGAAGTCTGTTTCTGAAAGAATTGTATGTACCGGAAAATATCAAGAGGTTTACAAGATAACAGAAGTTATAGAACAGATGACAGATAGGGATTTTAAGACGCGGTGTGGAAATACAGTAAGTAAAAGGACCGCAGTCTATTCCTTTTCAAAAGAGCAGCTACAGACACCGCTGATTGCACTTTTGGCAGAGTTATATGGAGAAAAGGAACGTGTCCTGGTCCTTGATTTACAACCATTTAGTGGATTTGACGAGCGAGAGGACGAAGAAATACACATGGGACTAGAAGATATTCTAACGATTGCAATGACTGGTAACTATAGTAGAGCACGGCTCTTGGAGAGTATTGGGCATATGACAAATTGGGATTATATCTATCCTGTAAGAAATACGGAGTGTTTGGTAGAAGGAAATGCAAAACTTTACGAAGTGGTGTTGGAGATGCTTGAAAAAGAACTCGGTTATGAAAGAATCCTTATTAATTTTGGAGCGATATTTCCTGGCTGGCTGGATATTCTCGTACAATGTGAGGAGATATATTTTCTAGTAGGAAAAGAAAAAGATAGAAACTGGAGAGAGCATGCTTTTCGCGAGGAACTTCAAAGAAAAAATTTGGATGAAGTATATCGAAAGGTAAAGTATTTAGAAGTATCTGCATCTTCAAGTGTAGATTGCAGATGGAAGAGCCTAGTTGAAAAATGGCGTTATAGTTCTCTTGGAGAAAGGTTGAGACAAAGTATCTGTAGGGAGAAGAGCGATGGAGAAAATATGTGAAAAGATTAGGTTGCTCGTACTAGAAGAGATGGATTTTTCCATGGAACTTACGGACATTCAGCTTCAGGAATCTATTGCAAGAAAGATGGCCTGCCAGAAAGAGGTAGAACAGCTTACAATTAATGAGCGCATTAGCGTAGAACAGAGGGTGTTTAATGCTTTGCGAAAGCTAGATGTTTTACAAGAGCTTTTGGAAGATGAAGAAATCACAGAAATCATGGTAAATGGTCCATTCAATATATACTATGAGAAGAACGGAATTTTCCATCGGCACCCATATCATTTTGCCTCGGAAGAGAAGTTACAGGATGTCATACAACAAATAGTAGGCAAACATAATCGAGTTGTAAACTTGACTTCACCCATTGTGGATACACGATTGGAGGATGGGTCAAGAGTCAATATAGTTCTTATGCCAATTGCAATTGATGGTTCCGCAATATCCATACGAAAGTTTAGGAAAAAGCCCATTGATATGCAGGCACTATTAAGTTGGGGAACTTTGGACAAGGAGGTTGCCCAATTTCTTAAGCATTTGGTGGTTGCAAGATACAATATTTTTATTTCGGGAGGAACAAGCTCTGGAAAAACCACTTTTCTAAATGCATTATCCGCGTATATACCTGCAAATGAAAGGGTCATTACAATTGAGGATTCCGCAGAGCTTTTGCTACAGCAGACGCCGAATCTCGTAAGACTGGAGACAAGAAACAGCAACCAGGAGGGGGTAAAGGAAATTAGTGCAAGAGAGCTTATTCATACAGCGCTTCGTATGCGACCAGACAGAATTATCGTCGGGGAATGTCGTGGAGAGGAAACGTTGGATATGCTTCAGGCGATGAATACGGGGCATGATGGAAGCATATCAACGGGTCATGGAAATTCTACAACAGATATGCTAAGTCGTTTGGAGATGATGGTTCTTATGGGAACAGAATTACCCTTACAGGCAATCCGCCAGCAGATTGCAATGGGGATTGATATTTTAATACATCTTGAGCGTGGTACAGATAAAAAAAGACGTGTTGTGGAGATTACAGAGCTTGTCGGAATAAAGGATGGAGAGATACAAATCAATCCGCTATACAGATATGAAGATGGCCTTAAAAAGATTGGAGAGTTAACACGAACCCAGAAGTGGCAGAGTATAAAGTGGGAGGAACAGGATGGAATATAAGACATATCAAATGTCTATGCGTGAGAAAATAGAAGTTTTCTTAAAAGCTATTGGTGCGACTGCAGTTGTAATGCTCTTGTTCTATCGATCCTTTGTGGCAGTAATACTATTTCCACTGGCTGTAGTAATCTTTTGGAGACAGGTAAAAAAACAAAGTGTCGAAACAAAGCGAAATCAGATGCAGAAGGAGTTTGTGAATGGAATTGGTATTTTAAATAGTGCACTGCAGGCAGGTCTTTCAATGGAGAATGGATGGAGAGAAGTAGAAAAAGAAGCAAGGCATTTATACGGGGAGGACTCTTTACTTTATCAGGAGTTAAAAGAAATCAACCAGAGAACAGCACATAATGTTCCTATAGAGAAACTTCTTCTAGAGATGGCTTACAAATGGAAGCTGGAAGATATGATGCAGTTTTCAGAACTAATGGAATATGGAAAACGAAGTGGAAGTAATTGGAAAAAGATCATAGATGTCTATGTGGCACGTATGACAGAGCGGTATGAGACAACACAACAAATAGAGATTATGGTTGCAGAGAAAAAAATGGAGCAGCAGATTATGAATATCATGCCATTAGGGATGCTAGCCTTTCTACAGTTTTCTGCATGGGACTATATGTCGGTGCTTTACCACAACTGGCTTGGATGGATATGCATGACAGTCTTTTTAATCATATATCTTGTAGCGATGGTGCTTTCACAAAAGATTTTAAAGGTAAAAATATGAGAAAAAGACAAAGGGATATACAAAAGGTTTTATTAGCTTTTATGGTATTACTGGTTATGTCTATCATTTCGGATGTTACACAGGAAAGTTCGATTAAGAATGGAGTAATTGAACGCGCTGAAATTGGTGGAAAAAAAGAAGAAATGGTACTTCAATTAGAAGTCGACGGGAATAAAAAGGATTACGTAATAGAAGTTTTGCCTGCACAACCCACAAAAGAAGAGGCGGAAAATTACTTCGAAACTGTAATTGCAGAGATAGATGCGGATTTTCGTGATTTTCAGGATCGGATTCCACTAAAGGATGTTTATTTGGATGGGGTGGTAGAAGCAGAGTGGAATATTTTGCCACGTGGATATCTTGATGCAAATGGAACAATCCGCTATGAAAAGTTAAATGCGCAGGGACAGCTTATGCAGTCAAGCGTTACTTTAAGCTGTGGAAGATATGAAAAGATATATAATTTTTCTTTTCTTCTTTTGCCGCGAGAGCTGTCTCAGGAAGAAAAAGCGATGCAGGATTTAGAGCAATACCTAGAGGAACAGATGCAGGCAGAAGGAAGTAGCCAGGTAGAATTACCAACTCAGTTAGGGAACAATGAGTTGAAATGGAGTCAGAAAAAAGAATACAAGACGCCACAGATTCTATTGCTCGAGGTGATATCACTACTACTATTATGGTTAATGCTAAAGGAAAAACGTAAGAAGGATGAGCAAAAAAGACACGCACAGATGGAGAGGGAGTATCCAGACATCGTAAATCAATTGTCTTTTTTATTAGGTGCTGGAATGACCATTAGACAGGCATGGAATCGCATATCGGTGCAGTATGTATTTAAGAAAAAAGAAAAAATGATGAGTGAAAACATAGTATATGAGGCCGTTTTGCGGATGAACAGAAGGTTTGCAGAAGGAGAAAGCGAAAGGAGCATATATCAACAGTTTATGAAGGAAATACCAGCAGTAAGTTATCGAAGGCTGATGCGTATGCTATTAGGAAGTACGGAAAAGGGTATGCTTGGAATATGTGAACGACTAGAAGAAGAGAGTCGTCAGGCATACGAGCAGCGAGTGATGCAAGCTAAGAAATTAGGAGAAGAAGCTTCAGCAAAAATGCTGGTTCCACTTATGCTAATGCTTGCTGTCGTAATGGGGATTGTAATATTACCCGCTTTAATCGGATTTCAAATGTAAAGAGGAGGAACAAATATGATTAAGAAACTAGTTAAAAATCAAAGAGGAGTTGCAGTTGTGGAAATGTTGTTGATATTAGTAATACTTATTGCAATTACGCTCATATTTAAAGAGCAACTGACAGACTTGGTCATGGATATTTTTGATACCATTTTTGAATCTGCCGGGGAAGTATAGCTATGCGAAAAAGCAAAGGAAGTATTACAGTTTTCGCGTTACAGTCTTTACTTTTGGTAGCGGCGACACTATTTGCCTTATTAGAGGGAACAAGATATCAGGAAATCAGAAGGTTTGCACATTTACAGACGGATATAGCATTAGAGTCTGCATTCTCCAATTATAATCAGGATCTATGGAAACAGTATCGATTACTTGGGATGAATGGAAATGAGGCGGAGCAGATTCTATTGAAGGTTGCAAAGGCAAAGGACACAGGAAGCGGGGTCAACCTGCTTCGCTTTGATGTAGAAAGTGGTGGGATTTCTAGTAAAACCCTTCTTACAGATGGGAAGGGAGGCGTTTTCGTTGAATGTGTATCTACATATATGCAGGATAATATTTTGTATGAGGTCGCAAAGGAGGTTTATAACCAATATGAATCTATACAGGAGCTAGTTAATACGAGTGGGATAGATTTGGATAAGATTGATGACGCGGTAAAAGAACTGGAAAATCTGGAAAACGAAAAGGTTAATTCAAGGTCGGTTGCAAGAGCTCTTTTCCAAAGTGATATTTTAGAGAAGGCTCAAATGTGGAAAGAAGATGTATCGCTGGGACTTTTTGTGAAGGATACGAAAAAGCTTTCGGATGTGAGGGTAAATTTGAAAAATGATTTGTTCCATCGACGAATAAATGTGGGGGATACTTCCTATAAAAGTGATACCGACTGGCTAGATAGAATTTTGTTGCAACAATATCTCCTTACATATTTATCAAATTATGAGACGAACATAGAGGGACATGCATTAGTTTATGAGGCGGAATATTTGCTGGGGAAAAGCGCAAGCGACAAGGAAAATTTAATGGCGGTAATTTCACGAATTCTGGCAATCCGGGAAGCTGCAAATTTTATATATTTACTTTCAGATCCAGTAAAGGTTCAGCAGGCACACTCTCTAGCTGTGACTTTGGGAGGAGTTTCATTAAATCCGTTAATACTTGAGCTGATAAATATTGCGTTATTGACAGCATGGGCGATGGGCGAAAGTATTTTAGATGTTAGAGGCCTACTAGAAGGGAAGCGTATCCCACTTATAAAAAGTGATAGTACCTGGACATTGGAGCTTGAGAATATTGCACTTGTTAGTGAAGAGTTTATTACTGCAAAAGAGAGTAAGATGGGACTTAGTTATAAAGATTATCTTGGGATATTATTATTGTTTGAAAATGAGTTGAATCTTGCAATGAGAACGATGAACTTACAGGAAATAACCATTCGAAAGATATCGGGGGATGATTCGTTTTCTATGGATTCATTGATAGTAGAAGCGGAAGCAGAAATAAATTATGGATATCGACCAGTTTTTCCTTTCTTATCAGTCATTGATGCGGAAGACAGATGGATATACCAGGTTCGTACAAAAAGGAAATATGGATATCATGAAAAGGCGGTATAAAAGGATGTCACTTTGGCTCTTTTTTCTAAATCATAAAAACGAGCGTTCTCCCCAACAACGCACATATATAAAAATACCTGTATTTAGTCAAAGGACATCCTTTTGTATTCGCCAGAAGGCTTCGTATTCTATAGAGGCGGCGGTTGTTATTCCTCTTTTGACCGGATTTTTGGTAACCATTCTTTTCTTTTTTCGCATCCTACAAGTGCAGTGTGATATAGAGGAAGCCCTGCTATATGCGGGACGCAGGACTGCAGTCGAGAGCAGTGTAGTGGAATCAGAGGAGATGCTTTTTTTATCTGCAGAAGCTTTTTTAATAGAAGCATTACAAGAGAATTGGGTCATCGATAGATATGTTGAAAATGGGATATGGGGGATATCCCTTTGGGAATCAAGGTTTGATGATCAGATGATTTGTTTAAAAGCAAGTTATGATATTAAGATTCCGATTTTATTTTGGGATATCGGTTCATTTACATTTACCAGTCAAAATTGTGTAAGAAAATGGAATTTTACTAGTCATAATAAGGATGACACGGATTATGTATATATAACTCCGACGGGTGAGGTCTATCATGCATCAACGTCCTGCCGTGTATTGGATTTGACAATTTATAGTACAGGTTTGGAAAGTATAGCTACGTTGAGAGGGGAAAATGGACAGAAATACTATGCGTGTTCAAGGTGCGATTGGCCAGATAATAAAAAGGGAAAGGTATATTACACGGATTATGGAACACGTTTCCATAAAGACGTATCCTGTCCTTCTTTAAAAAGGACAATTGATAAGATATCGATAGAAGAAATTGGAAATCGTCGGCCGTGTAGTTATTGTTATTAGAATTATGAAAGAAATTATTCTAGGTATAATACTGTTGATTCAAGGGGCTATTGATTTAAAGTGTAAGGAAATTCCAGTTATCGTATCTGCAATAGGTGTAGCCATCGGAAGTGGAATTTGTGTCATAGAAGGCAGGGGAATAGCGAATATTTTGCCAGCAATTTTTCCGGGATTACTTGCGTTGCTGTATGCAAGAATTAGTAATGAGACAATGGGATATGGGGATGGAATGCTACTAGTAGTAATGGGGTTGTATTTACCATGGGAAAATGTCTTGGCGGTAGAAATGCTGGCGTTTAGCATTGCAGGTATAGTTGCGCTGATACTTTTAGTTATATTTCGTAAAAAAAGAAACTTTCAAATGCCATTTGTACCATTTTTGGCAATTGCCTATATTATGGAACTGTTTATCAATGGAGGTGTATATTTATGATGGAAAGGAGCCAAAAGGGTAGTTATACCATAGAGGCAGCTATATATATCCCTGTAGTACTGTTTGTTTTATTTCATTCACTAGAAATTGGAATTGATTTTTGGCAGGAGAGTAAGGAACGAAGTATAAATGAATATTTGCAAAAATTAGATATTGTGCAAGAATTTTATGTTTATCAGATTCTGGATGAAGTGACGGGGGAAATAATAGATGATAAATAAAAAGGTTACATATGAAAGGGATATTCACAAAAGCTATATGAAGATACCTTCCATCATAGGGAGCTCCTTAGATGAGAAACTTATTTTTCGAAAAGGATATCAGGGAATTTTATCGATGGAGAAAAGCTTTGTGAATGGTGCAGCAGAATATTGGTACAATATTTCAGGCAAACAGGCTCTGGATGTATATTGTCAGGGCAACTCTATTAATCAGGATTTTTTTGAGAGATTAATTTTGCGTATATGTAGTCAGTTAGAGTTATTAGAATGGAATTTAATAGACTGTAATTGTTTACTTGTTGAGCCAGAATATATTTTTGTGAATCATACGGGAGAGGAGATATACTTTGCATTATATCCGGATACATCTATGGATATCTTTGAGCAATTACAGCAGCTGGCGGAATATTTGTTGACTAAATTAAATCATAGCGATCGTGAAGGAGTGCATGCGGTATATAGAATTTATGAGATAATTCTGACAAAGAAATATAATATCGAGGAATTAAAAACAGTGGTATTAGAAATGCGAGAAAAAGCTCCAACGATTTTGCCACCTCCTGTAAATAGCGATAGTATAGAAGCGACGGAGGACCGTATTTTTGAAACAAAAGAGGAAGATGTTTTTCAAATACTAAAGGGAAAATTGCAGCAATTTATAAAATGGATAGAGATAAAAACTTGGAAAAAGGAAAACAAAGAACAGATACCAGAGGTTGTTCATCCAAAAGAGTTACTGGAGGAGGAGGAGACAGAGGTACATCCAACGGTGTGCTTAACGCCAACACTTGGTGCAACGAAAGGGATGCTTCTGTATGAAGGTATGGAAAGCTATCCAGATTTTCAGTTAAATCAGGATTCTTGTGTTGTAGGAAAGAATCCGAGAGTAAAAATATATATAGACCGAGAGACGATCAGCCAGTTTCATGCAAAAGTAGAATATAGTCAGGGTGTATATTATATAGAAGATATGAATTCCACCAATGGAACTTTTGTAAATGATAAAATATTAAACTATAAGGAGAGGCAGGCTTTATTTCCAGGGGATGTTATTCGATTTGCAGATGTGAAATATCGATTTTTGTAGTATAATGGAGGAAAATTGGTAAAGGATTGGAAGAATGAATTTTACGATTTCTCTCATTATTATTAATGTAATCATATATTTTATTTTGGAATACACTGGTTCAACATTGGATGCGAATCATATGCTGGAATTTGGAGCACTTTATCCAGATAAGATTACACAACAGGGTGAATATTGGCGTTTTTTTACTGCGACATTGATGCATTTTGGATTTGAACATCTTTTAAATAATATGGTCATGCTCGGTGTGGCGGGTCAGGTTTTGGAAAAGGCTCTTGGCAAGATGAAATATCTGGTTCTGTATTTTGTGGCAGGTATTGGAGGCTGTGTGCTTTCTTATATGGAAATGATGCAAAGTGGAAACTATGCAATAGCAGCAGGTGCATCAGGATCTATCTTTGGGATTATAGGCGCATTGGCGTGGATTATATTGATACATAAGGGGCGATATGAGAACCTGACAGGAAGAGGTATGATAATGATGCTCATTTTTAGTCTGTATTATGGAGCATCGACTGGTGATGTAGATAACTGGGGACATATCGGCGGATTACTCATGGGATTTCTTTTAGGAGTCATTTTCTACCGAAGAAATACGAAAGAGATTGATTTTAGGGAATAAAATTTATATACTAGAGTAAGACAAAAGAAATACGTGAGGTAGAAAATGAAAATCAATGTGTATTACGGTGGAAGAGGTCTGTTAGATGATCCTACACTCTATGTATTAAATAAAATGGAGGATGTTCTAAAAGAGCTTCGTGTGAAAGTAGAACGATATAATATTTACGAGCATAAGAATGAAATTGCTACATTGCCACAGACATTTAAAGATGCGGACGGCATTATTCTCGCAACAACAGTTGAATGGCTTGGAATCGGCGGATATATGCAGCAGTTTTTGGACGCATGCTGGTTATATGGTGACAAAGAAAAAATCAGCCAGCTTTATATGCAGCCAATCGTTATGTCGACAACCTATGGCGAAAGAGAAGGAGAACTTACTCTTGCAAACGCCTGGGATATTTTGGGTGGTCAGCCATGCCCAGGACTCTTTGGTTATGTAGAAGATTTGGTTAGCTTTGAAGTGAACCAAGAGTATACTCTTATTATTGAGAAGAAGGCAGAGAATCTCTATCGCATGATTTCTCAAAAGATGAAGAGCCTTCCTACAAGTAATTATGCAGTAAAACAGAGTGTGCTTCGTACACAGCAGATGAATCTTACTCCACAGGAAAGTGAGCAGCTTTCGAAATATGTATCAGATGATTCTTATGTAAAACAACAGAAAGAAGATATTGAAGAATTAGCTTCTATGTTTAAGGATATGCTTGGAAAAGCATCTAGTGAAGAAAAAGAACCATTTGTAAAAGAATTGGAAAGTCACTTTGTACCACAGGAAGATTTCAGTGCAACCTATTCTATTATGATTGATGGATTTAAGAATTCTCTTTGTATCTACGTAAATAATGACAAATTAGATGTGCAGTACGGCAAGAAGGAAGACATCGACGTATATGGAAAATTATCTGTTGATGTAATGCAGTCAATTGTGGATGGCAGAATGACCTTCCAGCGCGCATTTATGACAGGTGAGATGACAGCGAAGGGCAATTTCAAGACACTTCGTATGTTAGATCAGATATTCTTATTCTAATATAGAAGGAGTAAAATATATGAAACAGGACAATTGTATTTTTTGTATGCTTGCAAACGGAGATATTCCAACCAATACGATTTATGAAGATGAAGATTTTCGTGTAATTATGGATAATGCACCTGCAACCAAAGGTCATGCATTGGTGCTTCCAAAGAACCATTATGCAGATATCTATGAAATTGATCCACAGATACTAGGTAAAGCAATTCAGGTAGGTCAGAAGGTAATTAAACACGTAACTCCAATATTAGGATGTGAGGGATATAACCTTTTACAGAATAATGGAGAAGTAGCGGGACAGACAATCTTTCATTTCCACCTGCACCTGATTCCACGCTACGCAGATATGGATAACTCACAGCTGTTAAAATGTGCAGCAGGCAGTATGGATGCAGAAGAATTAAAAGCTCTGACAGAGCAACTAAAGGTAAAATAAAAACAGGGCTGCTTCATAAGCAGCCCATTTTCTTTTATTTTGGTTTGCGTTCTTTTTCGATTAAATCTAAGATGGTGCCAATAGAATCCATTTGGCCACTTCCCGACATTGCATCGATATATTTCTGACGATCATTATAAACTTCTCGTACGGCAGTAAGTAAAATTTCATCTGTAACATCTTCTTCCTGAATGACATAAGAGAAGCCTTGATTTTCAAATGATTTTGCATTTAAAATCTGGTCTCCGCGGCTGGCTGCTGCAGATAATGGAATCAGAATATTAGGTTTATGTAATGCCAAAAGTTCACAGATGGAATTTGCACCTGCACGAGAAATTGCGAGATCTGCAAGTGCAAGCATGTCGGTCAATTCTGTGTTGGCATATTCAAATTGTGCATAGCCTTTTGTTCCAACGAGAGATTCATCAAGATTTCCTTTTCCACATAAATGAATAATGTAGAAATCCTTTAATAGTTCAGGAAGTACTTTTCGTACCGCTTCGTTGATAGCTCGAGAGCCTAGGCTACCACCTATAATAAGAAGAACTGGTTTTTTCTCTGCTGGAAAAGCACAAAGCTTGTATGCAGTTTCTGGATTTCCACTTAGTAATTCACGACGTATTGGTGAACCTGTCAGTACTGCTTTTTCCGCAGGAAGATATTTTAAGGTTTCTGGAAAATTGCAGCAAACCTTCTTAGCTCCTTTGATGGCGATACGATTAGCAAGACCAGGAGTGATATCGGATTCATGGATAATCGCTGGCACACCGCAAGTCTTTGCAGCGAGAACAACAGGGACAGATACAAATCCCCCTTTTGAAAAAACGATATCTGGTTTTAATTTGTGCATAAGTCTAAGTGCTTGTGCATAGCCCTTTATAACGCGGAAAGGGTCTGAAAAATTCTTAGGATCAAAATAACGGCGAAGTTTGCCGGAATCAATTCCTGTGTAAGGGATGTTCTGTGCTTCAATTAAGCCCTTTTCGATACCTGTATAAGAACCGATGTAGTGAATATCATATCCAGCTTCCTTTAAGGCTGGCATAAGTGCGATATTTGGTGTTACGTGGCCGGCAGTGCCACCACCTGTCATGACGATTTTTTTCATAAAACATCCTTTCTATAATTAGATGAATTTCTACTTATTATATTATACGTTAATAAAGAAATGTCAACTAAGAATAGGGATATCAAAAGGTCGAAAATTAGGGAAACTTGCGATGAAAAGTACCGCTTGTCTACTTTCGTACAAGCTTCAAAACATATATAATGAAAGAAAACGAATTTAAAGGAGAGAGAGGATGTTTCGTCTGGAATGGTTATTTCTCATGCAGATTATCATGGGAATTTTCATGTTAATTTTTTTACAAAAGCTGCTTCAGATGAAAAAACAGGTAGAGGAAATCATAAAGGAAATCACCAATTACATAACATTTGTAACGGAAAATGAGGTAAAAACCGCATCATCTGATGTATTTTTCGAGAAACAAAGTACAGAAACAGGTCAAAAACAACGGAAAAATGGAAGTAGGAAAGAGCTGGAAACCGCACAAAATCAACTGATTCAGGCTGTTTTAGGGGAGTTCTTCCCATAGAAACTTCCCAAAATTTGACAAATCCCTATAGCTTTGTTATAATGCCAAAGGCGTAATAAATTTGTAACAATTGAAATAAAATGTTTAAAAAAGTAAAAATGATGTAATACTTAAGAAGTAAAACGTTTGGAGGTATTATGAAATCAAATTTAAAAATTAGAATTTTGAGCGCATTTTTAGCATGTGTCATTTTATTTACCGGATGTGGAAGCACAGCAGAATCCCCAGAGGTAGATACAAATGCGACAGAAAACACAGAAGTAACTGTTGAAAAAGAAGATACTAATGTGGTAGGAACACCTTCTGATGAGACAGAAGTAGAAAGTGAAGAAGTAGAAGAAGAAAAAGAACCTACAGCTGAAGAATTGCTTCAGCAGGAATGGCAGAATTATATGATGCCAAATGTAAAAGAATATTTAAATGTTCGTGTGGAGCCTAGTCAGGAAGCCGGCTTAGCTGGTAAGTTGAAAAAGGGTGACCGTGCAACAGTTTTAGAAACAGGAGCTGAATGGACAAAAATTCAGTCTGGAAATTTAGTAGGATACGTAAGTAATAAGTATTGCATCTATGGATTAGAAGCGTTAGCTTATGCGAGAGAGAATTGCAAAACTATCGCAACTGTTACAACAGATGGTCTTCGTATGCGTCAGGAAATGAGCACAGACAGTAAGATTATCAAGCGCCTTGAAGAAGGAGACAAGTTGACAGTAGTAACTTCTGCAAAGACTGATGAAGGATGGGTTGCAGTAAGACATAATGACTCGACCTATTATGTTAGTGCAGATTATGTAAAGATTTCTCTTAAAGTTGGTACTGGAATGACAATTGCTGAAATCAACGAAGAAGCTCGTAAAGAAGCGGAAAAGAAGAAACAAGAGGAAGAGCAGAAGAAAAAAGAAGAACAGGCAAAGAAGGAAGCTGCTGAAAAGTTGGAAAAGGACAATGCATCAGTAAAAGAAGTGGATGATTTAACGCTTATGGCAGCACTTATTTACTGTGAAGCAGGTGCAGAACCTTATGAAGCACAGCTTGCAGTGGGTGCGGTTGTTATGAATCGTCTTGAAAGCAGCAAATATCCAAATACATTATACGGAGTAATCTATCAGAAGGGTCAGTTTACTCCAGCAAGAAATGGTAAAGTTGCGAGAATCATTAAACAGAAAAAAGCAACAGCATCTTGCTATAAAGCCGCAAGGGAAGCGTTAGCTGGAAAAGATAATACCGATGGATGTCTTCGTTTTAACGATTACAACGGAACACAGCAGGGGTTACGTTTCGGCGGTATGGTATTCTGGAATAATGGTAAAGGATTATAAGTTTTGAAAAGGTCATCGTTAGATGACCTTTTTTTGTTGTATTTGCAGAACAAATAGAGTAAAATACAATCATTCCCAAAAAGAGGAGGAATTGTTATGACTTTAAAAGGACGTTCATTACTTACATTAAAAGACTATACGCCAGAAGAGATTACATATTTGATTGACTTGGCAGCAGAGTTAAAGGAAAAGAAAAAGCAAGGCATTATACACGACAGCCTTGTGGGGAAAAACATTGTACTTATTTTTGAGAAGACCAGTACAAGAACTAGATGTTCTTTTGAAGTTGCGGCATTTGATTTGGGTATGCATGTGACCTATCTGGATCCAGCATCTTCTCAGTTTGGTGGCAAAGAAAGTGTTGCTGATACCGCTCGTGTATTAGGTAGAATGTACGATGGTATTGAGTACCGTGGTTTTGCACAGGAAACAGTAGAGGCATTGGCAAAATATGCAGGTGTTCCTGTCTGGAACGGACTTACTGACGAATTCCATCCAACACAGATGATTGCGGATATGCTGACGATTCGTGAGAAGTTAGGTGAATTAAAAGGATTAAAATTTGTATACATGGGTGATGCTCGATTCAATATGGGCAATTCTCTGATGGTAACATGCGCGAAACTCGGTATGCACTTTGTAGCCTGCACCAACAAGAGATATTTCCCTAAGAAAGACTTAGTTGATTATGCAATGAGCGTTGCTGCAGAGACAGGAGCAACCATTACATTGACAGAAGATGTAGAAGAAGCAACGACAGATGCAGACGTAATCTATACCGATGTATGGGTATCTATGGGTGAACCACCTGTTGTATGGGGTGAACGTATTGATGATCTCCTTCCATATCAGGTAAATGAGAAGGCGTTTGAAAAGGCAAAAGAGACTGCGATCTTTATGCATTGTCTTCCAGCATATCATGACAGAAATACACGTGTGGGTGAAGAAGTATACAAGAAATTTGGTTTGTCTGAACTCGAAGTGACCAATGAGGTCTTTGAAGGTCCACGTTCGGTTGTATTTGATGAAGCAGAAAATCGTATGCATTCGATTAAAGCGATTATGAAAGCAACACTTTCCGATTAGTAAAGGAAAAGTGAGATGAGGAAATGAGATGATAACCAAGCGCTATCATTTTGAAACAATAGATTCCACAAATAAAACAGCAAAAGAGCTGGCTCAGTCAGGGTGTCTTCATGGGACACTGGTTACAGCAGATGCTCAGGAAGCAGGTGTTGGCCGTAGAGGTAGAAACTGGTCCTCCGAAAAGGGAGCAGGAATCTATATGTCTATGGTGCTTCGTCCAGAAATTGAAGCAGATAAAGCATCTATGCTGACGCTCGTTGCAGCAATGGCGGTAGAGCAGGCAGTAAATCATATTATAAGTGAGTCAGAAAGCGACGCACAGGCAATGATAAAATGGCCAAATGACATCGTCTTACAAAAAAAGAAACTATCCGGAATTCTCACCGAGATGAGTTTAATTGGAACAGCCATAGATTATGTCGTAGTAGGAATCGGGATTAATGCAAACAATAAGCAGTTTCCAAAAGAGATTGCTTCGACTGCGACATCTCTAAGTATAGAGATGGGACATGACATCGACAAGGAAGTGTTGATATCAGAAGTCTGGAAACAATTTGCTGTGTATTATGAGCAGTTTTTACAGACCAAGGATTTGTCCCTTTTTCAAAAAGAATACGAAAGTGTATTAGTGAATAAAGAGAACTATGTAAAAGTATTAGATCCCTTGGGTGAATATATAGGTATTGCACAGGGAATTACAAAAACAGGGGAGCTTATCGTAGATACAGAAGCTGGCGTACGCTATGTATCTGCTGGAGAGGTTTCCGTGAGAGGAATATATGGATATGTCTAACCAGGAAGTAACACTTTGCGCATCCAATGCGTATAACAAAAAATTTTATTTAAACGACAGCTTCAAAGGTTTACCGGAAGCTATCAAAGAAGAACTTCAAATCATGTGTGTGCTTTACACAGAAGACGTGGGCGGAGTTTTGGAACTGGTTTTTGATGAGGATGGAAGCTTGGAGTTTCGTACATCCTATGAAGAAGGAGACTTCTTCTATGATGAAATCGGAAGCGTGTTAAAAATCAAGCAGTACAGAGACGTAAAACGAGATTTGTTAGAGGCTTTAGAAACCTATTATAGAATCGTTTTCTTGGGAGAAGGTTTAGAGGAGGAATAATCCTATGATTTTAACATTAGACGTGGGGAACACGAATATGACGGGGGGCGTTTTTAGGGATGACGAAATTGTAGCAACATTTCGTATGACCACGAAGATACCTCGTACTTCAGATGAATATGGCATGGTGCTTTTTAATTTGCTTAGCCAAAATGATATTCAGCCAAAGGATATTAAAGACGCGATTATTTGTTCCGTAGTGCCAGACGTAATGCATTCACTCGCAAGTGCAATGATTAAATATCTTGATATCAAACCAATTATTGTTGGACTAGATATTGAAACAGGACTTCGTATCCAGCTTCCAAATCCAAGACAGGTAGGTGCGGACCGAATCGTAGACGCAGTAGCAGCGTATGAGCTCTATGGTGGTCCAGTACTTGTTATGGATTATGGTACCGCTACAACCTACGACTTAGTAAACGAAGATGGCGTTTTTGTTGGAGGAATCACCGCACCAGGTATTGCGATTTCTGCGAAAGCCCTTTGGGAAGATGCAGCCAAGCTTCCTAAGATTGAGATTGCAAAACCAGAAAAGGTAATCGGAAATGACACCATCACCAGTATGCAGTCAGGTCTTGTATATGGACAGATTGGTCAGGCAGAATATTTAATTAAAAAAGTAAAAGAAGAATCCGGCATGGAAAATATCAAAGTTGTGGCTACAGGTGGACTTGGTCGTATTATTTCCGAAAGTACAGATGCAATTGATATATATGATGCAAATTTAACATTAAAAGGTATTTACCTTGTGTATAAAAAGCAGAATAGGAGAACAAAATGATAAAGCCACTCCAAATTGGAAGTGTCACATTACCAAATAATTTAATATTAGCACCTATGGCAGGCGTAACCGACCTGCCATTTCGCTTGTTATGCAAGGAGCAGGGAGCAGGCCTTCTTTGTATGGAAATGGTAAGTGCCAAGGCGATTATGTACAAAAATCGCAATACCATTGATCTGTTAAAAATCGATGAAAGAGAATTGCCAGTATCCTTACAGCTGTTTGGTTCTGACCCAGACATCATTTCCAGCATAGCACACGAAATTGAAGAAAGGCCATTTGATATCTTAGATATCAACATGGGATGTCCGGTACCTAAGATTGTCAACAACGGCGAAGGCTCAGCTCTTATGAAAAATCCAAAGCTAGCAGGCGAGATTATCGCAAAAACAGCAAGGGCAATTAAGAAGCCAGTCACTGTGAAAATTCGTAAAGGCTTTGACGAAGACCACATAAATGCCGTAGAGATGGCAAAGATTGCCGAAGCAAGTGGAGCTGCAGCAGTAGCAGTACACGGCAGAACCAGAGAACAGTACTATTCAGGCAAAGCAGACTGGGACATCATTCGTCAGGTCAAAGAAGCTGTTTCCATTCCAGTTATCGGGAATGGGGACCTGCTTACTGCAGAAGATGTCATTGCGATGCAGGAACAGACGGGCTGTGATGGATTTATGATAGGCCGTGGCGCACAGGGAAATCCATGGATTTTCCGTCAGGTGTTGCATTACTTCGAGACAGGCGAGCATTTGGCAAAACCAGATTTTGAGGAAGTAGCAGAAATGATGTTGCGTCATGCGCGTATGATGCTTGAGTTCAAAGGGGAATATACAGGTATCCGCGAGATTCGTAAGCATGGTGCATGGTACACTGCAGGATATCCAAATTCTGCAAAACTTCGAGTAATGATAAACGAAGTAGAAACATACAATGAGTTAGAAGCTCTTTTGTACAAGGTATGCGAGCAAAACCGCTAAACACCACGATTTTCCTTGACATACTGGGGACGATTGGCTATAATGCTATGAGTTGCATAGACCCAATGGGGATACAAAAACAACGTGAATACAAAAAGGGGTAAGGTAAAATGACTGCAAAAAAGAACATTTTAACTAGCGAAGGTCTTAAGAAATTAGAAGACGAATTAGATGAATTAATCGTTGTAAAACGTAAAGAAGTTGCACAGAAAATCAAAGAAGCTCGCGAACAGGGTGACTTATCAGAAAATGCAGAATATGACGCAGCAAAAGATGAACAGCGTGACATCGAGGCTCGTATTGAAGAAATTGAAAAAATCTTAAAGAATGCTGAAATCGTAGATGAAGACGAAGTAAACCTTGATACCATCAATATTGGTTGCCAGGTTAAAATCTTAGATTTAGAATTTGACGAAGAACTCACATACAAAATTGTAGGTTCTACAGAAGCAAACAGCTTAAAGGGAAAAATCTCTAACGAATCACCAGTAGGCAAAGCTCTTCTTGGAAAGAAAGTTGGCGATTTAGTATCTGTAGAAACACAGGTAGGCGAAGTACAGTACAAGGTACTTGACATTCAGAGATCTATCTAGTCACGCAAGAGATATCTATTTAGAAAAGACGGAGGAAAAGCATGGGCAATCAGGAAAATGCAAACAATGCACCACAGCAGGACTTAAACGAACTCCTTAGAATTCGTCGTGAAAAATTACAGACATTACAGGAAGCCGGAAAAGATCCATTTGTGATTACAAAATATGATCAGGAACATCATTCTGACGAAGTAAAATCTCTTTATGAATCGCATGAAGCAGAATTACTTGGAGGAAGACCAGCAGTTAATACTGAAGGTATGGATGAAGCTGAGGCGAGACAGGCAATAAATGATGATTATAATGAGAGAAGAGCAATCATGGATGCAAGCCCAATTCATGTAAGTATTGCAGGCCGAATGCTTTTCAAACGTGTTATGGGTAAAGCATCTTTCTGCAATATTCAGGATTTAAAGGGAAAAATCCAGGTATATGTAGCACGTGATGCTATTGGAGAAGAAGCATATGCAGACTTTAAGAAGTCAGACATCGGTGATATTTACGGTGTGAAAGGATATGCATTCCGTACAAAAACAGGTGAAATTTCTATTCATGCAGAAGAACTTGTAATGCTTTCAAAGAGCTTACAGATTCTTCCAGAGAAATTCCATGGACTTACAGATACAGATACTAGATATCGTCAGCGTTATGTTGACCTTATTATGAACGAAGAATCAAAGGAAACTTTCATCAAACGTTCAAAAGTATTAAAGAGCATCCGTAACTACTTGGACGGTGAGGGCTTCATGGAAGTAGAAACACCAATGCTTGTTTCTAACGCAGGTGGAGCAGCTGCTAGACCATTCGAAACACATTTCAATGCATTAAACGAAGACTTCAAGCTTCGTATTTCTCTTGAACTTCCACTTAAGAGACTTATCGTAGGTGGTTTAGAAAAAGTATTCGAAATTGGTCGTGTATTCCGTAACGAAGGTCTTGATAGAAGACATAATCCAGAGTTCACACTTATGGAACTTTACCAGGCGTATACAGACTACCACGGCATGATGGACTTAACAGAAAACTTATTCCGTCATGTAGCACAGGAAGTAACTGGTGGCCTTCAGCTCACATATGGCGAAAACGTAATGGATCTTTCAAAACCATTTGAAAGAATCACTATGATAGACGCTGTAAAAAAATATGCTGGTGTAGATTGGAACGAAATCGCTGACTTAGACGCAGCTCGTGCAATCGCAAAAGAAAAGGGTGTAGAATTTGAAGAACATCACAAGAAGGGTGACATCTTAAACCTCTTCTTTGAAGAGTTCGTAGAACATCATCTCATTCAGCCAACATTTGTAATGGATCATCCAATTGAGATTTCTCCACTTACAAAGAAGAAACCAGAAAACCCAGAATATGTAGAACGTTTCGAAATGTTTATGAATGGTTGGGAAATGTGTAATGCTTACTCAGAGCTTAACGACCCAATCGATCAGAGAGCACGTTTTGAAGCACAGGAAGAACTCTTTGCAAATGGCGATGAAGAAGCAAACCACACAGATGAAGACTTCTTAAATGCGCTTTCCATCGGTATGCCACCTACAGGCGGTATCGGTTATGGTATTGACCGTATGGTTATGATTATGACAAATAGTCCAGCCATTCGTGATGTACTTTTATTCCCAACAATGAAGAGTGAATAAATAAGAATAGAGAGACATTTCACTATCAGTACTAATACTGGAGAGAAAGGTCTCTCTTTTTGCGTTTTACAAAGTCCCCCTTGTTAGTCTATAGCTATTTTGCTAAAATGGTTATACATAATGAAAAACATTGGAAAGGAATAATTGCTATTATGACTAAAATTACAAAACGCGTGACGGCACTTATGCTCTGCTTTGCTATGTTGTTGGGAACTACAGCCTGTGGCAAAGTGGCAAAAACAGCGGATCCGGTAGACGACAATTACCGCTCGTTCTATCAGATTTTTGTGGGATCCTTTTCCGATTCCAACAATGACGGAATTGGTGACTTGAGAGGTATTATTAACAGATTCGATTATCTCAATGACGGAGATATGAATTCCGAAACCAGCTTGGGTGTGCAGGGAATCTGGCTTTCTCCTATTTTTGCATCGCCATCTTATCATAAGTATGATGCAAGGGATTATTATGAGATTGACTGGAGATTTGGTACAGAAGAAGATTTGAAGGAGTTGATTGAGCTGTGCCATAGCAGAAATGTGAAAATTATTCTGGACCTTGCAATCAATCATACTTCAAAAAATCACGAGTGGTTCCTGGAGTTTAAAGAGGCAAGAATGAACGGTGATGTGAGCAATCCTTATTATGATTATTACTCCTGTGCAACAGAGGCTCAAAAGCAGGGTGGAATCGTCTATCAGAAAATTGCAGGTATAGATTGTTCTTATGAATGTAATTTTTCAACGGAAATGCCAGAACTAAATTATGACAATGAAGAAGTCAGAAAAGCTATGCTTGATGTTGCAAAGTATTATTTGGATTTGGGCGTGGACGGATTCCGTTTCGATGCCGTGAAATACATTTATTTAGGCAATACTCCGAAAACGGTAGAATTCTGGGATTGGTATATGGAACAGTTAAAGGCCATTAAACCGGATATTTACTGCGTCGGAGAGTGTTGGTCTGGTGAAAAAGAGGTTCTGGAATATTATCCAGCCTTGAACTGCTTCAATTTTACAACTTCACAGGCAGAAGGTTTATTTGCTTCCACTGCAAAGGGTGGAATGATGTCAACGTATACAAATTACATAGAGTCTTACCAGAAAAAAGTACTGGAAAAGAACCCAGAGGGTATGGCCATGAGCTTTTTGTCTAACCATGATATGGACAGAATTGCTGGTACCTTCATTTTGGACAGCCATATGAAGATGGCAGCAAATCTGTATTTGTTAAGTCCGGGCTCGCCTTTTATTTACTATGGAGAGGAAATTGGTATGCGTGGTTCCCGTGGTAGTGAAATGACGGATGCAAACAGACGTCTGGCGATGCTTTGGGGCGACGAAGACCTGATTGCTAATCCTGAGGGCTCTACATATCCTGCAGACAAGCAGATCAGCACTACCGTGGCAGACCAGATGGAAGATGAAAATAGTCTTTTCCGCTACTATTGTAAGCTATTAACCATACGTCATACCTATCCAGCCATTGCTCGAGGTATTTATACAACACTTCCTACTGGGGAAAGAAACCTTGGTGGATTTGTTATTGAGTATGAGGGAGAAAAGATGGTTTTACTGCACAATAATGGCACAGAAGCAGTTAGTTATGATCTTGGAGAATATGGTGTGAAAGAGTTACTGGACTTCATAGGTGTGGATACTGCATCGCTTGAAGGAACCGTATTGAACATTGGACCACAGACTAGCGCTATACTGAAGTAAAGTGTTAATGTGTTGAAGTTTAACAAAAAACGAAAATTTACTAAAAAAAAGTTGACAGTTTTATCCAAAAGACTTACAATCAAAGAAAAAAATAAAAATTTTTTTAAGGAGGAAAAAGACATGAAGAAATTTATGGCTATGTTGCTCGCTGGCGCTCTTTGCTTAGGTTTAGTAGCATGTGGTGGCGGCAACGAAGGTACTGGTGACACTCAGGGATCTGGAAGCGGTTCTCAGGATTTATCTGGTACATATGACATCACTATGTGGGTGTCAGAATTAGACGGAGTTGTGGACATGACTCAGGGCATGATCGATGCATTTGAAAAAGCTAATCCTGGTATCGTAATTAATGCATCTATCGAAGGCGTTCCTGAAGGTGACGCAGGTGCAAAGGTTGTTGCAGACGTTGCAACAGCTCCAGACATTTACTGTTTCGCACAGGATCAGTTAGCTCGTTTAGTACAGGCTGCTGCTTTAGCTGCTCCTGGAAAAGGCGCTGCTGAAACAATCAAGGGTGCTAACGACGCAGGTTCAGTAGCTGCAGCTTCAGTAGCTGGTACTCTTTATGCTTACCCATTAACAAGTGACAACGGATACTACATGTACTATGACACAAGCATCATCTCTGAAGAAGATGCTGAAAGCTTAGAAAAAATCATCGCTGCATGTGAAAAGAACAACGTTAAATTCCGTTATGCATTAGAAAATGCTTGGTATACAGCATCATTCTTCTTCGCAACAGGATGTCATTCTAACTGGAGCATGAACGAAGCAGGTGACTTTACTACTGTTGATGACGATTTCAACTCTGCAAATGGTTTAATCGCTATGAAGGGTATGGAAAAACTTGCTAAGTCTCCTTGCTATGATTCAAATGCTGATATCTTTACAGATGCAGGTGTTGTTATTACAGGTATCTGGAATGCAAACGCAGCAGTAGAGCACTTTGGCGAAAAATTAGGTGCTACAGATCTTCCTTCATTCGAAGTAGATGGAAAATCATATCACCTTGGTTCTTACGGTGGAAACAAATTAATGGGTGTTAAACCACAGTCTGATGCTAAGAAAGCAGCTGTTTTATCTATGCTTGCACAGTGGTTAACAAATGAAGAAAACCAGATGAAGAGATATGAATTATATCAGTGGGGACCTTCAAACTTAAAAGCTCAGGCTTCAAAAGATGTTCAGGCTAACATCTCTCTTGCAGCTTTAGCAAAACAGAATGAATATGCTCAGCCACAGGGACAGATTCATGGTTCTTGGTGGGATATCGCTAAGATTCTTGGTGCAGACGCTAAGAATGCTACAAGCGAAGCTGATCTTAAGAAAGCTCTTGAAGATTACACAACTTCTATAAATGCATTACTCTCTATGTCAGATGAACAGAAAAACGCTTGGGGTGTTATCGGTAATATCTGCGGAACTAACTGGGATACAGACTTTGCTATGAAAGAAGTATCTGAAGGTGTGTATGAATCAGATGTTCTTGAATTAAAAGCTGGCGAAGAATTTAAAGTACGTCAGGGTGCTTCATGGGATGTAAACTTTGGTGTTGAATTCAACGGTGCAAACATCGTTGTTGAAAAGGACGGAAAATACATCGTTAAATTAACTTGGGACGGCGCTCAGACTGGTACAGTTGAGTTAATTGCTCAGTAATTTATTATTGTTTAGTTGCGGGGGAGGAAAATCCCCCGCATACAATACAAAAGCATTGTTGCCGAGACACAAAGACCGTTTTACTTTGCGTTTGGCTGATAATGCTTTTTTTTAATCCTGCCTAGCAGGAAATAGGGAAAAAGGAGGACGGTATAAACACAGTTTATATTCTTACAGTTATGAAGAAACTGAATGATTTAGAGTACTTAAAACTGAATAGGTTTGATGCTTTTATATATAAGTTCAAGCTGTTTCTCTGTGCAATTCCTGTGTGGTTTAAAAACATGGGAATATCTATTTTGGAATTTTTCAAAAAGTGTGGTTCTGCAGTAAGAGACGAATTTACTGAGATTTTACATACTTTTACAAAAGGAAACTGGGCAGTTAAGCTCTCCTTCCTGATTTTTGGCTTTGGTAATTTTTATTACGGTCAAATAATGAGAGGTCTCTTGTTCCTCTTGTTTGAAGTAGTATTTATTGCATATATGTTAGTTCCAAGCGGTGGATTATACTGGCTGGCAAAGGGTAATTGGTTTCAAACAGGTGCAACCATCGGTACAGTTCAGGGTGGTTTTCAGTATGATCCCGTTTTTGATACTGATGTATGGGTTTCCGGTGATGACTCCGTTAAGGTTTTATTGTATGGTTTGTTAACCATTGCTTTTATCATTGCATTCATCGCTACATGGAGAATGCAGGTGAAACAGTGTAAAATCTGTATGGATATTACGGCAAAAGGCAAGAAGGTTAAGAGCGGAAAAGACGACTTGAAATCTTTACTTGATGATCAGTTCCACAAGACACTGCTGGCTTTGCCGGTAGGTGGCATCCTTATTTTTACCGTATTACCAATTATTTATATGGTTCTGGTGGCATTCACCAGTTATGATGCTGCTCACGACGGATATTCCAATCTGTTTAGTTGGGTAGGCCTTCATAATTTTAATGAATTAACAAATTTTGGCAAGGGTGGCTTGGGTCTTGCTTTTGGTGAGATTCTTTCATGGACACTTATGTGGTCATTTTTTGCTACATTTACAAACTACTTCCTTGGTATGTTTGTGGCCATTTTGATTAATAAGAAGGGTATTCAGCTGAAGGCATTTTGGCGTACCACTTTGGTTATGACAATTGCGGTACCTCAGTTCGTATCCTTATTGTATGTTGCTAAATTATTTGACTCCTCAGGTATTATTGGGGAAGCGTTAGGACAGATTCCTGCGATTAGGGACTATTTGCTAACAAATCACTACATCTCCTTGTGGGATTCACCTGACGTGGCACGTCTGCTGGTAATTCTTATTAACATTTGGGTTGGTATCCCTTACGTTATGTTACAGGCAACTGGTATTTTGATGAACATTCCTAAAGATTTGTATGAATCATCCACTGTAGATGGAGCAAGTGCATGGCAGCAGTATACCAAGATTACATTGCCTTACATGCTCTTTGTAACGGGTCCTGCTTTATTAACAAGCTTTGTAGGTAACTTGAATAACTTTAACGTAATTTACCTCTTATCTGGTGGTAACCCACTTAATACAGAGGTAGGTTCAGCTGGTGGTGTATCGGTAGGTCATACCGACTTGCTGATTACATGGTTGTATAAGATTGCACTTGGCAGTGGAGAATCCAGATACTACACGGCATCAGTAATCGGTATTTTAATCTTTGTGGTTTGTGCCGTATTATCACTGATTGTTTACAATGTAATTCCATCTACTAAGAACGAGGAGGATTTCCAGTAATGAAAAATAATAATGAAATTAGGAAAAGTAGCCTCGGAGCAAAGGCAAGTAGAAATATTATCAATGCCATAGTTTATGTGGTTTTAATTCTTATTACACTTATCTGGTTATTTCCATTCTTTGGTCTTGTAATGGAGTCCTTCAAGGTAAATACACAAGGAATGGACGGGGAACTCATTCCATTGAAATTTGGTTTAGATAATTATATTCGTTTATTTACACAGACTGACTTTTTAGTGTGGTTTAGAAACACTGTAATCATGGGTGTGGGTACAGCTGTATTCCAGACATTTTTCGTATTGTCTATGAGTTATACACTTTCCAGACTTCGCTTTAAAGGCAGAAAAGCATTAATGAATTTTATGTTGATTCTGGGTATGTTCCCGGGATTCCTTACTATGATTCTGATTTACAAAGTCTTTTCGGACTTAGGACTGACTATGCAGATGGCACCTGTTGGTTTGGTGATTGTATACTGTGCTAGCTCAGCTATGGGCTATTACATATCCAAAGGTTTCTTTGACACCATCCCTAAGACTTTGGATGAGGCAGCTCGTGTAGACGGTGCTACCCGTATGCAGGTATTCTACAAGGTTATCATGCCTCTTTCAGGTTCAATTGTAATCTACACCATTTTGATGGGATTTATGGCTCCTTGGGGAGACTTTATGTTGGCTAGCTACATTATTCATGAAAATACTGCCGGTATGAACGTTGCCGTTGGTATGTATGAATGGTTATCCAAGACTATAGTCAACACAAACTACACCATGTTCTGTGCCGCTGGTGTGGTCGTTGCAATTCCTGTCACTATAGTATTCTTATGCTTACAGAAATACTATGTGGAAGGCGTAACTGGCGGTGCGGTGAAAGGATAAGAGGATTATATTATGGCAACAATGAAATTAACAAATGTAAAAAAGATTTACGGCAAGGATACCGTTGCTGTTCAGGATTTTAATTTGGAAGTGGCAGATAAAGAGTTTATCGTTTTCGTTGGTCCATCCGGCTGTGGTAAATCCACAACCTTGCGAATGATCGCAGGTTTGGAAGATATTTCCGACGGTACTATTGAGATTGACGGTGTTGTAGTAAATGACTTACAGCCTCGCGATCGTAATATCGCCATGGTTTTCCAGAACTATGCGTTGTATCCTCACTTAACAGTATTTGAAAATATGGCATTCTCTCTTCGTTTGAAGAAAGTGCCACAGGATGAAGTTTACAAACGTGTAACAGAAGCAGCAGAAATTCTTGGAATTACAGAATATTTAACAAGAAAACCTCGTGCATTATCTGGTGGTCAGCGTCAGCGAGTTGCAATCGGTCGTGCAATGGTTCGTGACAGTAAAGTATTCTTAATGGACGAACCTCTCAGTAACTTGGACGCAAAATTACGTAACCAGATGAGAGCTGAAATCATTCTTTTAAGACAGAAGATTGACACTACTTTCGTATATGTTACTCATGATCAGACAGAAGCTATGACATTGGGTGACAGAATCGTTATCATGAAAGACGGTTTCATTCAGCAGGTAGGAACACCTACAGAAGTATTTGATATGCCAGTAAACCTGTTCGTAGCAGAGTTTATCGGTGCACCAAAAATGAACACCTTCAAGTGTGAGTTGGTGTGTGAAGGTGACAAGTATTATGTAACACCTTATGGTGCAAAAATCGAAGTTACAGGAAAGAAAGCAGATATGCTTCGTGAAAAAGGCGTAAAATCTCAGGAAATTATTCTGGGTGTTCGTCCAGAGCATGTAACTTTGGCAGAAGCAGGAAATCCTGAATCAATTGCTACAACTATCCAGGTTAACGAAATGATGGGTAGTGAATTACATCTCCATGTGGCTGTAGAAAACGACGAAAAGATGATCGTTCGTATTCCTACCATCAATCTTGAGGATGATGAACGTAAGAACATGGTATATGGCAGCAAGTTGCACATTACTTTTGAAGGTAAGGTAATGCATTTCTTCAATCCTGAAACGGAACAGAATTTATTAGCATAATAAGCTGAAAGACATCCATTTAAAAAACAGGTCTATCGTAATGATAGACCTGTTTCCCTTTCTAGACTTCTTAATACGCCGGTGGAGATACTCTCCTTACCGTGGTCGGGCACAGAAATACAAACCGAAAAGCTCTCGTGTTTGTACATATTGTGGGAACCCTTGCGTCTCACTTTTACCCAGCCATTTTTGCGTAATTTTTTATCAATATCCTTAAATACCATCCTGTTTTCTCCTTTTGTGCTTTTCAGAATTTATAGTTACTAATGCTTACAGCCTGGAATTTGTAGGTAAGAATCTAATGTCTTTTTAAAACCTATTCAGTGGCCACCCGCATCATAATGGGGTCTTGTTCTTTACATTAATGATCTAATAATTTCAGTTATGAAAAGCTTCCGGTATAAGAAAAAACGGTATTCAGTTGTGAAAGGGCATCTTTATTATACTCCAGATTGTAAAATCCTGCAATCAAAGAAAAAGGTATTGACACGTATTTAATACGTGTTATAATAAAGGGCGGAGGTAGTAGGATGAAAGACAATTACACATATCCAGCAATTATGAGTGAAAATGAAGTAGGCGGAATCGATATTATTTTTCCGGACTTCAATAATGCGATGACTAGTGCAGCGGCAGATGAAGACGCAGTAGAAACTGCTCAGGATTTTCTGGTACTGATGTTAGCGGATGCAGAGGACAATGGTAGGGAACTTCCAGAGCCAGGAAAGAATAAATATATGGTAGAAGATGGCTTGTCATTGGTATATATCAATGTGTGGATGCCATATCATCGTACCAAAATCAAAGAAGTGTATACAAAAAAGACGTTAACCATACCAGTATGGCTGGATATGCTGGCAAAAGAGAACAATATTAATTTCTCTGCGACGCTAGTGAAGGGATTGAAGGAAGAGCTCGGTTTAACAAGAGAGCTTTAATACAAGTCGAGTGCGAAACGGCCATTCATGTTATATTGGTTCACATAGTCACAAGCAAGGAGGTAGCGTATGAAGAACTATCCAATTTTAGACCTGCAGGCGACAGGACAACAGATTAAGAAGCTGCGTAAGGAAAAGCAGATGACGGTGACAGACATTTGTGAATATATGGGCTTTGAAAATCCGCAGGCCGTGTATAAATGGCAGCGAGGAGAATCCTTACCAACAGTGGATAATCTGTTTGCGCTCAGTCGTTTATTTGAAACGAGTATGGACAATATTTTATGTGAAAAAGAAGAGGCGGAAGCCTCTTTTTCTTATGTCCAGAAAACTTTGAAGGTGGCATAAGTATTAAACTATAGGTTCAATGACGCGGGATTTTCATGGAGGTATAATTGTTTTTGTAATTGAGATAAAACAAAACAACACAGACGCACCAAAAGGAGGAACGTGTTATGGAACATACAGTAAAAATTTTAGTAACTCAGGCATTAGACGAAAGAGACCTGTTGGTTAAGAAAATCAATGACAAAATCCAATCGGCTGTATTGGCTGATGTAGTTAAGCGTAATGAGGAAAATGTCTATAACAGACGAATTCCAAGAGACGAGTTTCACAGGGAAGCAGAAAGCGCATATCAACAGATTGTAGATTTGATAGACCGTTATAATCGTCTCGAAGCAGCAATTGTGGAATCCAATGCAAATACTTATATCAAAACCTCTTACGGAAGATTTTCTGTGGCAGGAGCCATCACACTTCGCAACCGCATGCGAGGAGATGTGAAATACGGTGGAGTAGCAGATTTTGAAACTACTTTGCTATTAAAACTGAAAAAAAGTTATTTTGACTGCATCGATACGATGGAACGAAAGAACGCAAGTCTTGCTAACACAGCTGAAGAGATGAGATTAAGCATCTTAGGACGTGAATCGAAGGCGAAGGATGATAAACCATTAGAAGTGGTGGAAACCTACATCAAGGAAAATACCATGGAGCTGGCGGATCCATTGGATATTGTCAAAAAGATGGAGATACTTACTGAGCGTAGGGACAAACTCTTAAACGAGTTAGAAACTCAGATTAAGGTATCAAACGCTACAACCTTCATAACCATCTAGAACTTTGACAACTTCATAAACAGCTCCTTTTCACATAGGAGCCTGCAACACGAAAACTTAAAAGTCAGATCCTCTGCGGCAGAGGTAAGTGCCGCAACAGGTTTATATTTTTAAAGGATCAATATACATGCAACTGAACGTGATACTTTAACTGTAAACTTTGACTTATGACAAGAGAACAGTGATGACTTAAACGAAGAATTTGAAGTCTCAACTTATTTTAGGCATCGTAAGATGCCGAAATCCATGAAATGGGTTTGGTAATATCTGAATAACCATAAGTAATCCCCATGGCTGTGTTGCAGGCTCTTTTTTGATACTTCTTCTTGTATAGATAAATTGGAAACGATATAATGGAAGCAGCATTAGAAAGGAAGTGTCATTATGAAAAAACTATCAAAACGTGCCCTAGGCTGTATGTACACAGCAGCAATTCTAGGAGCAATTGTCGGAATTGGCGCAATTATTGCAGTTAATGTGATATGGTTGATCCCAGAAGGTATACAAATTGGAACTACAATTTCCATTGTACTTGGTGTGCTTCTCATTGCGAATGCAGCCATCAGCCCATATTTCCGTTTTCACAGATATCGTTATAGCATAGATGACGAGTTTATTGATATCTACGAAGGATACATCTTTGTAGAAAGAAATATTGTTCCACTAGAGCGATTACATAAAATGCAGACCTTAAGAGGTCCAATTGACCGCATGTTTAAGGTTGCCAAGGTAGTTGTAACCACTGCTGGTGGTGATGTAACCTTGCGTTTCCTAGATGAAGAAAAAGCAGATTTTATAGCAGAAAGTCTGGGCAGACGTATCAACCAGATTGTAGTAGAGAAGAGGGATAGTGATGGAGAGTAATAGCAAGTTTAGAAACCATGTCTCTGTCATTTTGGAGAACTCACTCAAAACAATTGGTACAGTTTTGGCGATTTATATCCTTAATATTATTTCAGACGTGGGGGAAGCGGGGATTAGCAGTGCTGACATCGTGTTCCTGGTAGTCATTTTCGTCGTAGTCTTGGCGGTTGCACTTGGGATTCAGACATTTCTTTGGGCGAAAACCTACATCTCCATCGAGGAAAACACACTGGTGGTAGAGCGTAACACACTCAACAAAAAGCGCAATACCATTGGACTTAAAAATATATCCAATGTAAACCTGGAGCAGAATCTTTTAGAAATGATTCTCGGAACCTGCAAGGTAAAGCTAGACACCAACAGCTTATCTACTGCAGATGAGACAGATGTAAATATTGTTTTGAAAAAAGCAGACGCAGAGCAATTCCGTAGCTGGGTATTAGCAAAAATCGAAGGAAAAGAGATTCGCGAAGAAGAGAAAAAAGAGACTGTGACAGAAACCATTTCTTCAAGTGAAGAAACGGAAATCGTTGGTCACGTAGGAGACATTATTCTTCATGGCTTGTTCTCAATCCGCATCATAATGTTCATCTTGCTGATAGGAATTATTGCTTTACAGGTTTGGAGTATTGCGGAACATGGAGCAGATAGTCTTGGAGAGACAATGGGCGAGATATTTGCAAGTGTATTTGTCGCATTTTATTTTGCCGCAATCATCTTGTGGGGGATTGTAAAAGAGTTTATCAAATACTTGAATTTCCGCATCGAGCGCAAGAAAGACAAAGTGTACTTAAGCTACGGCCTTTTCAAAAAAGTAGCCTACTCGGTGCCAGTCGACAAAATCAATGGAATTCGTCTTGCACAGACACCGCTTGCACGTATGGGAAGACGCTATATGGTAGAAATCATCAACGTAGGTATGGATGATGATGAAAATGAAATGAATACCTTTTTCCTGCCATATAACAAACTGGAAAACATACAAAAACAGCTTCATCAGCTTCTTCCAGAATTCGATGGCGCTCTGGAAATCAAAGAAGAGAAACAGCCAAAGGCGGTATGGCTTCTAAGCCTTCCTTGGTTGGTGCTGTATATCTTTGTTGCGTGGATAGTCTATATCCTTGTTGGAACCTATGCACCAGACAGAAGCCTTCAGGAAGGAGTAATTGCAGCAGCCGTAGTTGTACTTATTTGGAGAACAATTACAAAGCTTGCAGGTTTCCTTACAAAAGCAATTAAGGTTGATGATAGATTTTTAAAGATTGTCGATGGGAAGTTTGCTAGAAGGATTCTTCTTGTAAAATATGATAAAATTCAGTATGTAACAGGAAGACAGTGTGTGATAGCAAAGCGTTTTAAGATTCAAAAAGGAACCATTTCCCTTTTGGCGGCTTTGAAAAATCGAATCCATGAATTACCATATTTTAAGGAAAATGACATGGAACAGTTGAAAAGCAAGCTCATTTAATAGTATAGTAAATGCATCAAAGTATTAAGAGAAGGTAGCAGAGTATAAACATGGCAAAAAGCATTTTAATTGTAGATGACGACAAAATGAATTTAAAGATAACCGAGATGAATCTTACCCAGTATGGATATGAAGTCTACACGGTTACGTCTGGTCTGGATGCAATACGTTTCTTAAGAGAGCAAACAGTAGATTTGATTTTATTAGATATCGAAATGCCTATCATGAACGGAATAAAGACCCTTGAAGCGATACGCAAAAGACAAGGAATGTCAACGATACCGGTGATATTTCTAACCGCATCCGCAGACAGCGAATCTGTAATAGAAGCATGTCGACTCGAAGCAGTTGACTATGTAGTAAAACCATGTATACCACAGGATTTGTTTATGCGAGTGGAAAAAGCATTGCAAGAAAATGAGAAATTGCCATGGAAGAGTTGAAAAAACAACTAATTTGATAGTATAATGATAGTTAGCAAAGTTTTACGAAACATATATAAAGGGAGGCAACTATATAATGGTTAATTGGACTAACTTAGACAAAGTAGAAGCTTACAAAGAGCTCGAAGCTGCTGCAAAAGTTAATTTAAAAGAAGTTATGACTGGTGCAAATGGCGCAGAACGTGTGAAAAAATACTCTGTTCCTATGGCAGAAGGTATGGCATATAACTTCGCAGCAAAACAGGTAGACGACAATATTCTCGCTATCCTTGGCAAGCTTGCAGAAGAAACACAGCTTGTTGACAAATTCGCAGCACTTTACAATGGCGAAATGATTAACACAGGTGAAAAGAGACTAGTTCTTCATCATATGTGCCGTGGTCAGCTTGGTGACGCAGTTATTGCTGACGGTGGCGATAAACGTGAATTCTATACAGGCGAACAGAAAAAAATTGCTGAATTTGCAAACAAAGTACATAGCGGTGAAATCGCAAACGCAGATGGCGAAAAATTCACAACAGTAGTTCAGATTGGTATCGGCGGAAGTGACCTTGGTCCTCGTGCTATGTACCTTGCTCTTGAAAACTGGGCAAAAGTAAACAACACACTTAAGATGGAAGCAAAATTCATCAGCAATGTGGATCCTGATGATGCAGCAGGCGTACTTGCTACACTTGACCTTCCACATACACTTTTCATCCTTGTTTCTAAATCAGGAACAACACTTGAAACACTTACAAACGAATCTTTCGTAAAGAACGCATTAAAAGAAGCTGGACTTAACCCTGCAAACCATATGGCATGTGTAACAAGTGCTACTTCTCCACTTGCAAAGAGTGCAGACTACTTGGCAGCATTCTTCATGGATGACTATATTGGCGGACGTTTCTCTTCTACATCAGGTGTAGGTGGAGCAGTTCTCTCATGTGCATTCGGACCAGAAGTATTTGCACAGTTCTTAGATGGTGCAGCAGCAGCAGACAAGACAGCTACTAACGCAAACATCTTAGAAAACCCAGCAATGCTCGACGCACTTATCGGTGTTTACGAAAGAAATATCCTTGGATACTTAGATACAGCAGTGCTTCCATACTCACAGGCACTTAGCCGTTTCCCAGCTCACTTACAGCAGCTCGATATGGAATCAAACGGTAAATCCGTAAACCGTTTCGGAGAACCAATCGATTATGTAACTGGACCAATCATCTTTGGTGAACCAGGAACAAACGGACAGCACTCATTCTACCAGTTATTACACCAGGGAACCAACATCGTTCCACTTCAGTTCGTGGGTTACAAGAATAACCAGATGGGCAATGACATCGTAATCGAAGGTAGCACAAGCCAGGCAAAGCTCTGCGCTAACGTAGTTGCACAGATTGTAGCATTTGCTTGTGGTAAAGATGACGACGATAGAAATAAATACTTTGAAGGCGGACGTCCATCAAGTATCATCATCGGCGACAAACTTACACCAGCATCTCTTGGTGCACTTCTTTCACACTTCGAAAACAAAGTTATGTACCAGGGCTTCGTATGGAACATCAACAGCTTCGACCAGGAAGGTGTACAGCTCGGTAAAGTACTTGCTAAGAAAGTACTCGCTCATGACACAGATGGTGCATTAAAAGAATATAGTGATTTATTAAATATCTAATTTAGTGAATATGTGAAAAGCACGGTTACAATAGAGGTAACCGTGCTTTTTTACTTTATAGGAAATGTTAAAATGCTTTAGTTGTATACAAGGCAATTGTCTTGTAAATGCATAAATATAGGAGTAGAATTAGATAAATATATGTATCGTGAAAAAATGGGGGTATTATATGCTGAATGAGAAATTTAGAAAATATGGAGTGCCTGTAATCGCGTTTTTCTTAACATTTATCCTCTTATATACAAACGTACTTTATACATGGGACAAGATTCTTTCAGATGCAGTTTGTCAGACGGGGGACATACCAGATAGTCGCATATTTATAGTAGCAATCGATGATAAAACGTTAGAGGAATACGGTCCGATGAATCAATGGAGTCGAGACATTTCCAAGCAGGTAGTAGAGACCTTAAATCAAGATGCAGAGAAAAGACCAGCAATTATCGCATTTGATATTATGTACATAGAATCGACTAACGAGGCGGTGGATCAGGCATTTGCTGATGTATGTAGACAGGCAGGAAATGTTGTCACTGCATATAATATTCAGTTTAAAGAGTTGCCGGAGATGGATAAAAATGGAGCGGTTAGATTTAATCCATTTCATATCAACGAAGTAGATTATCCATTTGCTGCATTAAAAGAAAGTGCTTCTTACGGCTATGCAAATACTATTGTGGATGAAGATGGCTATGTACGTCATTTCATGCCAGAAATAACGGAAAAAAATGGGTATACGCATACCAGTTTGGCAACACAGGTATATGTTCAGTATATGGAGTCACAGGGAAAGACGCCAGTGGTTCCACATAGTAAAAATGACAACTTGGTTCCATTCAAATATGCCACAGGCACAGGCGGATATAGTGTTGTATCTCTTTGTGATGTATTAAGTGGAAAAGTAAATCCAGCCATTTTTACCAATGGCATCGTATTTGTGGGAGCTTATGCGTCGGGCCTTATGGATTCTTATGCACCAGCAATTTCCCATGGCGTGCAGATGTATGGAGTGGAAATTCAGGCAAACATTGTAGATGCATTATTGAATTTCAGCTATCAGCAGGAAGTATCTAAGATGCTATATGCATGTATCGCTTCGGTATTGGTAGCAATATATGCATTTATATCGCAGAGATTTAAGATTGTTCCATCGGGCATTCTTATGGGAGTGCTTGCAATTGCGTCTGTAGTATTTGTAAAAGTGATGTATGATAATGGCTGGCTTCTGCCAGTTTTAGTATTACCACTTATGCTCGTTATTAGCTATGCAGTTAATGTTATTATAGGATACATTGCAGAAATCAAGAGAAGAAAACAGATTGTGGGTGTCTTTAAGCAATATATGGCGCCACAGATTGTAGATGAAATCAGCAAGAAAAAAGACTTTAAAGTAGAGCTGGGAGGAGAACGTCGTCACATTGCAGTGCTCTTTGTGGATATTCGTGGATTCACTACGATGTCAGAAGTTCTCAAGCCTGAAGAGGTAGTAGAAATACTGAATGAATACTTATCTCTCACCACACAGTCTATCTTTAATAATAAAGGTACACTGGATAAATTTGTAGGTGATGCAACGATGGCGGTATTTAATGCACCACTTGATTTGGATGATTATATTTATCGTGCAGTAAAAACAGCCTGGGATATGAAGGCAGGATCTGAAGCTCTGGCAGAGAAATTTGAGAAACGTTTTGGTCGAAGTGTAGCATTTGGCATTGGTGTAAACTGTGGTGATGCCGTTGTCGGAAATATTGGTTGTGAATTCCGTATGGACTATACTGCAATCGGAGACACAGTAAATACTGCTGCCCGTTTGGAGAGTAATGCAAAACGTGGACAGATTCTGATTAGTCAGGAAGTATATGATAATGTTAAAGAGCGTGTAGAAGTAACACCTATTGGAGAGCTTCCTCTCAAGGGAAAAGAAGTGGGTGTATTTATTTATCAGGTAGATAACGTAAAATAATGAATGAAAGAATGTGAGGATAGCACTATGAAGGGATTATACTTAATTCCGGATAAATCAAATATAGAGCAATCGCTACACTTGATAGAAGAACATCAAGGGGCATGCGAGTACAATGATTTTTTCCTTGCGCAAGTTTTGGATGACAAAAAGAAGCAGTTAGAAATCATAGATGCTTATGCAAAAGTTCGAAGCGATTTTTCTCAGGATACCATGCATGGTGCATTTTTAGATGTGACGGTACATAGTACCGATTTAAGGATACGTGAAGTCTCCGAGCTTCGAGTGAGACAGTCCATGGATATTGCAAAAGAAATGGGACTGCGAGGTGTAGTATTTCATACCAATCGAATTTATGGATTCCGAGACGAGACATATCTTAAGAACTGGAAAGAAACTAACAAAGCATTTTTTGCAAAGCTATGTGAGGAATATCCAAAACAGCAGATTCTCATGGAGAATATGTTTGATGAAGCGCCAGATGTGCTACGAGGCCTTGCAGAGGAAATGACAGATTATGACAATTTTGGAGTATGTCTGGATTACGCACATGGAGTTGTTTTTGGAAACAGGCCAGAAGTATGGGTGAAGGAGCTGGCGCCATATATCAAACACATACATATCAATGATAACGATTTGCAAAACGATATGCATGAAGCCGTAGGGGCTGGTCAAATTGATTGGAAACAATTTCAGCAACAGATAAACGAGTATCAGATAAAAGCTTCTGTTTTGGTAGAAGTTTCGGGAATAGAAAAGCAAAAGAAATCACTGGAGTTTATGAAGGAGAATAAGTTATGGCATTAACCATACAGGATTTTAAAGATATATTGAACGTAGGAATTCAGCTGACAGTTGAAAAGGATGATAATAAGCTGCTGAATACTATTGTAGAAAAGGGGATGCAGATAACAAATTGTGATGCCAGTACGTTGTATCTGTATGAGGATGATGTATTAAAATTTCGCATTATGCGTACACTTTCCCAAAATGTATGCAGAGGTCTAGATGGAGAACCAATTACAGATATTCCGCCGGTTCCGTTTAAGGAGGAAAATGTATGTGCATATACAGCTATCCATAGAAAAGTAGTCAATATCGAGGATGTATACGATAGCGACGAGTTCGATTTTTCTGGCCCAAAGCGCTACGATGCCATGACAGGATTTCGTACACAGTCGATGTTGGTCATTCCGATAGAAGATAACACAGGCGAGTTAATAGGTGTACTTCAAATGATGAATGCACAGGATGCAGAAGGGAAGGTTATTCCATTTGATCCTCAGTATGAAATTGTGATTCGTTCGCTGGGTTCTCTCGCAGCAATCGAGCTTACGAATATCCAGTATGTACAGGAAATTAAGGAACAGCTACATTCTTTCGTAGAAGCAATGGCAACGGCAATCGACGAAAGAACTCCTTATAATGGCTCGCATACTCGCAAGGTTGCGGAATATGCTACACTTTTGGCAAAAAAGATAAATGAAAAATATGCAGCAGGTGAGATTGATGAATTCTTCGATGATGATAGAATGGAATGCCTGCAATTAGCAGCACTTTTACACGACATTGGTAAAATGATTGTTCCAAGAAGTGTTATGAATCGTGCGACTCGAATGGATAAAGACATGGCTTCATTGGAAGACCGTTTGGCATTATTGCAGTGCTATTATGAGATTGATTATCTGAAAGGAAAAATTACAGAAGAACAGTATAAAGAGAAAGAAACATTATTAAATGATATTGTAGAGTTTGTTCATCGTATTGATAATGTGGGATTTTTGCAGCAGGAAGATTATGACCGAGTGCAGGAAATCGCAACTTTGTACTATGAAAAATCAGATGGGGAAAGGCTTCCTTATCTTACAGAGAGAGAACGCGTATGCTTAAGTGTTCGTAAGGGTACGCTGACAGATGATGACCGTAAGATTATGGAGGGTCATGTAAGCATGACAGCCAAAATTCTTAGCAAGGTACATTTCAATAAAAATTATATCAATGTACCTAGGTGGGCGGCGGAGCACCATGAATATTTAGACGGTAGTGGTTATCCAAATCATATTAGAGGGAACCAGTTAGATACAGAAACCAGAATTCTGGCAATTGCAGATATTTATGATGCTTTGACTGCGACAGACCGACCATATAAGCCGCCGATGCCAAAGGCAAAAGCCTGTGCTATTTTACATAGTATGGCAAACGAAGGCAAGTTAGAAGAACGATTCGTCGGATGGCTAGAAGAAGCGGTTATGACAGACGAACAATAAGAACAAACACAATGACAGGGTGTGTTGTGCGAGGGGGAAAAGATATGGAAAATAAACGAGAGGAAATATTGGGATTAAAGAGACTTGTGGTTGGTGTGATTGTAAGTACACTTTTAATTACAATGTTGCCAATTGAAAATTTCGGGGGGATTTTTGCAAAGGCTGAAGAAATCTCCATTCCAAGTGAAGAAGAAGCAATGTATGTCCCTGTAGAATCAAGTACAGAAGCTGGTTCTACAGAGACAGTAGAGGATACCATTACAAATGCCTTATATAAGTATGGAGAAATCACAGATGATTTTCCAAACGGTTTAGCAGAACAGTATCCAATGGGGATGGTGGTAAAGGTATACGAGGATATTGATTTATCAAATGTATATTCAGGAGGAATTGTTCCTAAAAATATATATTTCGTATTTCCTGAAGATACTACTGCAAAAACCATATATGGATTTGAGAATTTCGTGTACAATATGGAGACTGCAGAGAGTTTAAATATCTATGTATCTGGAGATGCAACTATTTATGCAGTAGGAAAAGATTCCGACTGGCAGCCTGAAACAACGATTTGTGAATGGTATTTACAAGGAGATGTACATGTAACTACAGCAAGTACAGTAAACACAGACATGGTTCGTTTTCATGTAGAGCAAGGTGCATCTGTGACTCTACTTGGTGAAGGTAAAACGATTGAACTTCTAGAAGATTCACCATATTATTACACATGCTATAACACGAGTGAGGGACAATACAGTTATAGTGATACAGAAGTTTTAGTTGAAGAGATAGGTTCTGTATATATAGAAGATGGTGTTTTTGATGTGAACGCATACACGATAGAGTCAGAGGATATGGGGGCTATTAAGACAACCTATGCAGAGTCTGCAGTAAAGGGTTTACCAGAAGGCACAGTTCTTAAATATTATAATGGATGTAACATTGCTGAATATCCAAATCCGGGGACTTCTTTTTCTGTAGACGAAGAATATGGTATGTATAGTCTCTCAGTGTCCGATAAGACTATGACAATATATGCGCCTAGGGCGTATGGGTTGGTAAGGCTTCGTGATGCGACAGAGGGAGCCGCTATCTTGGAGATATCAGGTGAAGTCCTCATAGAAGTAATGGATGAAAGTGGTGAGATGTATTACGAGCCATGTTCAAAAATTGTTTTGGCAGAGGGATTTGCGCCAGAAACGGTTTTGTGTAACTGTTCTCCAAATGAAGATACTCCAGTAGAAAAAAAGATAACAGAAATATATTTTCCTATATCAGAAAAGACAGACGAGACGGAGTATGAAATTCATTTGACAAATCGTTCTACAATACCTGTTTTTAGTGATTCTGCTGTGGCGATTACAGTTGTAGATGAAGATACGGTGGTAGAAGATATCTCCAAACTCTGGATAAGATGTTCACAGTTGGCAGAGAATTTTTCGCAGGAAATAATAGTTGAGGGCGCATCAAACAACGGCGGAAGTTGTACTAGTGGTGTATTTATCGAAGCGGGAACAGAAGTGACTGTTAAACCAGCGGATGCAGAAAATGGCACCATCTATAATGCAGTGTTGTATCGAATGGGCACGTCAAGCTGGGAAAATATTACATATAATATAGATAAATCCTTAACAGTCAGAATTCCAAACTATGCATGTGATTTTGAGTATCAATTGGGAACAATAGAAGAAGAAAGCTCTTATACTGTAAAGGATGTAACAGGAGAATCAGAAGTATATTCAGAAGACGTAAATAATGTGACGGTGCATGCATATAAAAATGATTTTGTAGTAACGCCAGCAGAAGGTTTTTTGATTTTCGATACGACGGGTGAGAAAAACGATTGGTCAAACGAGATTACGGTTTCTGAAGAAGGATATAATGTTGTTAAGACATATTATGTCCTTAATCAGATGACAACCGTTGATCCTACTACATCGGAGATATTGCAAGAAGACGGTTACGGAAAGATTTCAAAAATTACACATACTTATACATTGGACAAAGCTACTCCTGAGATTAGTGCAGTAGTTGCAAAAGATGCAGATGGAAATACTATTGCTTTAAGTGATGCGGAAACAGTGTGGACGAATTCCCCATCGGTTACTCTTACCGTAACAGCAGATGCAGGAGCAGGTATGCCAATTGCGGGCTATAAATTTGGTACAGCAGCGTGGCAGACAGGAAATAGCTATACATACACTAGTGATGGATTATATAATATCGAAATTCATGTAAAAGATGAATTTGATGTGAAATTAGAAAGTGTAGACAAGACACGTACAGAATCGGGTACCTGGCAGACCTCCTTTGGTATTGATAGTGCAGCACCAATTCTCATGTTCACAGATGCACAGCATCCAACAAGCAGTGCATTAAAGAGTGATGCACAGTATGAAGGAAATCTTCACATGGTTTGCGATGATGGGAAT
This sequence comes from Agathobacter sp., assembly GCA_045530745.1. GTDB lineage: Bacteria > Bacillota > Clostridia > Lachnospirales > Lachnospiraceae > Roseburia. Next base: position 61,153 of record JAZSCQ010000007.1, read on the forward strand.
GGCTCTGGTTTTGCAGAAATTCACTTATACAAAAAGACTGACAGTGAATGGAATATATGCGACGATTTATTGATTGCGACAGAAGAAGGTTCTTATATTGCACCTACAGCCGAAGAAGAGATTTACAAAATTGAAGTATCGGATAAAGCGGGCAATAAAACAGTTTATGATAATGTTACTATGCTTGGTTATAAGCAGGATGTTGAGGTGACAGTAGGTAAAATAACAGGTGCTTACGGAGAAGACCTTGAGATTGAAGTTACTGTAAAAAATGCAAGTACAAATACACTTGAGTTTTCATTATTTGGGCTTCGTGAGGATGCAACAAATGACGCATTTGCGATGGAAGTAGACTCTGTTTTAGAGTTGGCAGCTGGCGAATCATTTACAACAAAAATACTTCTTCCAAAGGGGACAGATACAGGTAGTTATGATGCAATGCTTGATTTGTCATATACAAATATAGCAGATGCTCCAGGACAGAATGTTGCAAAGGTATATAGCCAGCAATTTACTGCAACGGTTGAAAAAGCAAAGGGTACAGCGACTGTTACAGTAGAAGATATTTCTTATGGTGAGAAACTTGAGGTAATTGCAAATTCTGATACAAATGGGACAGAAAATGTAGTTTACTACTATAAAAAAGCAGATGCCACAGATGATACCTATACAACAGTAGTTCCTACAGAAGCAGGTACATATAGGGTAAAAGCTGTTTTCCCTGCAACTACAAATTATAACGAAGTAGTAGTGGAAGCACAGTTTGTGATAGAAGCAGAACCTGTGGCAGAGCCAGAAACACCAGCAGAACCAGAAGATAGTGTGGTGACCTTAGGTGAAGGAAAGGTTAGCCTCAAAGCAGGAACAGCATACCAGTTAGAAGAAGGTAATTGGATTGTAACAGGTGATGAAACAAAATATATTGGTGGCATAGTCTTCTATGTAGAAGAAGATGGTGAATACGAATTTACTAAACAATAGGGGGTAAAATCAAATGGAAAAGAAACAAATGAATATTAATTTAAAGATTGTACTCCCAGTTGTTGCCATTGTAATTGTTGCAATTATAGCAGCGTTTTTGTTACTGGGAAAAGATGATGGTTATCGTTCTATTCAGGTGTATCAAGTAAATGGTGAAGTTACATTGGAACGAGAAAATATCGGTGTAATGGATGCCTATGAGAATTTAAACCTAATATCAGGTGATACATTGGAAACCTTTATAGAAAGCTTTTCTCGTCTAAAATTAGATGATGATAAATATGTTTTAGTAGAACAGGATAGCAAAATTGGAATTGTTGCAACAGGAAATAAGGCAAATTCTAAAACGGACATCCGCATAGATAAAGGGGCGATTACCGTCGAAATAGAAAATAAACTAAATGATGATTCGTCCTTTGAAGTAACCACTCCCAATGCGGTAATGGCGATCAGAGGTACTGTATTTCGTATTACAGTAGATGCGGATGATAATGGAGACCCTATTACGAGAATTACCATCTTTGAAGGTGCCGTGACAGTACAGAAGAAAGCGGAAGATGGGACTTTATCCGAAGAAACTCGAATCGAAAGTGGAAAAGAAGCCATCATCTATAAAGATAACAAAGAGGAAGTTTTAGTTATATTAGATGAGGTTGATGAAACTTTACTTCCTAAAGAGGTATTGGAATTTTTACAGGAAGAAGCGGTAAGAGATAATCATGAAATTATCTATTCAGATGATAAGATTATAGAATTACTTGAGAAGTTAGAGAACTCTGAGGAAGAAGTAGCTGTTTATACCGTAACATTTATGTACAATGGAACAGTATTTGGAACTCAGGAAGTAAATGAAGGTGAGTTCGCAAGTAAGCCAAAGCTTTCTCCAGCTCCATCAGGAAGTTGGAATTACGATTTTAGTAAACCAATTACGAAAGATACAATCATCGAATTTGTAGAGTAAAAACTAAATATGGTTGTTTCTGTCTGGCAATCCCCTTATTTAGCGGATTGCCAGAATTATTTAAAAGTTGTAAAATATTATGTTGTAATAATAAGACAAATCATGGGAAAATTTGGGGTACACTTATGCTAGACGTATTGTTTGATTACAAATATGTCGTTCATGGCGACATCATAGCGTTATTAATCAGTATTGTCACATACTGTCTTCTTAGATCTACCTACATGGCGAAGAAAGCCAACTTGGGAGTGTTCAAGGTTGCAAATATATTGATGATAGTTGCATCCATTTCTAGTATTTTTTATCACTATATGATTTTTGGTTTAAGACCAGAGAATGTGATTCGAATCTATATTTGCAGAGGCTTGTGTTATACCACACTGATTAGTGTATATATATGTTTCTGTATATATATCAAGAATGTTGTAGAGATGGAGAAGAAAAAGGGAAAAATATTTTCCGCCTTCGTTTTTGGCGGTGGTGTTGTGTTTGCCCTGCTTGAGTTTATCGGACCATTCTTTAGAATAGGTACTTATGTAGACGAGAATATCGTGCTGCATCAGAATTACTATACAGATGTGTTCCGTTTTGCATACATCTACTATAGTATCTTGATGGCAATTATGTTGATTACCTATCGTAAGAAATTTCTGCCAAAGATGTATCGATGTATTTGGAGTGTAATTGCAGTTTCAGTCGGTATCATGGCATATCAGGCAGAGTTCTTGCAGACGGCATACACCGTAGTAAGCTTTACCTTCCCAATTATCATGGTATTGTTCTTGTTCCACTACAATTCCTATGATGTTAAAACGGGAACACTCGATTATTATGCATTTGAGGAATATGTAGAAGAGCATAGAGAGAAAGTCTTTTCTATGATTTTTTTGTCTTTTCCAAAGATATCAAGGGACGAGCTTCAGACTTTCTCAGAGCAGTTCCTCAGAAAAAATGATAGCTTTTTTAATGGCTCTTGTTGTTTCCGTTTAAGAAACAATCGTATGGTTCTTGTTTACAATAGAGAGAAAAACAAGAATGAAGCAGAGATTCTCGATAAGATGTATCGTGAATTTGATAAGGTAAGAGGCAATAGCGATTATCAGATTATCATGATGGATAGCAATGGATATCTGCTAAATAGCAAGGAATATATTTCCTATTGTAAGTATATAGAGGAGCGTTTGCCAATGAATACCATCAAGAAGTGTGATGGCGACTTCCTTGGTGAATTCCTAAAATACAAATTTGTTCGCTTGAATTTGGAAGATATCGATAGAAAAGGCAACTTAAATGATTATCGTGTAAAGGTATTCTGCCAGCCAGTTTTGAATATCCAGACAGGGACATTTTCTACAGCAGAAGCGTTGATGCGATTAGATATTCCGGAAGTAGGTATGGTCTATCCAGACCAGTTTATTGGAGTAGCAGAAAAAGCAAATCTGATTCATAGCTTAAGTAAAATCATATTAAATAAAACCTGTCAGAATATCAAAAAACTAGAGTCAGAAGGATATCATCTTGAGCGAGTGTCCGTTAACTTCTCGGTAGAAGAGCTTCATTTAGATAGTTTCTGTGATGATGTCATTGATATTATTAAGCAAAATGGCGTTGAATTTAGCAAGATTGCAATTGAGCTGACAGAGACCAGAAATGAGAAGGATTTCCTCATGATGAAGAAGGTGATAGAACGTCTCCAGGGACTTGGAATCAAGTTTTATCTGGATGATTTTGGGACAGGCTACTCTAACTTTGAGCGTTTGATAGGTCTTCCAATTGATATCATCAAATTTGACCGATCACTTACCATCTTAGCAAGTAAGAATGATGAATCTAAGTTCATGGTAGGCAGCTTCTCAGAAATCTTCAAGAAAGCAGATTATCAGATTCTCTTTGAAGGTGTCGAAGATGAGCATGATGAAAAGCAGTGTATCAATATGAACGCCCAGTATTTACAGGGCTATAAATATTCCAAACCGATTCCAATGGAACGGTTGAGTGAATTCTTGGAACAAAAAGAAGCATAAAAGAATAATGGCAAAGAGAATGCCCCGCAACGATTCATAGTTGTGGGGCATTGTTTTATTACTCTGTAATAATTGCTTTGTGATAAATTTTCTCCAACTCCTTTGCATCCATAAGCTTTGGAACAGGATAAAGAGGATTTGCCTCTGCATCCGCGTGCTCTGCCATCATAGGGATGTCCGCTTCCACAATGTTGGTAAATCCGGTAGGGATATTCATGCGTGCATTCATATTGCGAATTTCCTGGATAAACTTCTTAGCACTTTCGGCTACATCGTCGTTTTCTTTTGAGATACCGCCGGCAACTGCGAGCTGGTGTAATTTCTCGTAGGCAGTTTCGCCATATTCATCCAGTACGATAGGCATAAGTACAGCATTAGCAAGACCGTGTGGCACATTGTATTGTCCGCCTAGGGTGTGGGCAACTGCATGTATGTAACCTACGTAGGATTTTGAAAATGCGATACCTGCGATGTAAGCGGCACGAAGCATGTTGCGACGAGCAACCTCATTTTTGCCGTCGGCATAAGCGATTTCTAAGTTTTCAAAAATCAATTTTACAGCTTCCTTCGCATAAGCGCGTGTTTCTCTGGTTGTGGAGCCGCCGATAAAGGCTTCAACCGCATGGGTAAGTGCGTCCATACCAGTAGTTGCTGTCAAGTGTGGTGGAAGTGTAAGCGTTACTTCAGGGTCTAGAACAGCATATTTTGGAATCAATGGAAAGCTGTTCATCGTATACTTGTGCTTGATTTCGCTGTTGGTAATTACAGAGGTAATTGTTACTTCGCTACCAGTACCAGCAGTAGTAGGAATGGCAATCAAAGGAGGTATTTCCTTAACTACCTTAAGTAAGCCCTTCATCTCATTTACACTTTTGGTAGGATATGCGATGCGGGCGCCGACTGCCTTTGCACAGTCCATAGAAGATCCACCACCAAAAGCAATGATTGCTTTGCAACGGTTAAGTACATAAAACGCACGTGCATCTTCTACATTGTTTACCGTTGGGTTTGGGCAGGTTTCGTCGTATACGACACACTTGATACCTGCATCCGCAAGGGACTGCTCTAATTTTGTAGTTGCCCCGAACTGACGAAGCATTTTATCTGTTACCAAAAGTACAGATTTTATCTCAAGCTTCTCTAAAAGGGGTGCAACTTCAGCCACACTGTTTAAAATATCTGGTTCGCGATATGGCATAAAAGGCATTGCCAGACGAAAGGCAGCCTGAAATGCTCTACAATATATTTTTTGTGATGTCTCCATTATTTTCTCCTCATTCTTTTTTATTAAACTCCTTTTCAAATTATACTCCGTCGACCGCAAAACTGCAAGAAATCATGGATTGGAATTGTACGCTATTTTTGGTAGAATAAAAGGAACAAGATATATCGCAATGAAAGTAGAAAACCATCGTATGAAAACAGAGATATTTGGAACCTTCGGACCAGCTTGTGCATCCGAGGAAACTTTAAAACAGATGATAGAACATGGCATGACAGGGATGCGCCTAAATCTCTCCCACACCACGCTTGCGGATAGCAAGAACCTTGTGGAAAACTATCATCGTGCAGCTCAGGAGCTGGGGAGAAAACCGCAGATTTTAATTGATATGCAAGGTCCAGAGCTTCGAGTGGGAGAATTAGAACAGACGTTGACACTTGAAGTGGATGAAATGGTTATTATCGGAGAGAAGACATCTGACGAAACAGACATACGTGACAATCAGAAAAAGTGGATTCCGGTCGTGGCAGAAGTGATAGAAGCAATGGAACCTGGTGATGAAATTCTTCTTGACGATGGCAAGCTTTTGGTGCAGGCACAGGATGTGCTGGTGACAGGAAAAGCGTGGGTTTGCAAAGTGTGCCGTGGAGGCGTGCTGCGTAGTCACAAGAGCGTCAAACTGATTGGAAAAAATATAAGTCTTCCGCCACTTACGGACCATGATATTGCTAACATTATGGTTGCAAAAGAATATGGTGTAACTGCACTCATGCAGCCATTTGTGACAAACGGCACACAGATACAGGAGGTCCGGAGTCTCCTAAAAGAGCATGGCGCACAGGATATAAAGATTTATGCCAAAATAGAGAACAAGCTTGGAGTAGAAAATTTAGAAGACATACTTTCAGAGGCGGATGTCATAATTATAGCTAGGGGTGATTTGGGCAATGATATGCCACTGTGGGAATTGCCAAAGGTACAGAAAGAAATAGAAATGGCATGTAAGAAAGCAGGAAAGCCATATGTCGTAGTAACACAGATGCTTGCATCGATGGAGAACCATTCGGTGCCAACACGGGCGGAGGTATCGGATATATATCATGCGGTTTATCATGGCGCATGGGGTGTTATGCTCACAGGTGAGACTGCCGTGGGCAAATATCCAGTAGAAGCAATTCAGTATCTTGCCAATACCGCACAGATGGCAGATAAGGAATAAATTTGCTTTTTCTGTAAAATTATCAGCATTTGAACTTGCAGTTTTGGTAAAAAAATAAGATAATAAAAGGTAGAATGAAATTATTTAATATTTCTATATAAGAGGAGGAAACTATGGCAGTAAAAGCAAGTGACAACTTTAAGGTCTATGAAAATCCAAAGGGACCTAAAATCAGTACTGTAACACGTAACGTATTCCAGAAAAACAAATTATATTTCAAGGATATCGATGGTACAGGAAAGTTAACAAAAGTAAATGACTGGAGACTTCCAGCAGCAGAACGTGCGGAAGCGTATGTAAAGACACTTACTTTGGATGAGAAAATCGGACAGCTCTTTATCTCAGACTGGCGTATGGGTAAATACGTAAAACCATTAGAAGCAAACTCCAAAGGGGAAAAGACAGAGCCTAAGTTAGATGAATCAGGTACATTGGATGAAGCTCCAATGATTGGAAAAAACATCTTTGGTGACATCAATTTACCAGGAACTTCTACATTCTTAAAAGAATGGTTTGGACGTCACACTATTTTACGTGAGAATCCACCTGTAGAAGACCTTGTGGATTATTTGAATCAGTTACAGGCAGTTGCAGAAGAATGTGATCACTTCGTACCAGTTCAGGTAGTTTCTAACTCTCGTAATGAACATGGTGAAGCAGTATTCGGTATGAATGATGCAGGTGGTGTGTTCCCTACATGGCCAGGTACACTCGGTGTAGCAGCAGCAGCAAAAGGTGACACAATCAAAGTTGTAGACCAGTTCTCAGATGCAGTTCGTCGTTCTTGGGAAGCAACAGGTCTTCGTAAAGGATATATGTATATGGCAGACGTAATGTCAGATCCACGTTGGCAGCGTACATATGGTACATTTGGTGAAGATCCTAAGTTTATCAAGAAAGTATTTGAGCACATGCTTCCACGTATTCAGGGTAGCAAGGATGGCGTAACAGCAGACGGTGTTGCAATGACAGTAAAACACTTCCCTGGCGGTGGTGCACGTGAAAATGGTTTCGATCCACATTACGCAGCAGGACAGTGGAACGTATATCAGACAAAGGGAAGCTTACAGAAATATCACATTCCAGCTTTCCAGACAGCAGTAGATTTAAAGGCAGCTTCTATCATGCCTTATTATGCAAAACCAGCATTGGAAAAGAGCCAGTTGCAGAAAGACAAAGCTGGTAAGAAGATGGAAATGCAGCCATACGGATTTGCATTCAACAAACCATTTATCGATGGACTTCTTCGTAACCAGATGGGATTCAAGGGATATGTAAACTCTGACTCAGGTATCATCCACAACATGAGCTGGGGTGTAGAAATGCTCGACGAACCAGAACGTATCGGCTTTGCAATCAACAATGCAGGTATTGATATTGTCAGTGGTTCTTTTGATATTGAACAGGCAAAAGAAGCTTATAACCGTTCTAAGAATGACTACTATGAAAAGAATCCAGTTCCAGAAGGATTTAAGAAAGAAGAGCTCGTTCTTACAGAAGAAGTTATTAACCGTGCAGTAACACGTACTCTTACAGAAATGTTCGAGCTTGGTATGTTTGAAAATACATATCGTGATGTGAAAGCAGCTAAGAAAGTAGTTGCAACTCAGAAGGATTGGGACAATGCATATGCAGCTCATCTTAAGAGTGTAACTGTACTCAAGAATGACTGGGTACTTCCACTTACTCCAGAAGCAACCTGGGAGAAGAACGTATACGCAGAAGCATTCCACAAAAATCCAAAGATGGCAGAGAAGTATACCAAAGAGCTTCGTGAAATGCTCACTCAGATTAATCTGGTTGACGATCCTAAGGATGCTGACTATGCAATCCTCATGCTTTATCCTGCTTCTGGTGAATACTTCCATGCAACAAAAGGCTACTTAGAATTAGACATCTGTGAAGGCAAAGTAGTTCACGATGTAGACGACCAGTGCCGTCCAGTAGAAGCAACACATGAAGAAACTACACTTACAGGTTTAGATCGTGTTCGTTATATTGCAGACACTGTACATGCAAACGATGGTAAGGTTATTATGAACGTAAACTTCACACTTGCATGGCAGCTTGGTAATGTTGAGCCATATGCAGATGCTTTAACAGCAGGCTATAATACATATCCACAGGCAGTACTTGATGTTATCCGTGGACTTTACAATCCAACAGGTAAGCTTCCATTCACACTTCCACGTGGAGACGAAGTTCTTGCAGTAAATGCAGACGGCGTATGTATCAGCCCTAACGACGTACCAGGATACGACAAAGACAAATACATGCCAGACGAAATGAAAGATGAAAACGGCAAAGCATATGCTTACCGTGATGGTCATGGCAACTACTATGAATTAGACTTTGGTTTAAGATGGTAATTAGAATAAGAAAAGCTCGCTTCTATGGAAGCGAGCTTTTTTGATGTTGCTTGCGCGGGGAAATGGTGCGCGTGGCGCGGGAAATTATCTATGCAAAAAAATTTGTTGCTGAGATACCGATTTTTACGGATTTTGGTATCTCAGGAAGAACTTTTCGTGCATAGATAATTTTTTCCTCAAAAAAGAGGCAAAAATGACCATTTTTTGCTCGATTTGGTATCTGGGGAAGAGATTTTTGTGTATAGATAATTCTAGAAGAAATAAATTGGTGAAAATGCTTAGTTTATCCCGTTCGTTTTTATACAATGTTGCAGAAAATAAAATATCTCTTTTCTTTTTAACAAACATTTCGTATAATCGTATAAAGAAGGGAGGTTTTAACATTTATAAAAAACTAGAAGCCAGAAGTCAACAGCTAGACCGACTTATTAAGGAAACGAATCGAAAGCTCAAAAATTTGCCAGAAGGAAAATTAATTTGCTCCGGTAATAAATGTTACTTGAGCGATGGACACCAAAAGATTTACATAAAAAAGAAGGATGAAAAACTGGCTCAGCAGCTAGCTAACAAAAAATATTTATCCGCTCTATTAGAAGATTTGGAAAAAGAAAAAAGTGCTACAGACATGTATCTACGACATTGCCCGAAAACGAAAAAAGCAGATCAACTCTTTGCGGCCTCAGACATATTTCAAAATCTTCTATCTCCATATTTCTCACCATTATCTAAAGAGTTAGATAATTGGATGAAATCCCCTTACACAACAAACACAAAACACCCAGAGTATTTAACCGTAAAGGTTGGACCAAATGAATTTGTACGCTCCAAGTCGGAAGCCATGATTGCTAAATTGTTAAAGCAACATCAGATTCCCTATCGCTATGAAAGTCAAATAGTTTTAGATGATATGGAAATTTATCCAGACTTTACAATACGACACCCCAAGACCGGTGAATTATATATATGGGAACACTTTGGACTATTAGATAATCCCCAATATTTAAAAAATATGCATGGAAAAATGCAAACATATACCGCAAACAATTTTCTGCCTGGCATCAATCTTATCACCACATTTGAGACACTCGAAAAGCCGTTAACGTTTGAAATGATAGAAATGCAAATACAGTATTATTTTACTTGAACAGGTTCATGAAAGGATTGTGCACAATTCGATAATTCGACAAAAACCGCTAGATTTCTTGATTTTCATGTCAAAAGGGAGTATGGTAAGGGGGTTAGAAGAGAAAGTTTAATGACTAAACTAATTGTTTAGCCGAATGGAGGCAAGAGGGATGTCACTGGAAGGATACGAACAGTTAAAATTAGAAAATCAATTATGTTTTCCACTCTATGCAGCAGCAAAAGAAGTGGTTCGAAAATACAAACCTTTTTTAGATGAATTAGATTTAACTTATACCCAATATATCACCATGATGGTACTTTGGGAAAATGAAAGCATGAATGTAAAAGAACTTGGAAGCAAGCTTTACTTGGATTCTGGTACTCTTACACCACTCCTCAAAAAGCTTGAATCAAAGGGCTACATTACACGTTGCAGATGTAAAGAAGATGAGAGAAATCTTATTATTCAAATTACGAAAAAGGGAGATGCCTTAAAAGAAAAGGCTGTACATATTCCTAAAGAAATGACTGAAAAATGGATTAATATTTCTGAGGAAGAAATCAAAGTTATGTATCACGCACTTTACAAATTATTAAGCCAGGTATAAAAATTGATAGACCTATCAACAAGTTTGTTGATAGGTCTTTTTTGTGGATATTTATTTAAGTATCTCCCAAAAAATAAATTTGTACGTAAAATCATTAACGACGTGTCAGCATGGCGTTCTAAAAATTATCTATGCATCAAAAGTTCTTCCTGAGATACCAAAATCCATAAAAAGTGGTATCCTAGCAACAAATTTTTTCGCATAGATAATTTCCCGCGCCCGTGAGCCCCGCGCCCATGAGTCTCGCGCCGCCCCCCCGTTTCATCGTTTCCTGCATCAGCCAGCAGTTTCCTGTACCCGCCCCGCTTTCCCACACATAAAACATTGCGAGCAACCATTTTTAGTGTTAAAATAGAAGGAAGCTACAAAAAGGAATAAGGAATTATGATTTTTGAAAACGAAACACATGATGAAGAACGTGGCTTCTATGGTTTAAAGAATGCCACCGTAAGAAATTGTAAAATAGATGGACCTGCGGATGGAGAATCTGCGTTTAAGGAATGTCGAGACATTGCGGTAGAGAATACGTATTTTAACCTTCGCTATCCATTCTGGCACAACGACAATGTTACTATCACAGACTGCGAGATGACAGAGAACTGTCGTGCAGCGCTCTGGTACGACAAGGGAGTGGCGATTGATAACTGTAAGATGTACGGTATCAAAGCCCTTCGCGAATGTGAAGATATTGTTTTGAAAAATACGGATATTATTTCACCAGAATTCGCGTGGCGTAGTCGTAATATCACAATAGAAGATACCAAGCTGCAGGGAGAATATCCATTCTTTGAATGTAAAGACATGGACATTACAAATCTTAAGATGAAAGGGAAATATTCTTTCCAGTACATAGAGAACACGACATTGCGCAACTGCGTATTAGACACCAAGGATGCCTTCTGGCATGCTAAGAATGTTACGATAGAAGACTCCATTGTAAAAGGAGAATACCTCGCGTGGTATGCTGAGAATATTCGCTTTGTACGTTGCAAAATTATCGGCACACAGCCACTTTGCTATGTAAAAGAACTTGTCTTAGAAGACTGTGAGATGGAAGGCTGCGACTTATCCTTTGAGCGAAGCGAGGTTACTGCGACGGTGCGTGGAAATATCGACAGCGTGAAGAATCCAATTACAGGAAGTATTACAGCAGACACAATTGGCGAGATTATTATAGAAGAAGAAATCGTCACACCGGGTGCCTGCAACATAGTTGTCCGCGACAAATAAATACAATGTGCAGAAATAAAAAAGAAAATCAACAAATTTAAAAATACGGGTTAAGAAAACCAGAAATCTTCCGATAGATAAGGTAAGAAACTAATTTCAAGGAAGAAAGGAGATGCTGTTTATGCGTATAGATGCATATAATCAGATTGCCCAAGCTTACGGGGTACAGAAAACTTACAACACACAGAAGGCAAATAAAACAGCTTCTATGGGTAGCGATCAGTTATCTATTTCTCAGGCCGGATATAGTTATCAGGCAGCGAAAACAGCAGTAGCAGAAGCTTCTGACGTTAGAGCAGACAAGGTTGCAGAATTGAAAGCTAAGATTCAGAATGGAACCTATTCTGTAAATCCAGATGATTTTGCAAGCAAATTATTGGAGAAATATAACTCTATATTCTAGTAGAAATGAGGGTAAACGGTGGCTAGTTTAGTTGATGAGCTTGTAAGCGTTTTGACAGAAGAAGAAAAATTGTATAGTGCACTTCTAGAATGTGCAGAGAAGAAAACTCAGATTCTGATAAACGCAGACGTACCTGCTCTAGAACAATTAACAGCCGTAGAACAGGCAAAGAGCGACGAGCTTTTGGCACTTGGTAACAAACAGGTGCAGCTTTTGACCGACATCAAGACGGTACTTGGCAAAGCAGATGAGACGCTCACTGTTACTACATTAATTGGATACCTTACCTCTCAGCCAGAGGTACAAGAACGACTATCCACCGCTAGAAATAACCTTATTGATACTGCAACCAAGGTTCAGCAGAAGAACCAGCAGAATGAAGTTCTTTTGAAACAGGCCATCGAGCTGACGGAGTTTGACATTACTTTGTTTAAAAGCCTACGACAGGCACCAGAGACTGCCAATTATAACAACAGAGCCTACAACACAGGCGTATTACTTGGCGGCAGTGGCTTCGATGCAAAACAATAGAATAATTTAGATGGAGGACGGAAATGGCAAACGGATTTGGTAGTTTATATATAGGCGCATCCGGTTTGCAGAGCGCCCAAAATGCACTAAATACGACAGCAAACAACCTGGCTAACGTCAATACCGAAGGGTATGTACGTCAACAGGTTGTTTTTTCGGATAAAAGATATGATTTGTTAAAGGATCCTACCCTTCGTGTTAATGCGCACCAGTCAGGTCTTGGTGTAGACATCGGCGATGTGGTACACGCCCGAGACGTATTTTTGGATAAAGCATATCGATTGGAATCAGGAAGAAATGCCTTTTATGAAGCATGTTATGAAACGACTACTTATGTAGAAGATTTGCTTCAGGAATTGGATGGAGAAGAATTCAAGGCCAGTGTAGAAGACCTTTGGACATCCTTCCAGGAATTGGCAAAGACCCCTGCAGACTCTGTAACCCAGAACTTAGTATTACAGAAATCAGAGCTTTTGCTTAGTAGAGCACAGACTCTGTATGATGATTTAAAAGAATATCAGGCAAACATTGACATGCAGATCCAAGAGGATGTAGCACGTGTGAATGAAATCGGTGAGAAAATCTACGAACTCAACTTAAAGATCCAGAGAGTAGAATCCAACCGAGTAGAAACCGCCATGACACTTCGTGATGAAAGAGATAAACTCTTGGATGAACTTGGCACTTATGCCAACGTCACTATTCATGAAGATGAATTAGGATTCACATACGTAACCATGGAAGGGGTAGACTTCATTTACGAAGCTGGCTATCATTCCATTGAGATACAGACCGACAACTTAACAAACTTTTCTACACCATACTGGTCACATCTGTCTGACCCAGAGAAGAAACTCTACGTAGGCGTATTTGATCCAGAGGAAACTATTTCTTCTGAAATGAATACAGACGTAGGAACCATCAAAGCCAAGATGATTATGCGAGGCGATGACTTTGGTATCTACAGCGATCTGTTAACGGCAGAGAAATACAAGGGTGTGCAGGATGAAGTTGTTATGGAGACAGAAGCACAGGTAGACCTTTTGATTCACGAAATTGTAACAGCAGTTAATGATGCTATGAGCCCAAACAAAGATTACACCGTGCAAACAGATGTATACGATGCTAATGGCAACCTGCTTTTTGCAGCAGGACAGACCATCCAGATTCTCGATGAAGAGAATTGTGCAAGAGGTGTAGATGGCGAGCTTCCACCACAGGAAATCTATGTACGTCAGGGTATGCCTCGTTACACCGCTTATGAAATAGACGGTCAGACCGTTTATGTATTTAACCCAGAAAATCCGGAAGACAGCAACAGTCTTTATCGTCTGGGTAACTTAGAAGTAAATGATAACCTCAAAAAAGTAATCACCATGTTTCCAGCCTATACACAAAACAAAGCCGTAGACTTTAATATGGCAGAACGACTGGTTGACATCTGGGAAGTACAGGGGATGCATATCAATCCAACCGATCAGTATCCATGCACCTTCCAGGACTTTTACGACAAAATGATTGCTAAATTAGGAACAGATGGGAACATCTATAAATCATCCGTAGATACCTTAAATACCACGACAGCCTCTCTTGAGAACAGTCGTCAGCAGGTACTTGGCGTATCTAGTGATGAAGAATTAGGAAAGCTCATCAAATATCAGTCCGCTTACAACGCATCCAGCCGATACATGACTGTAATCGCGCAGATGACAGAGCTTATCGTAGCTGGACTTATATAAAAATAATGTATTGTGACACAACACATAGAAAGGAGTAAGTAGATGCCTTCACAGTTTTTCGGACTAAATATCGCAGGCAGCGGTTTATCCGCTTACCAGGCAGCGATTAATACAACTGCAAACAACGTTTCCAACGTGCAGAAAGAAGGATACTCTCGTCAGGAGACTACCCTTGAAGCCAGTGCAGCACTTCGTGTGTATGCCGCTTATGGTAGTACAGGTACAGGTATCGTAGCTACAGAAATCAAGCAGCAAAGAGACCTCTACTACGACTCCAAATATTGGGAAAACAACGCCAAATTAGGCTATTTTGACCAGAAGCTTTACTACCTCAATCAGGTAGAAGGTTACTTTGAGGACAACGGCGTGGACATGGGCTTTTCGACCATTTTCTCTGCCATGTTCAATGGTTTGGATACTTTAAATGGTGGTAATGCCAGCGATTCCAGTGTGCGAAACCAGTTCATTTACCGAGCAGACAACTTATGTACTTATTTCAACTCTGTAGCAAACTCTCTCCAGTCTTTACAGAAGGATTTGAATGAAGAAATTTACAGTGTTGCATCCAATATTAACGCAATTGGAGAAAAGATTGCACTTTTAAACAAAGAGATTAATCAGATTGAAGTACGTGGCGGATATGCAAACGAGCTTCGTGACGAAAGAGCATTACTCTTAGATGAATTATCTGCCATGGTAGCTGTAACCACACAGGAACATGCTGTACCAAACTCATACGGAGAAGACCTCGGTGGAACGAACTTCACGGTATTTATCAATGGACAGATTCTCGTAGATGGCAACAACTACAGAAGCTTAGAATGTATTTCCGACAAATATAAAAACAACCAGACTGACGCAGAAGGTATGTATGAGATCAAATGGTCCGATATAGGCACAGACTTTGCTGCAACTACTGGTACAGCTGGTGGAACCTTAAAGGCACTCTTTGACCTTCGTGATGGTAACAACACAGAAGCCTTAAAGGGTGTTGCAACCACTATTTCACCAAACGAAAGTGGTGTATATGACAGTGTAACTATCACAAACCTGTCAAACAACAAGATTAACGCACTCAACATCCCAGAGCTCGGTACAATTACCGCGGGCAACAAGACCTACGAATACTCTAGCTGGGAAGCAGAAGTAGATGCAGATGGAAATCTGATCAACGTAACCTTCCATTTGGATAAGCCAATCGAGCAGGCCGAGCTTTATCTTGTAGCAGATAAAGACATCGTCGTAGGAAAATCAGTAGATTCTATGGGTATTCCATATTATCTCGCACAGTTCGATGAATTCTTACGTAACTTTACAGAGATGTTCAACGATATCCAGAAACAGGGTGAAACCTTAGATGGACAGAAGATGGGAGCCTTCTTCATCGGCGAAAGCCCAACAGGTGTTATCTTTGATTTCGATGGCTGGGGGGATGTAGATGTAGATGGTAAACCACTTGCCACACCAACCAAGATATCTTCAAAAGGAGACGGATATCATCAGCTTACCGCATTCAATGCGACTGTAAACCAGAAATCTATCTCAGAACCAGGTTATTTTGCAACTACCAAATCCATCACCAACGGACAGGATGCGTATGACCTTGTAACAGAGATGATGAAGCTGCAAGACGACACAATTATCTACCGTGGCGACAATGCAAGCGCGTTTTTGGAAAGAATTGTATCCGATATCTCTGTAGATACAGAAAAAAATACAGTTTATTATAAAAATTATTTTAATATGAGTGGCGTAATAACCACCCAGAGAACCTCTGTATCTGGTGTAGACGAAGACGAAGAAGCACTAAACCTTGTGAAATTCCAGAACGCCTATAACCTTTCATCCAAGATGATACAGGTACTTACCGAGATTTATGATAAATTAATTAATCAAACAGGGGTTACGTAAATAGAAAAATGACCGATATATATGCTAGGAGAGACTCTATCTATCTCCTAGCATATTTTTATTTAAAAAATGTGCTTCACATACAAAGCTCGCAGAACGGAAATAGTTGTTAAGCAACCCGCTCGCGCACATGAGATTTACGGATGAATCTCACATCTTTACAGATGACAGGGAAGTCGTTAGGAGGATACATGCGTATTACAAACAATATGATCTTGAGCAATACCAAAGGAAACATCAACTCCAACAAGTTGCTCGTAGATAAATATAACACCCAGATGACTACCCAGAAGAAAATTTCAAAGGCATCCGAGAATCCAGTAATTGCGATTCGTTCACTTCGCCTTTCTACTACGATGAGTCAGATTAACCAGTTTGCAGACAACAACATCCCTGACGCAGTGGCATGGATGAATGTAACAGAGAATGCACTCACCAATATGAAAGACATTCTCACAGATATCCGTACCCAGTGTGTAAACGGCTCGACAGATACACTTACCAGTGATGACCGTCAGACCATTCTTGACTCATTAAAATCACTTACCGAGCAGGTATATTCCGAAGGCAACGCAGAGTATGCAGGCAAGAGCGTATTCACAGGATACCGTACATCCGATACTCTCACCTTCCAGAAGGATGAGCCAGACACCACATATGAAATCAAACAGGATTTCACCTTCAGCGACTTAGAAGAGAAACGCTACTACACAGGTGACGTACTCATCCCAGAAGCAATCACAGCGAATACAAGAGAATGCAATACTACGATTGCAGAGCACTCATACGAAAGAGTAAGACTCGCATACAACGGAGATGTAAATGTAGACAACTTCTCTTATTCATACACAGATGCAAACGGTGTAGACCAGACCGTAACCCTCGCACAGGACGGCAACTACTCCAACGGATTTACCGTATACGAAACTGAGAAAGCATGGGAGGCAGCCAAACAGGCAGCAGGAGAAACTGGACGCGTAGTTGGAGACGACGAAGTTATCTTCATCGAAGAAACGGGTGAATTCATCTTTGGTAAGAACGTAGCCAACACCATCTCAGACAACAAAGCAGACATTCAGGTAGAATACACCAAGAAAGGCTTTGCAAACGGCGAAGCCAAACCATATTACTACTACGACTGCAGAGATATCACAGATGATGACCCAAGACATCATGTAAGCTACACCAAGGAAGACCAGGATATCAATTACACCACAGCTTCCAACACGGTGACAACCATCAACACACAGGCAGACATGATATTTGGTACAGAGATTCAAAGAGATGTCAACGAGCTTATCAATGTAGTACAGCGTTCCATTGATGCCAACACCAAGGTAACCAAGCTCAAAACCATGATGAACGAAACACAGTACCAGGACGAAGAATCCCAGGCAATGCTTCAGAGCTACCTTGATGCAGCACAGAAGGAAGCAGACTTTGCAGATGACAATATGCAGAAAACCTACGAGCATTACATCACACGCTTTGATGGCTATATGGAAAGTGTAAACATCGCTATCATCGACGTAGGAAGCAAGCAGAACAGCTTATCACTCACCAAGGTTCGCGTAGAAAATCAGCAGACCACCATCGAAGAGTTAAAGTCCAACAACGAAGACAGAGATATCTCCGATATCATCATCGATTACTACGCATCCTACAATGCATACACATCATCACTTACAGCGGCAGGAAAGTTGAACGAAAGCAACCTGCTCAAATATATTTAGTAACTTAAGAGCAATACTCTTAACAATAAATTTATCGTCGGAGACGAAGGAGGAAAACCATGAAGGCAGTAACAAGATTATTTGGTACCATTGACGTTGCAGATGACAAGATCATCACAATGGAAAGAGGGATGATTGGATTCCCTAACTTAACACATTTTGCACTCATTTTTGATGAGGAAAAGAAAGAGAAAAAATTCAAAATTATGTGGCTTCAGTCTATGGATGATGGAGATGTGGCATTCCCAGTTGCAGACCCAATCCAGATTAAAGAGGATTATAAACCACTTGTAAACGAAGAACTTATTGTTCCACTTGGAGAGATGACAGAAGACAATACATATATCTTAGTAACTGTAACAGTACCTAAGAAAGTAGAAGATTTCTCCGTAAACTTAAAAGCTCCTATTGTAATCAATATGGATACAAACAAAGGTGCGCAGATTATTACAGAAGATGACTATCCAGTAAAATTTAGAGTATATGACCTGCTCAAGGGAAATACAGAAAAGGCAGGTGAATAAGATGTTAGCATTAACTAGAAAAAAAGGCGAAGCCTTAATGATTAACAACAACGTAGAAATTACCATCTTAGAAGTACGTGGTGATCAAGTGAAAATTGGTATTGATGCACCAAAGGATGTACCAATTTATCGTAAGGAAGTATACTTACAGATTCAGGAAGAAAACAAAGCTTCATTCAGCCCAGAAGGCTTAGAAGCGTTAAAAGATTTTATGTAAAAGACACATGGAGGTGTAGATTATGGGAATTGAAGCAATCAAAGGCGCCGGCATGAGCTATCAGGCAAGTGCATCCGCACCAGAAATCAAAGCAGAAGCAGCTCACAAAGTAGAAGTAGCAGAGGTAACACAGGTATCAGAAAACATCGCGAAAGATACGATGGCAATGAATACCAAGGAAACCAGTGGTGAAGGCTCTGGTGGCAATCCACAGCCAGGTTCTCCAGAAGCAAAACAGGCTCAGATTAAGAGAGCTGTAGAAGAAATCAATCGTAAAGCAAACAACTCAGAAGCTGTTTGGGGTGTGCATGAAGAAACAAACCGTGTAACCATCAAACTCGTTGACAAACAGACTAAAGAAGTAATCAAGGAATTCCCACCTGACAAAACTCTCGACATGATTGCCAGAGTTTGGGAGATGGCAGGACTTATGGTTGACGAAAAACGTTAATCAGGAAAGGAGTATACTATGCCAATTCGTTTATCAGGAATTAACTCAGGCTTAGATACCGATGCAATCGTAAAGGAATTGGTATCGGCATACAGCCTTAAGACAGAAAAATACGAAAAACAGAAAACGACTTTGGAATGGAAGCAGGATGCTTGGAAAAGTTTGAATACCAAGATTTATGGTTTCTACACCAATGTATCGAATATGCGTTATTCTACAGCATATAGTTTGAAGAAAACTACGGTATCAGATAATACCAAAGCGACTATAACAGCGGGTACAGATGCAGTTGCTGGTACACAGAAATTAAATATTCTCCAGACTGCACAGGCATCCTACTTAACAGGTGGATACCTTGGTGAAGATGTAACAGCAGCCACTACTTTAAAAGATTTAGGCTATAAGGGTGGAGCTACGACATTAAAATTAAAAATCGCAAGCAAAGAAGCAGAAGCTTTGGAAGAAGGCAAAGGAAGAGATGCTTCCATTGAAATCAAAATCGGGGCAGATACCAAGATTAGTGATGTTTTGGAACAGCTTGGAGAAGCAGGCATTAATGCTAACTTCGACACTAACAACGGACGTATTTTCCTTAGTGCAAAAGAAAGCGGTGCAGCAGCAGACTTCGATATCGATGCAGAAAACGAAAATGCATATGCAGCATTAAGTGCATTAGGTCTTGCAGCCGAAGACGATGCGGTAGATAGCATAAATCGTCAGGCAAAAGAATATAACAAGCTATATGCAGAGTATTCCAATGCAGCAGAGGCAGACAAAGAAGAGCTGTTAAAGAAATTAAATGCCTATAGTGCAGAAGTGAAACAGGTAGCGGCAGGTCTGAAAAAAGCAGAAGGAGTAGTAAAAACAGACAATCTAGCGACCAAGATTGCTGGACAGGATGTGATTATCAAATTAAATGATGTTGAATTTACGAGCTCATCCAATACCTTCAATATCAATGGCCTTACGATAGAAGCTACTGGTGTAACAGGTGATGGTATCGAAAATGCAATTACAGTTACTACCTCAACCGACACACAGGGTATCTATGACAAGATAAAAGACTTCTTAACAGAATACAATACATTAATCAACGAGATTACCAAGCTCTATAATGCAGAATCTGCAAAAGACTTCGAACCACTTACCGATGAGGAAAGAGAAGCGATGTCTGATGAGCAGATTGAGAAATGGGAAAACAAGATTAAGAGTGCATTACTTCGTCGAGACAATACATTAGGCAATATTATGAGTGCCATGGTAAATTCTATGTCACAGACATACGAAGTAGGTGGACAGAAACTCAGCCTCAGCTCTTTCGGTATCTCTACATTGGGATTTTTGAATGCTGCAGAAAATGAACAGAATGCATATCACATCGACGGTGACGAAGATGATGAAAATACATCTGGTAAAAAAGATAAGCTGATGGCTGCGATTCAGGAAAATCCAGACCAGGTTATGGATTTCATGAAGCAATTAGCAAGCAATTTGTATACATCCATTGATGAAAAGATGAAATCTACCGAACTTAGTTCTGCGTATAAGGTTTATAACGACAAGGAACTGGATCGCGAGATGACAGATATTGAAAAACTGATTGCGAAATGGGAAGACAAGATCGCAGAACAGGAAGATGCGTATTTCAAGAAGTTTTCACAGATGGAAGTAGCTTTGTCCAAATTACAAAGTCAGACCAATTCATTATCCGGTCTGCTAGGTCAGTAAGAGAGGTAAATAGATATGGCAGCAAAAAATCCATATGCAGCATATGCCAATAGTAAGATTATGACAGCATCTCCAGCAGAGCTGACACTTATGCTTTACGATGGCGCAATCAAATTCTGCAACATTGCCATTATGGGTGTGCAGGAAAAGGATATTGAAAAAGCGCATGTCAATATCATCAAGGTAGAACGTATTTTGCAGGAGTTTTTAAATACCTTGGATTATAAATATCCAGTAGCAAAAGATTTCGAAAACGTGTATAATTATCTTATCCGAAGACTTCATGAAGCAAATATGCGTAAAGATGAAGAAATCTTGGAGGAAGTATTAAAACACTTAAGAACCATGCGTGATACCTGGAAGGAAGTTATGCGACTCAATACTCCAGCAGGACAGACGCAGGTTTCATAGGAGAAGACATGCAGGAAACCTATGTAGATATTATGATACAGAGTCTGAACAAAAAGATTCAGGTATTGGACCGAATCATAGAGTTAAACGTAGCCCAGAAGCAAGCTTTAGAGGACCCGAGAGCTGAAATCGAACAGTTTGATAAGACGGTCGAAGAAAAGGCACAGCTCATCGAACAGATGCAGCAGCTCGACAGTGGCTTTGAAAAACTCTATGCCAGAGTTCAGGAAGAGCTTCAGAATAATAGGGAAGCCTATGTGCAGCAGATTAAGACCATGCAGAGTGATATCCGACGCATCACAGACAAGAGCATGGAAATCCAAGCACAGGAAGCGAGAAATCGTGACCTTATGGTACGCAAGTTTGCATATGTGAAAGAAACAGCGAAAAATGTTCGTACCAATTCTAAGGCAGCAAGTCAGTACTATAGGAATATGATGAAGCTCAATTTCGTAGACCCACAGTTTATGGACAATAAAAAATAGGTCTACCAACCACAAGATAGTGTAGGTGAGAAATGCTTAAGCTACTAGTTTAAAAATTTTTCGCTTTAACTATAAAGTATCGAAGAATTTCTTCGATATAGAAAGTAAGTAAACAAAGTAATTTGTTTATCGTAATGACCGGCATCTCGACAGCGTACGGGCGGGATGAGTTGTCACACAAACTACTAAAAAACGCAGCAAGGAAGCTGCAGAGTTAAATTCAAGGAGGAATATTATGGTAGTACAACACAATTTACAGGCTATGAATGCCAACAGAATGTTAGGAATGACACAGAGTGCGCAGGCAAAATCTTCTGAAAAATTATCTTCAGGATATCAGATTAACCGTGCAGCAGATGATGCAGCAGGTTTAGCTATTTCTGAAAAGATGAGAAAACAGATCAATGGTCTTGACAGAGCTTCTACAAACGCACAGGACGGTGTATCTGCAGTGCAGACAGCAGAAGGTGCTCTTACAGAAGTACACTCAATGTTACAGCGTATGAACGAATTAGCAGTTCAGGCAGCAAACGGAACTAACTCTAAAGAAGACCGTGATGCTATCCAGGCTGAAATCGATCAGTTATCAACTGAAATCGACCGTGTAGCTGAAACTACAAAGTTCAACGAAACATACTTACTTAAAGGTAACAGCGCTACTAAGACTATCAACATCAACGCTCATGATGCTGGTCTTAAGGGTACATTAGTACAGGGTGCTGGTACACAGTCAAGCTTTACAGCAAACCTTACAGTTGGTGGCTCAGTTTCTATCGCAGGTGCTGATTACAGAATCGTAGAAACAGCAGGAAATCCTAATGGTGCTACAATTAATGAATTAGGTACAGTTCAGAATGCTGTTGCTGGTAACACTTCAGATGATGTTACAATTGATGGAACAACATATACATTTAATGCAGCTAAAGCTGTTGGTGGAGATCCATATTGGACAGATTCTAACGGAAATGAATATTCAGCAGAACAGTTGAAAGACTTAGTAGCAGATGGATCTATCGTTAAGATTGGTGATGATGATGCTATCAATGTAGTTGACGAAGATGCAGACGATGCTTTAACACTTGAAGAAGCAGTTGGCAAGATGGCTAACGCTCTTAGAGATGCAAGTAGTATCGGTGGAACAGAAGCACAGGCGGCTTGCGATGCAGATGAAGCTTATGACTCACTTGAAGAACAGGAAGACGGTTCATTTAAGTTTACATTCACTATTGACAAAGCAGAAGCTCTTGTACAGAAAGACTTAACATTCAGCTTACATGTAGGTGCAGATGCTGACATGACAAACAAGATCAATGTTAACATCGAAGCTATGGACTCAGCAAACCTTGGCATTAAAGGCCTTAATGTTGCTGACAACACAGGTACAGCAGCTACATACGCTATCGATGCAATTGCTGACGCTATCAACAAAGTATCTTCACAGAGATCAGCTCTCGGTGCAGTACAGAACAGATTAGAGCACACAATTGACAACTTAGATAACGTAGTAGAAAACACAACAGCAGCTGAATCACGTATCCGTGATACAGATATGGCTGAAGAAATGGTTGAATTCTCTAAGAACAACATTCTTGCTCAGGCTGGTCAGTCTATGCTTGCACAGGCTAACACAGCTAACCAGGGAGTTCTCTCATTACTTGGTTAATCAAATCCCTAGTAAATAGGTTTTTGGCAAACTATAAAACAAAGAAAATCCCATCCGGTGCGTACGACCGGATGGGATTTTTCTATATATAAAACCGAACAGAGTGTAAAAAGTATTTATTTCGAAAATTTTTTTGAGATAGAGGTAAACTATCTGAGGATTCTTCCGATATAAAAGGTAAGTAAACAAAGTGATTTGTTTATCCTGAGACTTTTAATCCTAAGAGCGTACGCTTGGGATTAAGAACTCGCTAACAACTAAAAAATAACGCAGCATGGATGCTGCTGAGCTATATTCAAGGAGGAATATTATGGTAGTACAACACAATTTACAGGCTATGAATGCCAACAGAATGTTAGGAATCACACAGAGTGCACAGTCAAAATCTTCTGAAAAATTATCGTCAGGTTTCCAGATTAACCGTGCAGCAGATGATGCAGCTGGTTTAGCTATATCTGAAAAGATGAGAAAACAGATTAAAGGTCTTGACAGAGCTTCTACTAACGCACAGGACGGTGTATCTGCAGTACAGACTGCTGAAGGTGCTCTTACAGAAGTACACTCAATGCTCCAACGTATGAATGAGTTAGCAGTACAGGCTGCGAACGGAACAAACTCGAAAGAAGACCGTGACGCGATTCAGGCTGAAATGCATCAGTTGACAACAGAAATTGATCGTGTAGCTGAAACCACAAAGTTCAACGAAACATACTTACTCAAAGGTAACAGCGCAACAAAGACAATCAATATCAACGCTCATGATGCAGGTCTTAAGGGTACATTAGTACAGGGTGCTGGTACACAGTCTACATTTACAGCAAACCTTACAGTTGGTGGCACAGTTTCTATCGCTGGTGCTGACTTCAGAATCGTAGAGACAGCTCAGACACAGGGTGATACAACAGGTAAGAATGGTGCTACAGTCAATGAGTTGGACGAAGTACAGGACCTTGTTGCTGGTAATGATAGTGAGAATGTAACTATTGATGGCACCACATATACTATCGACACATCGAAAGTTGCTGGTGGTGGAGAACCATTCTGGACAGATTCTAACGGAAACCAGTATTCTGCAGAACAGTTGAAAGACATTGTAGCAGATGGTTCAACTGTTACAATTGGTGATGATGATGCTATCAATGTGGTTGATGACGAAGCAGATGATGCATTAACACTCGAAGAAGCAGTTAAGAAGATGGCTAATGCTCTTAGAGATGCAAGTAGTATCGGTGGAACAGAAGCACAGGCAGAGTGTGATGGTGATGATGCTTATGGAACAATTCAGGAAAATGAAGATGGTTCTTTCAAATTCACATTCACTATTGACAAAGCAGAAGCTACAGTACAGAAAGACTTAACATTCAGTTTACATGTAGGTGCAGACGCTGACATGACAAACAAGATCAATGTTAACATTGAAGCTATGGATGCATCTAACCTTGGTATTAAAGGCCTCAATGTATCTGACAATTCAGGTACAGCAGCTACATACGCTATCGACGCAATTGCAGATGCTATCAACAAAGTATCTACACAGAGATCTGCTCTCGGTGCTATCCAGAACAGATTAGAGCACACAATTGACAACTTAGATAACGTAGTAGAAAACACAACAGCAGCTGAATCACGTATCCGCGATACAGATATGGCTGAAGAAATGGTTGAATTCTCTAAGAACAACATTCTTGCACAGGCTGGTCAGTCAATGCTTGCACAGGCTAACACAGCTACACAGGGAGTTCTCTCATTATTACAGTAATCAAATTCCTGTCAGGCAGGTTTTTGACAAGCTTAAAATTACAGACAAAACCCCATCCAGATGTACGCACTGGATGGGGTTTTTCTATATCCATACGAGATGTAGTAAATATAGAAAAAACAAATCTAGATATAGGTCAATATTATTTTTTGCAATTTTTTAAAAAATTTAAAAAAAGGGGTTAAGTATTCGAAATGACCTCCGATATATAAGGTAACTAAATAAAAGTACTGCACGGACGCGGTACTTCCAATTAATCTTCAAGGACGAAGGATGTTAAAGGACTAACAGGCATAAAAAGGAGAGAAAATTATGGTAGTACAGCACAACATGCAGGCAATGAACGCAAACAGAATGTTAGGAATCACTTCTAGCAAACAGTCAAAATCTTCAGAAAAGTTATCTTCTGGTTACAAAATCAACAGAGCAGCAGATGACGCAGCAGGCTTAGCAATTTCTGAAAAAATGAGAAAACAGATTAACGGTCTTGACAGAGCTTCTACAAATGCTCAGGACGGTGTATCTGCAGTACAGACAGCAGAAGGCGCTCTTACAGAAGTACATTCAATGTTACAGCGTATGAATGAATTAGCAGTACAGGCTGCTAACGGAACAAACTCAAAAGACGATCGTGACGCGATTCAGTTAGAAATCGATCAGTTATCAGAAGAAATCGATCGTATTGCAGAAACAACAAAGTTCAATGAAACTTTCTTATTAAAAGGTAATAGTGGTACAAAAATCGTAAATGTAAATGCACACGATGCAGGTCTTAAAGGAACTATGGTTCAGGGTTCTGGTACAGGTGCAACATTTACAGCAACACTTGAAATCGGTGGAAATCTTTCTATCGCAGGTGCTGATTACAGAATCGTAGAAACAGCTACAGTACCAGCTACAGCAGGTGAAACAACTGGTAAAAACGGTGGTACAGCAAACGCATTAGAAGATGTACAGGCTCAGATTTTTGATGAAGCTCAGCCAGACGGTGTAGCTACTACAGTAGACCAGAAAAATGTAATTATCGACGGCACTACATATACATATGGCGAAGATGTTGGTGGACATATTATCTGGACAGATTCCAACGGTAACGCTTATACTGCATCTCAGTTAGCAGATGTGGTAGCAGACGGCGCAGTAGTTAAAATCGGTGATGGTGAAACAATCAATGTAGTAGACCCAGAAGCAGATGATGCATTAACATTAGAAGAAGCTGTTAAGAAAATGGCTACAGCACTTGTAGATGCAAGTAACATCGGTGGTTCAAAATCTACAGCAGCTTGTGATGGAGCTGATGTATATACAAATAATAAAGAGCGTCTCAAAGATGTAGATGGCAGCGATACAAATAAATACAAATTTACATTCGATATTACAAAAGCGACAGTAGAAAATAATACAGACTTAACATTCAGCTTACATGTAGGTGCTGATGCAGACTTATCAAACAAGATTGCAGTAAATATCGCAGCAATGAATACAGCAGCACTTCACATCGGTGGAATCAATGTATCAGACAGTACAGGTACAGCAGCTACATACGCTATCGATGCTATCACAGATGCGATTAACAAGGTATCTTCTCAGAGATCTAACCTTGGTGCTATCCAGAACAGATTAGAGCATACAATCGACAACTTAGATAACGTAGTAGAAAATACAACAGCAGCTGAATCTCGTATCCGCGATACAGACATGGCTGCAGAAATGGTAGAATACTCAAAGAACAACATCTTAGCTCAGGCAGGTCAGTCAATGCTTGCTCAGGCAAACCAGTCAACACAGGGTGTTCTCTCATTATTACAGTAATCAGAAACATAAAGCATATATCGGAGCAGAGAAATCTGCTCCGATTTTTAATTCTATCAAAGACATAGCAAATCGATTGTGGTATAATTACTCTGTATAACAAAAGGAGAGGGAAGCGATTATGGCAAATCAAAAACCACTACTTACAATTTCATTACTGATATCCAATCGACCGGTCACGGTGCGTAAATGTATCGAGTCCATTCTGCCGATTTTAGAAGCGATTCCAAGTGAATTGATTCTCACGGATACCAGTAAGGACCCAAAAATGAACGCACTCTGTCATGAGTATACCGATCAGGTATATGAGTTTGAATGGGTAAAGGATTTTTCGAAAGCCAGAAACTTTGGCCTTGAAAAGGCGAAGGGCGAATGGTTTATGTTCTTGGATGATGATGAGTGGTTTACGGATGTACAGGGGTTCATTGATTTCTTTCAATCTGGAGAATACAAGGAATATGGACATGCGGATTATCTGACCAGAAATTTCTATGATCCAGAATGTACACAGTATGGGGATTGCTGGGTAAGCCGTATGTTTCGTAGGGATGAGGATATTCGATATGAGGGTATCGTGCATGAAATTTTTACTCCGGTAAGAGGAAGGAAAAAATATATTCATTGTATGACACATCACATCGGATATATTTTCTTGACAGAGGAAAAGAGAAAAGCACATTCGGAAAGAAATATTACGCTGTTATTTGAACAGCTAAAAGCAGAGCCAACAAATCTTCGCTGGAAGGGACAGCTCGTACTGGAATACCGTTTCCGTGCGGATTGGGAGAATGAGGTTTCCTTCTGTCGTGAGTGTCTGGAAGAAGCAAAAGGGTATTCGACACCGAATGAGTACCATCATTTAGGTACATTTTATGCGGGTTTAATAGAAGGTCTGTTCTATTTAAGGGAATATAAGGAAAGTATCGCAGTATGCGAACAGGCGCTTGCGGATATGCGAAATACGGAGCTAGCAAAAGCTCTGTACGAGTTAGATATGGCAGAAAGTTATGTGATGCTGGAGGACTGGCAGAATGCGAAAATACATGCCAACGCGTACTTAACGGAATATCAGACACTAACTCCACAAACACAGTTCGAATTAGAAAAGGGAGCCGCACTCTTAGTACGCTATGCCTATGAAGAGCTTAACATCAAAAAGGCATATGCGATATTGGCATGCTGCGAATTAAAAGAAGGCAGAAGCGGTCTGCTAAAGAAATACTACACAGAGATTCCTTGGAATCTGAATTATACCGTATTTTATGAGAAGATGACAGCGGTCATGGTGGATGCTATGGCCACTTTGGAATATGATGATATATATGTGCAGGTAATAAAGGATGCCTGCAAGAATGAGGCATTTAAGATATCTGCGTGTGTAAGAGCACAGGAGTGGGAACAGAAGGATGATATAGCATTCCAGAGACTGGCACATATATTTGCAAAAGTAGAAGATGAGTACTGGTTCTTCTGGTATATGAAAGAGATTGAGGAAGATATTCAGGCTGGAAAATATGGAGTAGAGGTAGCAGACGAGGATAAGCTTCTTACAATATCTTTACTGATTTCCAATCGTCCGGATACGATTCGAAGATGCCTGGATTCCCTGTATCAGATACGAAAGCTTGTGCCAAGTGAGTTAATTCTTATCGATACCAGTAAGAATCCTCAGATACACGATATGCTTTTGAAATATACCGACCAGGTATACGAATTTGACTGGTGCCAGGATTTTGCCAAAGCAAGGAACGAAGGACTAAAAAGAGCCAAAGGCAAATGGTTTATGTTCCTTGATGACGATGAATGGTTTGTGGATATCAAGGAGCTTATCGAGTTCTTCCGCTTGGAAGAATATTTAGAATATGAACGCGCAAATTATCAGGTTCGCAATTTCTATGACCCAGACTATGTACAGTATAGTGACTGTTGGGTATCTCGTATGAATCGCATTGATGCGGACAGTCGATTTGTAGGTAAGGTTCATGAATACATGGAGCCTTGTACAGGAAAAGAAAAAAATATTTCTGCACTGGCATATCACAGTGGATATATTTTTATGACAGAAGAAGACAGAGCTCGACATGCAAAAAGGAATATCGACCTGCTGAAGGAAGCGTTACAGGAAGAACCGGAGAATCTGCGCTGGCAGACACAGCTTGCGCAGGAGTACCGCTCGTCCATGGATTGGACAACTCTGGCATCCTTCTGCAGAGCACAGATGGAAGAAAAGACAAATGCGACAGAAGCAGGTATTGGGGAAGATTCCGTGCTACGAGCTCAGTGTAGCACATTTTATGCAGGAGCAATCGAGGGTCTGGTACATACCGCAAAATATCAGGAGTGCATCGACTTATGTGAGAAAATTCTTGCCGGAAAGACCTTTGTACAGGAAGAAAACGCCGAGAACATGCTATCCGCATTAGCTTATATCTGCATGTCAGAAAGCTATTTGGAATTGGAAAATTGGGAAAAGGCCAGTGAATATGCCACGGCATATCTGGAGCTGGAAGCTAGACTTTCGAAAAACGAAGAGGCATGTTTGGAAGAATCCAAAGTACTTATCGTACAGCATGCAATAGACCCTTCCAATACCAAGAAGGCATATAGTATACAGATTTGTAATGATTTAAAGTGTGGCAGTACCAAGAGCCTTCAAGCGAATTATGAAAAGCTGGAATGGAACGAGGTCGTAAACTATGTTTATGAAAAGCTTCCGGTCTATTTGCTGGAAGTATTGCCAGCACTGCCATATGAACCGATATTTAGTCAGATAGTTACAGATACATTTAAGAGAGATGACTTTAAGGTATTTATGTGCCGTGAAGCCTTGAAGTGGGAAGAAAACGACTTCGAGCACTTCCAGAAACTGGCATACATCTATGCACAGGCAGACTCAGATTTCTGGTTTATCTGGTACATGAAGGTGATAGATGCTGCTGCTCGCAGGGATATCGGTTTGGTAGAGCGCATATCAAACGAAGACTGGGAGAGTAATGCTCGCGCTTTTATCAGTCAGGCGAAGGCGGAACAGATAGACAGTATCCGAGAGGCGTTACAGACCATCTTGCCTGTGGAAGACTGGAAGTTTGTCAGCTTCGAGAACCTCGTGATAGAGAAGCAGGTAATGGACGGTCCTGCCGATTTTGGCAATTTGGAAGATTATTATTCTGTGCTAAGAAACTATGCGCAGATGGGCGCTGTATTACAAAGTACCGCACAGGCAGCAAACCAGATACTTGCATATATTGAGACGGAGTCTCAGGATAAAATACAGGCGATGAAGCACTTGAAGGCAGCAGTAGATGCATGTCCGGATTTTGCAGAAGGCATTGGGAAATTTATGGGTGCATACGGTGATTTGGAAAAACAGCGAGCAGCAAAACAGCGGAAAGAGATGCAGCAGCTTCGCAACCAGATAGTGGAGCAGGTTAAGGGCATGATGGCAGCAGGTCAGAATGCAGAGGCGATAGCTATCGTTGCGCAGTTAAAGCAGATGTTCCCAGAAGATTTGGAAATCGTAGCATTGGGATTAGAAGCAAGGATAAACACCTTACAATAATGTTTGGAGAGACAGATGAAGAAGGTTATTACATACGGAACATATGACTTGTTCCACCAGGGACATTATAACTTATTAAAGAGAGCAAAGGAGCTCGGAGATTACCTGATTGTAGGAGTGACTTCGGAACATTTTGACGAAGCACGTGGAAAAGTAAATGTGGTGGATTCTGTTCTGGAACGCGTGGACAATGTGAGAAAAACCGGGCTGGCAGATGAGATTATTATCGAAGACCATATCGGACAGAAAATCGAAGATATTCAGAAATATGGCATAGACATCTTTACACTCGGATCAGACTGGGAAGGCGAATTTGATTACCTAAACAAATTTTGCCAGGTTGTATATTTAGAGCGAACACCAGATGTGTCTTCTACCATGATTCGAAAAGATAAGTTTAAAATTGTTCGTGTCGGAATCGTAGGGACTGGACGCATTGCACCACGATTTGTGGCAGAAGCAAAATATGTATCAGGTATCGATATTGTATGTGCATACAATCCGGAAATCGAAAGTGGAAAACGCTTTCAGAGAAAGTGTGATATTGAGTGTTTGACGGGTGAGTATGAAGACTTTTTGGAAAAGGTAGATGCAGTGTATATCGCCTCTCCAAATGAGACGCATTATGAGTATGCGAAACGAGCCTTAGAGAATGGAAAACATGTACTTTGTGAGAAACCGATTGCATTTACAAGAGCAGAATCAGAAGGGCTGTATCAGTTGGCAAGAGAAAAGAAGCTGATTCTTCTAGAGGCCGTTAAGACAGCTTACTGTCCGGGTTTCCAACAGTTAATCAATGTCGCACAAAGCGGCAAAATCGGAGAAATACGCGATGTAGAGGCCACATTTACACGACTGGCAGACCCAAATTCCAGAGAACGAAAAGATGCAAGCTTTGGCGGTGCATTCTTGGAGTTTGGCAGCTATACCCTGCTTCCGATTTTCAAGCTGTTGGGTACGGATTATAAAGATGTACAGTTTCGCACCATGAAGGATGAAAACGGTGTAGACATATATACGAAAGTATATTTGGATTATGAGAATGCAGTCGCAACATCAAAAAATGGTGTGGCGGTCAAATCCGAAGGACAGCTCGTTATTTCCGGAACAAAGGGATATATCCTGGCAGAGTCTCCATGGTGGCTTACGAAGAAATTCGTGGTTCGTTATGAAAATGCAAACCAGATTGAAACCTATGAGCCTACCTTCAATGGAGATGGTCTCCGCTATGAAATCAGTGAGTTTGTATGTCAGATTAACGGCTATAGCAAACGAGGCTACAAGCTGACCGAAGAAGAGGCAGTAGCCATGGCAGAGATTACAGAGAAGTATATGGAGTATAAATAGTAGGAGAATGTTAATGAAAGAACAAATTGCTGATGGTTTTGCTTTAGATACAGAAACAGTTTTTCAAAATTATATAAAGCTTTTAAAGCAGTATGCAAAAAATTATTGTATTATAGTAGCTTCGGCAGATACACCATGCGGTCCATATTTTTCAAAAAAAATTGCACATATGCTTATGGATATAGGGTTTGAGATTGATCTATACGATAAATACAGATGTAGCTATGTAGGAATTATTGATTGTGGAAAACTAGTTTATGAAGAGGTGTCTGCAACGGAAGTGATTCAAGCTTGCGTTATGTTAGATGAGCATAAAGTTGAGGTTTTAAGCGCTGGCTTCAATGTACCTTATCAAAACCAGGCTATTATAAAGATAAATGATAAAAATTATTCACCAAGTAGTGGAAGAGGGTTGAGTTTTGTCATATATGACAAAGAAAACAAATGTGTATTAGACGCAGTAAATTTTGATACGTATAGTCAAAATTTTGCATGTCATCGACCGTCTCAAATACGTAAGGGTGTTGAAAAGTATGCAGTGGAACATCCGGACGTGACTTTAGTAGGGTTTGGTTGGCCCGCTTTTCCAACAGAAAATTTGACGGAGAATGAGCGTTTCATATTAAATAATGCGATAGGCAGAACGACTATTTTAAGTAATTTGGATAAACCTGTTTTTGCGATAAATAATTATTATAATCCGGAAGAGATTGTTGAATTATTAAATGCACCTAAGTCTTATCATGACGTTTATGGAGTGAGAAGATTTGAGGATATGTTTGGAAAACGAGTAAATATACGAGGTGGACATCGTGTTACGGTAAATCAACCGAAAAATCCGAAAAAAACAATTTATATGATTGGCGGATGCGGGGTTTTTGGTATTGGTGCTGCAGATGAACATACCATAGCCTCGTTTTTACAAGATTTATTAAATGAAACATTTCCCGAATATGAGATTTGTATACAGAATTATGGATTTTTCCTTGCTGAATTAAAAGATGCTCAGACAAATGAAGTATTAAAGATTCTCAATTCCTTACCGGTGAAAAAAGGTGATGTTATTCTTTGTAATTTTGGGGTGGGTCAGGGAATGCCTTATATTGATGTATCTCAAATTGCAAACCAAGAAAGAGATTTCGAAATATTTACAGACATGTCACATTTTACACCACATGGATATGTTTTAATGGCACATAAACTTTTTGAAGGGCTTATGTCACTAAATTTATTGAATGATACGAATAATGGGGATGAAGGTGTAAAACAAGAAGTTTATGGATTTAATGAGGAAGAATGCGACGAATTAGCAGAATATAAGAAAGAGCTTACCGATTTTTACAATGAGATGTTTACACCAACCATTGGTTCCATTGTTATGAACTGTAATCCATTTACACTGGGACACCGTTATCTTGTTGAGGAAGCATTAAAACAATGTGACTATTTAGCTATTTTTGTTGTACAGGAAGACAAATCTGTTTTCCCATTTGAAGATCGCCTACGTCTTGTGAGTGAAGGGGTTGCCGATTTGCCAAATGTTATGGTGATTCCAAGTGGACGATTTATTATTTCTTCATTGACATTCTCTGAATATTTTAATAAATCCGAGTTGCAGGAAAGAGTAATAGATACTTCTATGGATATCCTGGTTTTTGCAAAAGAAATTGCGCCTTGTTTACATATCACTAAGCGTTTTGCTGGCGAAGAACCTTTTGATAAGATAACAAAACAATATAATGAGTCTATGGAAAGCATTCTTCCTGAATATGGAATAGAGTTTGTGGAAATTCCAAGAAAGCAGAGCAATGATGAAGTAATTAGTGCTTCTCGGGTAAGAAAGCTGTTAGAAGAAAGGGATTTCGCCGCTATTAAGGAACTTGTTCCAGAGTCAACTTTTAAATATTTAGTGGAGAAATGGTAGGATATATGCAAACAAAACAATATCGCCTGGGTATCATAGGGACAGGTCGCATCGCACACCGCTTCGTGCCAGAAGCAAGGGTCGTAGATGGTGTGGAAGTGACAGCGGTTTACAATCCAAGAATATCCAGTGCGGAAAAATTTGCAGAAGAATTGAATATTGACATTTTTACAGATGATATAGAAGCTTTTATCGAAAAGGTGGATGCAGTATATATTGCGACACCACATGAGATACATGTCGATTACTGCAGGCAGATGCTGTTGGCAAAAAAGCATGTATTATGCGAAAAGCCGATGTCGTTTTCCGAAGCCGATGCAGTGGAGCTGTTTGCTTTGGCACAGCAGCAGGAGTGCGTCCTGATGGAAGGAATAAAGACTGCCTATTGCCCTGGCTTCCAGGCTCTTTTGGAGATGGTACGAAGTGGGAAGATAGGTGAAGTGGTCGATGTGGAAGCCTGCTTTACGCGTCTTACGAAGTCTAATGTAAGAGAATTATGGGATACCCAGTATGGTGGCAGCTTTACCGAATTTGGCAGCTATACACTGCTTCCTATCGTAAAACTATTGGGAACAAAAGATGTGGGTACGCATATCTGGTCACGGAAGGGAAAAACGGGTGTAGATGTATATACCAAGACTTTCTTTGACTATGGCAACGCCACTGCATTAGCAAAAACAGGACTTGCGGTGAAATCGGAAGGACAGTTGTTAATCGCAGGTACAAAGGGTTATATTCTAGTGCCATCGCCATGGTGGCTGACAAAGTATTTTGAGGTACGATATGAAGACCCAAATAAGATAGAAAAGTATGAATTTCCATATGAAGGGCAGGGGCTGCGATATGAGATAAAGGAGTTTGTGAAGCAGATGAATGGACTGTGTGACAGGGCTGATATTCAGCCGAGTGTAACAGCGGACGAATCCATCTGGTTTGCGAAGAAGATGGAAGAGTATTTGTCAAAGAATGCAGCTTGCGTGACTACAGGAGAGAATTGTGAATATTCAAAGCCAAATATTTGGGCACATCGAGGCTGCAGTTTGGCATATCCAGAAAATACATTATCTGCATTTTGTGCAGCAGCAGAAATAGACGGTATCACGGGTATCGAATTGGATGTCCAATTAACAAAAGATAACATCATGGTAGTAATCCATGATGAAACAGTGGATAGAACGACAGACGGCAGTGGAAATGTACGTGATTTTACATTGGAAGAACTTAAAACATTGGCGATAGCAGGAAAAGATGGTATAGTAGAACATATTCCGACGATGGAAGAAGTTTGTGTATTGTTACAGGATTATTGTCATAGAAATGGTCTTCTTATTAATATCGAACTGAAAAACAGCAAGATACGTTATGAAGGTATGGAAGAAATGCTGCTTGAATTGATTCAGAAGTATGACCTAAAAGATTATGTGATTTATTCTTCTTTTTTACCAGAGTCCATGGGACTTATGAAACAGTTGGATAACAGTGTGCAAACTGGTATTTTGGGTTCGGATGAACGGTGGTGTAGAGAACAGATGGTGTTGACAAATGCAGATGCAATTCATCCATGGATTGGCGGATTATCACTGTTGTCGGATAAAGAAGAATCTGGAGAAAAATATCCTATACGAGTTTGGAATACAGAAGAACCATTCTTTGGACAGGATAGAATATTGCGAGAAAAGAATATGCTAAAATACAGAAACCTAGGTGCAACGGATGTTATAACGAATGTACCGGAGCTGTATTTGTAGAAAGGAAACTAATTTGAAAAAGATAAGGGATAAGAAGAGCCTGGCATTTATTGAGAGTGTTGTATTGATAATTATTATACTAATCATATGGCATATACTCTCAGAATTGGGCTATATTAATCGTGTGCTATTACCAGCACCAAAGGCGATTGTACAGACATTTATAAATAAAATAACAGACGGTTCTCTTATTGCAGAACTTTGGATTAGTATCCTGCGAGTGCTACAGGGCTACGCATGTGCAATCATATTGGGGGTAGGTCTAGGGATTTGGATAGGTTTATCAGACCGTATGTACAATCTTACAAAAGTGCTGATTCAGATACTTCGTCCGATACCTCCGATTGCGTGGATTCCGCTTGTCATTCTTTGGATGGGAATCGGAGAAGGTTCCAAGGTGTTTTTGATTTTCCTTGGAGGATTTTTCGTGATTTTAATCAATGTAATTGACGGAATCCGATATATTGATCCTAAACTGGTAGAAGTAGCGAAAGCGGTGGAAACACCGCGTATGAAATATGTGACTCAGCTTGTGATTCCTGCTGCGATGCCTACGATTTTTACAGGGTTTAAAGTAGCATTGGGTACTTGTTGGTCCTGTGTTGTAGCAGCAGAGTTAGTAGCGGCTAGCAGTGGTATTGGATATATGATTTCGAATGCACGAAATTTTGGTCAGATGGATGTAGTTATCATCGGTATGGTATCCATTGGCATTGTTGGAAAAATAATGGATGAAATATTGAAAATGATTGAAAAAAGAGTGCTGAAGTGGACGTGAAGGTAGGATAAGATGACGCATTTATTGATAATAATTATATATTTAGCATTTATTAGCTTAGGATTGCCAGATGCTGTTTTTAGTGGTGCATGGCCGACTATGTATCCGGAATTTGGCGTACCCATTTCTTATGCAGGGATTGTAACGATTATTATTTCCTTGGGAACGATAGTTTCGAGTCTGTTAAGTGATAGATTAACTTTCTATTTAGGTACAGGCAAGATGACTACATTTAGCGTTGCAACTACTGCAATTGCTTTATTTGGCTTTTCGACATCACAATCGTTTCTGTCAATTTGCTTATGGGCAATTCCATATGGTCTGGGAGCAGGAGGCGTAGATGCATCGCTGAACAATTATGTAGCACTTCATTATAGCAATCGTGTAATGAGCTGGCTACATTGCATGTGGGGTGTTGGAGCGATGTCTGGACCGTATATATTGGGACAGGTGCTTATAAATGGACAAGAATGGAATAGAGGATATCAGATATTAACTATTATACAGGTGGTTTTAGTAATAGCGTTATTTTTGAGCTTACCACTATGGAAACAGAGAACATTAGTTGTAGATGAAAACGGAGAGAAAACACAGGCAAAGCCGCTTAAACTGCGAGATGTAATTGGAATAAAAGGGGCGAAAGAAATAATGCTAGCATTCTTTTGCTATTGTGCATTAGAGCATACCACGGGATTGTGGGTAAGTAGTTATATGGTGTTGCACAGAGGTGTTGTAGAAGAAATTGCAGCTTCCTATGCAAGTTTATTTTATGTAGGAATCACAGTGGGGCGTTTCTTTAGCGGATTTCTTACCATGAAGTTTAATGATAAACAGATGATTCGCATGGGAATGGTAATTGTGCTTGCAGGTGTACTAATTGCTATGTGTCCATTGCCAGATACTATGGTGTTGGCAGGCTTTATTTTAATGGGCGTTGGTTGTGCACCAATATATCCATGTATTATCCATTCTACTCCAGATATTTTCGGTACTGATAAATCACAGGCGATTGTTGGCGTTCAGATGGCAAGTGCATATACCGGTTCGTTGCTAATGCCAGCTTTGTTTGGTCTCATAGCAAATCATGTTAATGTAGCATGGCTGCCAGGCTATCTGTTTGTAACTTTGCTACTCATGATATCTATGTACGAGCGATTATTAAAGATACATAGTTTAAAAGGGGAATAAAGATGAGATTTTATGATTTTAATGCAAGTGTATACGATGATAAAAAGAAAATTATAGTATATGGACATGATGAGTTTACCGTTATGACAGCATATGCATTAAACGAGTTGGAAATAGAACTCTACAGTTATGCTACAGAAGAGGGAGAAATTCTTCCTAATGTTCCAATCATGAGTGTATATGAATTAGGTGCATTTTATGAAAAGGAAGAATGTATCATTTTGTTGGCAATGGGCGAGGAAAAGTATGTAGAAACCATACAGCTTATGGACCGTTTGGGTATCAAAGAAGTATATAATATATGGTCTCTTTTGAATAAAGTTGATTTTATGAAGTCGAACTATAGTGCATTGATAAAGAGGAAATATTTTTACAGGGAAAGAGCATACATCTATCAAGAAAAAACAAATCATCCAGACGGTGTATTTTGTATGTCAATTGATGCGATGGTTACGGAGAGATGTTCTCTAAAATGCAAAGATTGCTCTAACCTTATGCAATATTATGAATGTCCACAGAATCTCGATGTAGCGGAACTGATAAAATCAATTAATGTACTTTTGACAAAGGTCGACAGAATTGCAGAACTGCGAATTTTAGGCGGTGAACCATTCATGAACCGAGACTTTGTGAAGCTTATTGATGCATTCTTAGAAGAGAATAAAATCTGGAGCATATTAATTTTTTCAAATGCAACGATTTTTCCAGATGAAGAAATTTTGTCTTATTTACATAACAAAAAGGTAGTTATGCGATTCTCGGATTATGGTGTGTTGTCAAGGAATTTGCAACAGTGGGTATTGTGGTGTGAAGAAAATGATGTGCGTTGTGATGTTTTTAAAATGGATAACTGGCAGGATTGTGGCAAGTTAGAGAAGAGAAACTATTCCGAGGAAGGAAAGAGGGCAATTTATAACACATGTGATTGTAGAAACATACCAACCATATTAAAGGGAAAACTATATAATTGTCCTTACGCAGCGAATGCAGCAAACCTCATGGCGATGGACGTAGAGGATGCCGAAAAAGATGGATTAGTGTTAGATGAGAATGTTTCAAAAGAGGAAATTCATGCATTTCTATACGAAAGACCTTATTTAGAAGCATGTGGCTATTGTAGTGGTAGAAATACGCAGCGTGCACATATAGAACCATTTGTTCAAACGAAGGAAGCATTATTGTATGAGAAAAGGGGCTTATTATCAAGGAAGGCTCCTCAGACAGATGCAAACGAAAGAGAAATTGTATGGCAGGAGGCATCACTTGTTAGTATTGTTATTCCTGTATATAATGTGGTTTCATATGTCGAAAAATGTTTAAAAAGTATTTTAAATCAATCATATACGAACTTAGAGATTCTCGTGATTGATGATGGATCTACAGATGGTTCAAGAGAACTGTGTGAAGAAATTAGTAAAACAGATGACCGAATCAAGTATCTCAAAAATGAACATCAAGGAGTAGTCGTTACGAGAAATACAGGCATTGAAGCGGCAACTGGAACATATATCATGTTTGTGGATGCAGATGATTGGGCTGAGGCAGATTATGTCAAAAAAATGGTAGAAGGAATCAAAGATTGTGATGTAGCGATTGCAGACTACATGCAAGGAAGTGAGAAAAGAAGTTTTAAAATCGGTCCAAATGATAATTATACTACTAAATCTCTACCGATAGAAAAGGGAAGATATGTTGGAGATAAAATGAAAGAAATATGGTTTCGAATGAATTTGGGAGCATTTGAACCAGGACATTTTACGGCATTTATGTGGAGAACCATTTTCAAAACAGACAAGTTTAAACAGATATATAAATTAGTAAATCCAGAAATATTTTTAGGTGAAGATACTGTGTACACGACCAGTTATCTTTTAATGTGTGATACAGCGAGAATACTAGAGGCAACAGGATATTATCATTTAATTCGAGCAAACGAAGGTAAAAACACACGATACAAAGGACAGGGATATCTGTCTATGACAGAACAATTGTATTGGAACAAGAGGGCTGTTTTCGAGCAACATAAATATAGAGAAGTTCTATTAGAGCAGCTAGGTTATGAAATGCAGGGCAGATTGGGTAATCGAGCGTCAAAAATACATGGTTGGAAAACCATGTACTATTATCCATATTATGGAAGACTAAAAAACAAGAAGATTGTTTTGTATGGTGCTGGAAATGTAGGAAAGTCATTCCATCATAGTATATTAAAGGATGACGAAAGTAAGCTGGTATTATGGGTAGATAAAACTCTTGGAAAATGTGAAGGCGTTTTAAGTGTGTCCGAAATATTCCATGTGGAGTATGACTATATTATAATTGCAGTTTATGACAGGACAGTATATGAAGAAATAAAGAATGAACTTATAGGACAAAGAGTTCTAGAAGAAAAAATCTTGTGGAGTCCTACAAAAGAAATGTAAATAATTAATGAAATACAGGCAATTATCCGATATAATATATGCAAAGGGAATTGCCAAGGGAAAAGAAAATGCAAAGGCCCTCGCAAATGCGGGGGCTTAAAATTTGTACGAGGAGAAGCTTATGTTTGAAAACTTTATTTCATTAGGAACTAGTTGTGTTGTTGCGGCGGCATTGAGTAAACACGGATTAAGAAGTGCGGCTGGGCCATTTGATTGGTGTGTATCACCATTTGAGAGTGTGCTTACATTAATGGAAACTGATTTTTGTGACTTCATGAACTATGACAATTTAAAAGTAGAAAAAGATAGAGAATGGGTTTTTTATGATAAAAAGTACAAAATACAGTATCCGCATGAGATAAAGACTTCATTGGATGTAGACTATAAGGAAATAACTGAAAAATATAAAAAAAGAATACAATTATTTAGAGGGATGATTCAAAAGAGAACCTGTTTTGTTCGAGGTATAGCTCATATGAGTGAGCTGTCTTTTTTGGTAGAGGCAGAGGCTCGTATTGGCGAGACTATAAAATGCGATTCGGGTAATGAAATTATATTTATTGTGCCGAGACACATATATGAGCAAAATCCTATTAGTTCAAAGTTCAAGATTTTTTTAGTTGATAATTTAATGATTGGGTACCAATTAGGAAGAGAAGAATCGAGATGTTTTTTTGATACAAATCAAGAGCTAATAGATTTTTGTGTTAATAATTA
Source organism: Agathobacter sp. (assembly GCA_045530745.1). GTDB lineage: Bacteria > Bacillota > Clostridia > Lachnospirales > Lachnospiraceae > Roseburia. Next base: position 101,943 of record JAZSCQ010000007.1, read on the forward strand.
TGATGTGAATAAACGCAAGGATAATTTGATTTTTGATTTGCAAAAAGAAATGGTTTTCATGAAAAAAGCTGATGCAAGCGAGGACGACAAAATTACATTTTTGAAGAACAAGATTATAGAACAAAGGCGAGCGAATATTATAATAGAATCAAATTTAAGAAAATGGGAAAAGGTAGTAAACTCAGATTATACTTCTATAAATTATGAGGGTAAGATATCTATATATGGATGTGGGGCTATTGGTAGAACATTATATAATTATATGAAAAAAAGGTTTTCTATTATAGAATTTATTGATAGAAGCCCTAGACAAGCGATATATGATGGAATTCCTGTAAATACAATAAAGGATTCTATTTCGGATAAGGATACATTGATAATCATTGTTCCATCGTATGATTTAGACAAAATTAGGTTAGATTTAGCAAGGCATTATGATTTTTCTCCTAATACGATAAGTATAGAAGAGTTCTTATCTAAAGCAAAGTTGCTTGATCCATATTTTTAGGTAAATAGAATTTTAGTGAGAAGTAAAGAAAGAAATGAGCATGATAAATAGTGAGACATATATAAAAGTTAACAACCTCAGAAAAAACTACATACAAAACTCCAAAGAGGAATTATCTGTTTTAAATGATATTTCCTTTGAGGTTTTCAAAGGGGAAGTAGTCTGTATCATCGGAAGCAGCGGCTGTGGAAAAAGCACCTTGCTTCGAACGATGGCAGGGCTGGATGCGGAGTATGATGGAGAGGTTCTCATAGAGGACAAGCTCATCAAGGCTCCTGATAAAAAGAGAGGATTCGTATATCAAGAAGCTAGACTATTTCCATGGCTGACGGTGGAAGACAATATTAAGTTTGTCATTCATGAAGGAACCGAGGAAGAGAAGCAGAAACGAGTGCAGCATATCATCTCTCTTGTGGATTTGGATGGTGCAGAAAAGATGTATCCGAAAGAGCTTTCCGGAGGTATGGCACAGCGAGTAAATATTGCAAGGGCACTTGTAAATGAACCGGAAATCCTTTTCCTGGATGAGCCATTCGGTGCGCTGGATGCACTTACCAGAATGCAGCTTCAAAATGAGCTGCTGAAGGTTCGTAGGGAGTTAAAGAATACGATGCTCCTCGTTACACACGATATAGATGAAGCAGTGTATTTGGCAGACAAGATTATTGTACTGGGAAATCGCCCAGCGAAGATTCTTGATATTATTTCTGTAGACCTAGGTTCGGAAAGAGACAGAACATCTGTAGAATTTCTAGAAGTAAAGAAAAAAGTATTTAGATATTTTGAAGAGAAATAGAGAGGTGCAACAATGAAAAAGATAGTGAGTATCATCATCAGTCTTATGATGGTTTTGGGATTAACAGCATGCGGAGGAAATGGGGATGTAGAAAATAACAAACCAAATTCTACAACACATTTGAATATCGCAAAGCAGATGGTATTAGGTTATATCCCACTCTATATTGTAGAGGAAAATGGCTGGCTTGAAGAGGCATTGAAAGAAGCCGGGTATGATGTAGAAGTAACATATACACAGTTTGAGTCAGGTCCACCGGAAAATGAAGCATTTGCATCAGGGCTTATGGATATCGGTGTTATGGGAAATGTACCAGCAATCAGTGGTATTGCAGCAGGACAGGAAAGAGATATCATCGGCATTGCCTATAATGGCGAAAAGACATTAGGAATAGTCGTACAGATGGATTCGACTATTAAATCGGTAAAAGAGCTCGAGGGCAAAAAAGTGGGATTAGTTATTGGTTCTATTTCACAGGATTATTTGAATGCAATGCTGGTAGATGCAGGTATTCAGATGAAGGATGTTGAACTGATTAATCTGGGGGTTTCTGAGTTAGAGACAGCGATTGCAACCGGACAGGTAGATGCGATAGCTGCATGGAATCCGGAGCTTTTGGAAATCCAGGCGAATGGTTCCGGTAAGCTATTGGCAGATGGAACAGGAGTATATGCTGGAGAGAATGTGATTGTAGCGAACAAAGCCTATGTGAAACAGAATCCAGACATTGCAAGAATCTTTATGGAACAGTATCAGCGTGGCGTGGATGAGCTTCTTCGAGATCCAGAAGGCTATGCAAAGAAATACTCCAAGATAGTAGGACTTTCAGAAGAGCTCTTGCTTCAGACATGGGCAAATAGCAACTTCCCAGTAGGACTTACTGCAAAAGATCAGAGTGAGCTTGAAAAGACAGCGGCATTTTTGTATGAAAATAAACTAATCAGTAATGAAGTAAATATCGAAGATTACTTAGATTTTACATTTAGTAAGGAGAACTAATATTGTGGCAGAGCAATATTTTATGACACCAGAGGAATTAAAGGAATTACAGGAGATAGAGGTAGAACTGCTCCAGGAAGTAGACCGCATCTGTACGAAGTGTAATATTTCGTACAACATGGTAGGCGGTACGATGTTAGGTACCATTCGTCATGGCGGACATATTCCGTGGGATGATGATGCGGACTTAGGTTTTTTACGAACGGAATATGAAAAGTTTCGTGAAGCGGTTAAGACAGAGCTGGACACTGAGCGATTCTATTTTCAGGAGATTCGTGACACGGAGGGTTACCGTTGGGGATATGGAAAGCTTCGTAGAAAGGGAACGAAATTTACCCGTCTGAATCAGGAATTTATGCCTTATGAGCAGGGCGTGTTTATCGATATTTTCCCAATGGATAATGTACCGGATAACGGAGTGATTCGTGTGATTCACTTTGGATGTTGTTTTCTCCTTCGCAAATTCCTTTGGTCAGAGGTAGGTTCGCGTAGCGAGAAGAACCGTGTGAAGAGACTTGGATTTAAACTTATGAATTTGGTGCCAAGAAAGACTTTAATCAAATGGTATGAGGCCATGATAAAGTGGAATGACGGCAAGCAGACGGATATGGTGAGAATACTTACCTTCCCTGCTCCCAAAGGAACTTATGGTTTTTACCGTAAATGGTTTTTACAGAGAGCGCGTTATCCATTTAGCACCATTAGCTTAATGGGAGCAGAAGATTACGATGGATACCTAACCCATAAGTTTGGTGATTATATGAAGCTGCCACCAAAGGAGCAGCAGAAGATTCATCCAGTATCAGAACTGAAATTATTGAAGGAATAAAAGAATGAAAAAATACAAGGTAGGCTATACAGATGGGACATTCGATATGTTCCATGTCGGACATCTGAATATCATAGAAACAGCGAAAGAATACTGTGAGTATTTGATTGTTGCAGTACATGGAGATGAAGTGGTACAGGAGTATAAAAATCCACCTATTATCAGTGCCAATGATCGTCGTCGTATCGTGGCTGCTATCAAGGGTGTGGACCAGGCAGAAATTACACGCTTCCGTGATAAGAAGAAGCTATGGGAGTTGTATCACTTCGATGTGATTTTCATCGGAGATGATTACAAAGGAACACCACGATGGATTCAGTTTGAAAAGGAATTGAATGAAGTGGGCGTGGACGTGGTATATATACCATATACCAAGACGATATCGTCGACAGAGATTCGTCAGAGGGTGTTGGATACTAAGAAATAAGAGGTTAAAAGTTTGGTAAAATTAATTTCCCTGGATTTGGATGGAACATTATTAAATAGTGACAGACATGTTCCGGAAAGAAATTTTAAGGCGCTTAAGAAAGCGAGTGAAAACGGAATACATGTCATCATTTCCACAGGAAGTCCATATGGGCTTATGCCACATAAGGAACTGCAGGGAATGGGCATTTCCTATGCGATTACGGCAAATGGCAGTGCGATATACGAATACAAAACGGGTAAATGTATTTATGAGAAAGCTATCGCAACAGAGGAAATCGTACCGATTTTGGAATTTTTACTCACTAAGGATATGCACATGGATATGTTCATGGGTGGCAAGGCATACTGTCCGGCGCATACGCGAAAAACGGTAGAGAAACTGGCAGTACCACAGTCGAGAAAGGATTACATCCTAAAGAACGACCGCAAATGGATTGATGATGTGATTCCATATATTCGAGAGCATCAGCTCACCATGCAAAAAATCACCATGAATTTCTATCCGGGAGAAGATGGTGAAATGGTAGACCGTGAAGAGGTACGCAAGTTCTTGGAAAGTCGTAGTGACTTAAAGCTTGTAAGCGGAGGATGGCAAAACCTGGAAATCACGCGAGCGGATGCAAATAAGGGAGATGCCTTACGCTTTTTGTGCGAGCATATAGATATTGCAATCGAAGACACCGTAGCAATTGGCGATTCGTTAAATGATTTGGATATTATCCAGGCGGCAGGTGTGGGTGTGGCGATGAAGAACTCGATGCCGGTGCTTTTAGAGGCGGCTGATGCGGTGACTGGAAGCAATGATGAATGTGGTGTTGCGGAGTATGTTGAGGGAGTATTGAAGAATGCAGGACTTGATTAGTGTAATTGTTCCAATTTATCGTGTAGAAGATTATCTAGAAGAATGTATTCAAAGCATCATTAATCAGACATATAAGAATCTGGAAATTATTTTAGTGGATGACGGTTCGGATGATGGATGTGGGGAGATTTGTGATAGGTTTTCGCAAATGGATGCCCGTATTAAAGTAATTCACCAAGAGAATCAAGGGGTATCAAAAGCTCGAAAGAATGGTGTATTAGCAGCAACAGGAAAATATGTAGGATTCGTTGATGGTGATGACTGGGTAGATGATAGTATGTATGAAGCACTGCATTTGTTTGCTGTTGAAAATGATGTAGAAGTTGTGGAATCAGGTGTTATTGATGCCTGGAATGATGCGATTCGTCTACGTGCTCCATATTTGGCAGAGGGAGTATATAAAGGGGATGTTTTTAAAAATGAAATAGAACCGCATTTTATATATTCGGGTAAATTTTTTCGATATGGACTATCTCCATATTTATGTAGTAAGCTTTTTAAGAGGCAACAATTATTGAAATATCAAATGGAAGAAGATGACTTGAATAGAGTAGCGGATGATTTTATTATTTCAATGCCATATATAGCAGAGTCAAAATCTATTTATATATCACATGATTGCTATTATTATTATAGAGTGAGAGCAAATTCTGCGAAGCGGAGTAAAGATGTGGAGTTTGTGAAGCGTTTTATTAATTCGAAAAAGCAATTAAGAAATAGATTTCAAAATACAAGCTTAATTTTACCGCATGATAAACAACTTGATTATTTTACAATGTATTGGTTAATTATGAATGGGCCATATGTGTTCGATAATGCACAAGAAGAAGTTATATTAGTTCCATTTGGTGGGATTAGTTGCACATCAAAGGTGATTTTGTATGGAGCTGGTGCAGTGGGAATACATCTTCATACCTATTTAGAAAAAATGGGTGTAAAAATAGTGGCTTGGCTAGATGGGAATTATAAAAGTTTGCAAAGTGTAATGAATGTTAATGCGCCAGAAGAGATAAATAATTATGAGTATGATTATGTTGTAATATCTGTACTTCGGGAAGAAACGGTACGAGGTATAGAAGCTAATTTAAAAAAATTAGGTGTTCCAGATAATAAAGTATTATGGATTCAGGAAAAATACCTTCAGAATCCAGACTTACTATTAAACAAAATCGGAGATAAGTTTGAGGAAGCGTAAAAGTGAGCGAGAAGATAAGTATAATTATTCCTATATATAATTCAGAAAAGTACATAGAGGAATGCATTCAAAGTGTTGTAAATCAAACATACAAGAATCTGGAAATAATTCTTGTAAACGATGGCTCCACAGATGCTTCTGCTGTAATTTGTGAGAAATTTGCAGCGCAAGATTCTAGAATAAAATATTTGTATCAAGAAAATAAGGGCGTGACGGCTGCTAGGAAACTTGGATTGGAATATGCAACGGGTAACTATGTGGGATTTGTTGATTCGGATGATTATATTGATGTAGATTTATATGAGAGATTGGTTATCACTTTATCAAATTGTAATAAATGTGGAAATCAGGTAAATCTTTTAATTTATGGGGCAAAGAAAGGATATATAGAAAAAGAAGATATATTTGGAGGAATCCCACAAGGAGATTATTCAACGACAAAAGATTTAGAATATGTAATTGATAACATGATGACCGTTGAAGAGAGTGATTCTATTGGTGTTAATCCATGTATGTGGTGTAAGATTTGGGATAAATACATATTAAAAGAAGTCATGGATGAAATGGAAGATGTGCTTTTTTTAGGCGAAGACATGGTTTGTACATACAAGCATATATTAAGATGTAAGAGGATTGTTGTGTCAGATATATGCGGTTATCATTACAGAATGAGAGAGGGATCCATTGTACATTCTGTGAACAAACGATATTTAAGAAATGTGGATGCTTTATATAATGCTTTAGTGAAGGAGTATGAATCACATGCAAGGAACACTCGCTTGATGAAGCAATTAAATAAATTGACGAGTAAAATGATTGCTAAAAGCAACTTTTATATGGGGCTGGATAAAGCTGAAGGACAAATTTCTTATTTGTTTCCAAGAATGGATTTGGTCGCAGGGAAAAGAATTGTTTTGTATGGTGCGGGAAGAGTTGGGCATGGATATTATACACTATTTGAAAAAACACATTGTTGCAAAGTTGTAAAATGGGTTGATAGAAATATTAAAAATGATAAGGACAACGAAATATGTCCAATAGAATCCATTTTAGGTACAGAATATGATTTTATTGTGGTTGCGGTCAAATCTTTGAAACTTTCAGAAGAAATAACTTTACAGTTGGTGGAGATGGGAATAGACCGCCAAAAGATAATATGGGAATGTCCGTGTGAATAAGTGTGGATGAGAGGTATATATGCGATTTTCAATCATTATTCCGGTATACAATGCGGCAAAATATTTGAAAGTGTGTTTAGACAGCATAATAGGACAAACATATAAAGATTTTGAGATTATATGTATTAATGATGCATCGACAGATAATTCGCTTGAAATTTTGAAAAGTTACTCCGAGAAATATCATGAGATTCATATAATAGACAATCATGAAAACAAAGGACCATCATGTAGAAATGATGGGTTAATATATGCAAAAGGTGACTACATTTTATTTGTAGATTCTGATGATTATATTAGTAAGAATACATTACAAATTTGTAATGAAAGATTGAAAAATAGAAATGTAGATATTTTGGAATTTGGTTGTAAAGTAGTTTTTGAGCATGACTGCATACAGGATAACTTTATTAGTATAGAAGAATATGTTACAGAAATTAATACTTCGATAACTGGATTACAATGGTTTAGTCTGAGGTTCAATGAGAAAAAGTATCTCGGCGTCATATGGGCAAAAGTATTTAACAGAAGATTCCTTTCGGAAAATAATATTTCTTTTTATGAAGGAATTTTCCATGAGGATGAATTGTTTCTCATTCACTGTTTGATTAAAGCACAGAGAGTGATTTCCTGTACGGAAAGATTATATATCTACCGAAGAAGGAATGCTTCGGTTACAACACAAAAAAGCAAAATTAAAAATTTGGATTCCTATGTAATTGTGCTAAATGAAGTATCTGCATTGTGGAAGGATGAGGTGGATAAAGAAGTACAGGCTGCAATTAAAGTCTATAAAAAGATGCTTCTTAAAAGGATAAAGTACCTCATGATAACATATCCAGAACATAACAAAATGTTATTAGGAAAAAGTAAGGATCAGGAATTGTTTAATCAGATTTATGCCATGGATTGCACATTTATACGGGAGAAAAAGAGCTTTACAGAAAAAGAACTTGTTAATATAAACAAGTATAAAAGTGTACTTGTTTATGGAGCTGGGGCTGTAGCAATAGAAGTATTACAGTTATTGGAAGAAAATAGGATTTTTGCGAAAGGTGTTGTTGTAACACAAAAAACGATAAACGAAGATACAATAATGGGCTATAAAGTAGAGCAAATTGATGAATGGGTTGGAGAGAAAGAAAATGTTTTAGTTATAGTGGCTGTGTCAAAAAAGAAACAGCCTGAAATTGTGGAAAACTTGCAGAGAATTCAGTTTAAGAATATTCTTTGCATAGAAAGTTAGGGGGAACATGAGATTTTCAATTATTATTCCAGTATATAATGCAGAGAAATATTTGGCAGAATGCTTAGATAGTGTATTAGAGCAGACATATACAGATTATGAGGTTATATGTATTAATGATGGGTCAACGGATAATTCAATTGAAATATTACAGAACTATTCCCAAAAAAGTAATAGGATTTGTGTAATAAATAATTCGAAAAACATGGGACCGTCATGTCGAAATAAAGGTTTAAAATTTGCAAAAGGGGACTATGTTCTATTTGTTGATTCTGACGATTTCCTTTGTAAAGAAACTTTACAAATTTGTAAGGAAAAATTAGATGAAGAGGATATAGATATATTAGAATTTGGATGCAAGGCAATCTCGGAGAGAGAATGTTTGGAAGATAGTTTGGTTAATGAGGATATACGCATTACAGAGGTTACATTTCCTATAACAGGAATGCAGTGGCTTCTTAAAAGACATACTGAAAAGAATTATATTGCAATAGCCTGTGCAAAGGTTTTTAGTAGAAAATTTCTTGTAGAAAATGATATTACCTTCTATGAAGGGATATTGCATGAGGATGAATTGTTCTTAATAAATTGTTTAGTAAAAGCAAAAAAAATGATCGCGATAGTAGATTATTTATATATTTATCGAAGACGAGATGGATCTGTTACTACGCAAAAAAATAAAATTAGGAATCTGGATTCATTAGTTGTTGTATTAAATGAAGCACTTGTTTTGTGGAAAAATCTAGAAAGAGAAGATGAAGTATGTATTGTTAATAATTACAAGAAAACACTTATAAAAAGAATTAAGTATCTCATGGCATTGTATCCAGAACATCGTAAAATGACATTAGGAAGAAAAGAGGATCAAGATTTGTTTGATCAGATATACATGATGGAGGATGTACTCGTACGCAAGAAAGAAAAATTCACAGAAAAAGAGCTGTCGAGTATTAAAAAAAATAAAAATATACTGGTGTATGGTGCGGGGATTGTAGCAATGGAAGTATTACGCTTGCTAGAAGAGAACGATGTGCCTATAAAGGGTGTTGTAGTTACGCATAAAGAGATAAATGCAAGTTCGTTATTGGGTTATAAAGTAGATCAAATAGATGAATGGGTTGTAGAGAAAGAGAATGTTATGGTTGTGGTTGCAGTTGCAAAGGGCAAACAACAAGAAATAGTGGAAAATTTGCAAGGACTTCAGTTTAAGAAAATTCTTTGCATAGAAAGATAGAGGATGTATTGCCATGAAAAAGGATATTATTATATTTGGTGCTGGCAAATTTGGAAGAATGGCATTAGTGAAGTATGGAGAACGAGTTGCATACTTTATAGATAATAATAAAGACTTATGGGGTAATAAGATTGCAGGTATAGAGATAAGAAATGTTGAAGAAGGGATAAAAGATAGGGAAGATAAGATTGTAGTTATTGCCGCTAAATATAAAGACGAAATGATAGTACAGTTGGAAAATTTAGGGATTAATGATTATGTGTTTTATCAAGAGGATTCGCAATCATATTATGAGATGGATGATCTGGTTTATAATCCGTATTTAGATAATCCAGTTCGTGATATGAGTGAGAATGACTGGAATAATACGATACAAAATAGTTATATTATTGATTTAATAAATGAGAGAGTAGAGAAGATTTATGGAACGCCTCTTCTGTTTAATCATATTGAAATTGAGACTATTAATCGATGCAATGGAATATGTGATTTTTGTCCAGTAAGTCATGGGAATGATTCTAGGGAATTTAAGGAAATGTCCTGGGATTTGTTTGAGAGTATTATTAATCAGTTGGCTGAGATGGACTACGCTGGTAAAATAGCACTCTTTTCCAATAATGAGCCATTTTTAGATAAAACAATTATTGAAAAACATAGGTATGCGAGAGAAAAACTGCCCTGTGCAAGGTTTCATTTGTTTACGAATGGGACATTGTTAAGTTTGGATAAATTTATAGAAATAATAAAATATTTGGATGAACTGGTAATTGATAATTATAATCAAGAATTGAAGTTGATTCCAACATGTAAAGAGATTGCAGATTATTGTGAACTGCACCCAGAATTGAAGAAAAAGGTTACTATTGTGCTTCGTAAGCCACATGAAGTTTTAACGACAAGAGGTGGAGATGCACCAAATCGCAAAGAATTGGTTTTATATTCCAACGAAAAATGCTTGCTTCCATTTAAAGAGATGATAGTTAGACCGGATGGGAAAGTTTCATTGTGTTGTAGTGATCCATTAGGGAAGGAAACACTTGGTGACTTATCGAAAGAATCAATAATGGATGTATGGAATGGAAACAAATTCAAAAAAGTTCGCGATGCTTTGTATAAAGGTCGTGGGTATTTTGAGCATTGTAAGTATTGCGATAATTTTCGACTTGTATAAATATTGTGTTGTTTAAGGGGAAGGAAGATAATAAGACATGAAATTATCCATCATTGTGCCTACGCACAATTCGGAAAAATACATATATGAATGTGTGGATAGTATACTGCATCAGACATATGAGGATATAGAGATTTTATGCGTAGATAGCAGCAAAGATGGTACCGTGTCTATTTTGCAGGAATTTGCTCAAAGAGATTGTCGACTAAGAATTATTCAGGATGCAAATGGCAGTTACGGACACAAGATTAATATTGGAATTCAACAGGCAACAGGAGAGTATATTGGAATTGTAGAGTCAGATGATTATATTCTTCCAAGTATGTATGCGGATATGGTGTCTGTTATTAATGAAGAAAAGCCGGATTTTATTAAGTCGAATGTACTTCACTTTGCAGATTTGAAAGGACGACGTATATTTGCAGAAAGCAAGCACAATATTAAGGAATATAATTGCTTGTTATCGTTAGATGAGGTTCGAGAAGAAGTACTGATGGGTTCGCCCATGATATGGTCTGCGATATATCGAAGAGATTTTTTGTTAGAAAAACAGATATGGTTAAATGAAACTCCAGGAGCATCATATCAGGATACCTCTTTTGCTATTTTAGTTGCATTGCTAGCGAAAAGTTGTTTCTATTTGGATAAAGCTTATTATTGCTATCGCAGAGATAATGAGAATTCTTCTGTTTTATCGAAAGAGAAAATTGACTATGTGCGCCAGGAAATGGAATATGTTGAACGCTATTTGCGAGCGAACAATTTACATACAGAAGAGTATGACCGACTCATAAGAAAAAAGAAGTTAGGTGTTTATCATTGGAACTGTATGCGTCTTCCGAGTGAACTCGCAGAGGAATTTATTATGAGTATTTCTCACGAGATGGGAGCATATCGAGATAAATTATATGATATACTTGATGATGGTGAAAAAAAGACATATGAGCTATTAAGTGGCGAATGCTCGATGCGAGATTATAGACGAGAGTTTGAGTTGCAGAAAGCAAATGCTTGGGCAATTTTAAGCGCAGCAGAGAATGGAGATAAACTGGTATTAGTTGGTGCAGGAAAGTTAGGAAAAAAGATTCTTTGCCTACAAGAATATGTGAACATTTCATTTGTTGAGGCGATTGCAGATAACGGTTTGAATGTGATTGGAAGAAAAATGGGTACATACGATGTTTGCAAGGTTGCAGATGTAGTACAGCAATATCCTGAGCATATCTATATAATTGCAAATAAGAATTACACCAAAGATATAGAGAAGCAATTACATTCATTAGGAATTAATCAGGAAAAGATTTGGTGTATACAGACATTGGCAGGAGAGAGTGAGTTACTAGTTCAGTGCGTGGAATATTACAAACAGAGGTAAAAGCTGTGTCAGAAGAATTAATTCAAGAGATTCAAAAAGGAATATGGAAATGGTATCCATTTAAGAAAAATGCCCAGGTGCTTCATCTGGGCGATTCTTCATGTTTGGATGAAGCAATGGAGCAGCAGTATGATTACATCGTAGTTGTGCATGCATTGGAGACTGCGAAGGAGCCAATTGCATTTTTGCAGAGATGCAAGAACGCATTAAAGCCAGATGGAAAATTGTTGCTTGCTGTGGATAACCGGCTTGGAGCGCGCTATTTCTGTGGAGATAGAGACCCATTCACAGACAGAACCTTCGATGGAATTGAGAACTATAGAAGAGTCTCATCCATAGACAGAGATAAGCTTGAAGGACAGATTTTTGATAAAGCAACGGTTGACAAATATTTGTACGAAGCGGGTTTTGCAGAACATCAGAGTTTTTCTGTTTTTCCAAGTATTGATGCACCTCAATTTTTATATGCACAGGACTATCTTCCGGAAGAAGAATTATCGATTCGATATTTTCCGTACTATAATCATCCGGATACGATATTTTTAGAAGAAGGTTATTTATATGAAAGCCTTATTAAAAATGGATTGTTTCATGCTATGGCAAACGGGTATTTTTACGAGTGTGCATTATCAAGTGAAACTTGTGAAACAAAAGAGATTAAGCATGTAACCTTGTCTATGGACCGGGGAGAAGAGGCTGCAATGGCCACGATAATCTATCGTGATGATACGGTAAGAAAAAAAGCCATGTATGAACAGGGTGTGGATGGACTTTATCAGTTACAGAAGAACCACGCAGATTTGAATGCACGGGGGATTCGAGTAATAGAAGGAGTTGTTGACGGGGATTCGTTTGTTATGCCTTATGTTAAGGCAGAAATAGGAACGACATATTTGCAGGGATTACTTAGAAAAGATAAAAATGCATTTATTCAGGAGATAGATGATTTTCGAAATATAATTTTGCAGTCTTCAGAACATGTTGTCCCTGCATTATCGGAATATGAGCAAAGGGAGCAACCAGAAATAGCAGATGGTGTGTGGCTACAAAAAGGGTATTTTGATTTAGTTCCGCTCAATGCATTTCGCACAGAAGCTGGCTGGTTGTTTTTTGATCAGGAATTTTGCATAGATAATTATCCTGCAAACGCGATTTTGACACGAGTAATAGATATTGTATATATGGGACAGAGTGACTTAGAAGCAATTTTACCGCGTGAGTTCTTTTGGAAAAGATATAATATGGAAGGTCAGGTTGCGTATCTAAAGAGAATGGCTCATGAGTATTTGACCAGTCTTCGAAATCAGAAAACACTTGGTACATATAGAGAAGCTCATGGAATGAATTTGGAGCAGATACACTCTAACCGTCAGAGAATGAACTTTTCCGCTGAGGAGTATCAAAATCTTTTCGTAAACATATTTGAGGGATTAGATAGATATAAACTGATATTATTTGGCTCAGGAAATTTTGCAAAGAAGTTTGTAGACCTATATGGAAGCAAATATCAGGTTGAAATGATTCTGGATAATAATACTCAGAAATGGGGAACACAGCTGGGGAATATTGCAATTAATTCGCCAGATGCTTTAGAGGGATTAGATAAATCAAAGTACAAGGTGATTATTTGTATTAAGAGTTATCTGGGAGCATTGAAGCAGTTAAGAGAAGCAGGGGTTGAGCATATTGGAATATATGATACCAATATTGTATATCCGGCTATAAAGACTGTGCAACAGAATGCTATAAAAGATAGTGATCAATATGAGGTAGAGAAACCATACCATACGGGTTATATTGCAGGAGTCTTTGACCTTTATCATATCGGTCATTTAAACATGTTTAAGCGTGCAAAAGAGCAGTGTGAATATCTCATAGTTGGCGTGGTTTCCGACGAGGGAGTCCGCAAAATTAAGAAGACAGAACCGTTTATACCATTTGAGGAACGTATTGAAATGGTACGCTCTTGTAAATATGTGGATGAAGCAGTAGAGATACCGTTCTCTTTTGGCGGAACGAGAGATGCATATCGCTTGTATCATTTTGATGTGCAGTTTTCAGGAAGTGATTATGAGAATGATCCATTGTGGCTTGCAGATAGGGAATATTTGCGAAAACATGGTGCAGATATGGTATTCTTTCCATATACAGAACAGACCAGTTCAACAAAAATCAAAGCATTGATAAACAAGCAGTTAGAAGAATCGTAGGGGAAATTTATGTTAAGAAAAGGTACAAAAGAAAACTTCATACGAATTTTGCAGGATGTACTGCGCCTTTGTGAAAGTTCATTAAATAGAGAGGCGCATATACTCATTTCAGCGTTGCAGGAATCTCAGGATGCAGTAATTTCTGTCGGTACAGGCTTGGAAAAATCGGTAGATAATCCAATGGAGATTATTTCAAAAATGGAGTCTCTTTGTGAAGCTTTTTATATGCTGTCTATAAATATGGAGAATAGAGAAGTATATGGAAGTCAGATAAAAGAACTGCTTACAGAGATTATAGAGAAGGTATCTGATTTACCGGTTTCTTATCAGATAGTGTTTTTCCCATATAAGGCAGAAATGTGGGATAGTTTGGAAAGTATTTGGCTTGCATGCAAAGATAATCCTAGCATGGATTGCAAAGTAGTTCCGATTCCGTATTACAATTTTGATGCAGAGCAGAATCAGTGGAAGTTTCATTATGAATTAGAGCGTTTTCCAGAGTATGTACCTGTTGTACATTATGCAGATTATGATTTGAGTGAACATGCAGATGTAGCATTTATTCATAATCCATATGACGAATACAATCATGTAACACATGTTCACAGTGATTATTATTCCTATAATTTGAAGAAGTATGTAAACAAGTTATTTTATGTGCCTTATTATGTTACATCAGGCTTTATTGCAGACAATCATAAGTCTTTATCTGTTTATGAGCATGCAGACTATATCGTTGTGCAATCGGAAGCATTTAAAGAGGGATTAAAAGAAACTGGATACGCTCACAAGGCGTTGGTAATGGGGTCACCAAAGTTGGATCGAGTGATTCGTATGAATGGAAATCCTGACTGTGTACCGGAAGATTGGAAGTCAATCTTAGAGGGAAAGAAGTCTTTGATGTTAAATACTAGTTTGAGCCAGTTTTTGCGTGATGGAGAGATATATTTGCAGAAAATTGCGCAAGTTATTGATGTGGTAAAAAGTAGAGAAGATGTGGTTCTTATTTGGCGACCACATCCACTACTTCGTTCTACGATAGAATCTATGCGTCCAGAATTGCTCTCAATGTATGAGAACTTACAGAATGTGTTTTTAGGTGCCGGCGTTGGAGTTATAGACACCACACCAGATGTGGTAAATACAGTAGCAATAGCAGATGGTTATATAGGTGAAGTATCATCTTCGGTAGTAAACCTTTTTGAAGCAGCAGGAAAACCTATTTTTATTTTAAATAATTATATTACAGAGGCGTTTGAAGAAGAAAAGAAGAGAGATGTATTATTATTTAGTTGCAATAAGGTTGGAGATGACTATTATTGCACGGTAGGAGAAACTTCGGATTTATTAGTAGTAAAGGATAATAAGTGGGAAGAGGCTACAGTAATGGCACAATTACCAAATGTGCCACGCTGGAAGCCTGCGGCTACATATAACGCAGTGGTTGATAATCGTTTGTATTTAGGACCATGCTTTTCCGAAGAATTCTTTGAGTTTGACATTAATAAAAATCAGACACGACAGATATCGGACATGCAAGTGAACAAAATTTTAAATTATCAAGGTGCAATTACCTATCAGAATAAGCTGTTTTATATTCCGAATGTAACTGGGTGTATCATGGAGTATGATATAGTGAATGATACATGGAAGGAATATTATAGACCGATTTTAGAAATGCAAAGAGGCGTTACAGAGCGTAAATTTGAAGATGTGGCTAGCTACTGCGTGGTAGGGCAATACATTTGGATGATGAATTTGTATTCTAATCGTGTAATATGTTTTGATATGGAAACGGCCGAGTATAAGTGTTATGAAATTGGTGATAAGCAATTTCGTTACAGTGCAATTGCTGTAGCGAAAGAAAAATTGTATGTATCAGAAGCGTGCACTGGTGAAATCCATGTTTGGAATTATCTATCGAATGAATTAGTTGATATTTTTAGAATGCCAGAAGGACATTCTGTACATGTGAATATTTTGGGGCGTCAAATTGCTTGTTCGAAGCTGTGGTTAGTAAATAATCATTTATATGCGATACCGAATACTTCTAATATGCTTGTAAGAATAGATCTTGTAACGAGAGATGTATCTACTGTGGCAAAAGAGTTTTGGGAAGATGCGCTTGCGCCTGTAAATTATTATCATCCACAGGAAAACATGGTAGCAAGTTTCTCGCAGATGGTAGATAAGCGTACATTGCTTGTTCAGAAACGTTGTGACGCTTCACTTCTTGAGATAGATACATGTACTGGTGAATATCGAATTTATCATCCAATGTTGAAAGATGATCAATTGAAAAAAATGTTGGCAAATGAAGATGGCTTTGAAAAGATATATATAAATGGCGAATTTGCTCGTCGTGAAAGTAAATATTTCTCGATAGATGGGTTCATGGACGATTTTGTAAATGACCGATTGAGTAATGCAATGATTAAGCAGAATGGAGAAATGCAGACAATGGCTGTGAATTTGGATGGAACATGCGGTGAGAAGGTGCATGAGTTTTTAAGAAGTTTACACTAGTATTGACAATCTGAGATATAGATAGGATTATTGTGTATTTGATAATATATTTTGTTGGAAATAACTGTTTAAGAAAATATGAATAAAAAGGAAAGTCCTTGGACTTTCCTTTTTATTTGCATTGTCTGATAAAATTTATTCAGCACATGTAACTTCAACAATTACGAAAGTATCATCACCAAAAGTAATTTTAAGTGTACGTTTTGCTCCTACAGCAGCAGCACCAAATTTACCTTTAGTACCATCGATGATTAAAGTGTTTTTATCGCCGCTTAATGAGTAAGATTCTGCATCAAAGATTACATTTAAGGTATCCGCATTGAGACCACCTTCAATACTCTTAATTGTTTTTTCTGCCTCTTTTACAGAACTGGTCCATGTGATAGCATAGTTGTTTGCAGAACCAATGCTGTAAGTGGTAGCAGTAATATCGTTACCAGCTTTTTCCCAAGAATAAACAACATTAATCTTTGGTGCTGCACCAGCTTCTTTAACAGCTTCTACATAAGCGTCCCAATCGTCAGCAGCGTCTGTTGCAGCATAGATTTCGAAGTATGCTTCGTTATAAGATACTACAGGATCTAAGTAGCGGTAGTACTGATGAGAGCCGGTAGCAGTTTCAGAAGTTGATGTCTGATATAATGTTGAGTTAGTAGGGTCAACACCAGTAATCTTTAATGTAGCAGTAGCAGTTGGTGTTTCGCCAAGGATAGCGATTTCGTTTGTGCCATCTTTAATTGCCATATAGATAGATGCATCATCGGTTTTTGTTGCAAGATCTGCATCATCTGCTTCAAAAGTAAGTCCTGTTGCATCAGATACCGTTACTTTTGCAGAAACTTTGATATCGAATGTGGATTTGTTGATAATAACAGCCTGACTAGATGTTCCCTGGTTTGTGAATACAGCATCTTCGAAAACTAATTCTCCAGCTACAGGAGTTGAGTCAGCATCTAATGCAGCCTGTGTGTAAGCAATATCATTATCTGCTTCAGCAGCATCGTTTGTGCCTGGTACATTATCATTACCTGCATCAATGTTCTTTACAAATAATGTACCAGTGGCTTCTGATTTAAGGGCAGATGCATCTGCATCATAGTATTTAGCAGCAGCATCTTCTGCATCAATTGCTACATAACTTAAAACATAGAGTTTACCATTTGAAATATTGTCATTTTCAGATGTATGCTGTTTTGCAGCCATTGATGTGTATTCGTTGTTACCAGTTCCGCTAGTGAATACAAAATTGAAATAATCAGTAATATTTGTGTTAGTTACTACTTTGTATTCGCCATTTCCTGTAGGTTCAGTAGTGTCACCATCCTGATCAGCATCAGATGTGTCTTTTTCTGGTACCCAAACAGCATATGTGTTTGCGAATGCAGCAGAAAGATCTGTCTTAGTATCCAATTCAGCACCGATGATGTCAAAGTCAGTGTCTTCTACATAAACTTTTTCTACAAGTGAAAGTTCCCCTGTAGTATTAGCATCTGTAGTTACCACAAGTTCTGGAGCTGCAGATTGTGCTTTGAACCATACACCTTCAGCTTTGGTATTATTATAATTTTCAGCATCTACGTCAGCTAAAAGTTCTGCAGCATCGATTGTGAAATTATAAGTGTCGCTAGCTAAAGATGTAGTTGGTAATACTACATTTGTGATATCAATAGCTGGAGCGTTGTCATTTTCAACAACACCATTGCCATTCATTTCACCTGATGGATCAGTTCCATCTGCAGCAAATGCTATACTAGGTACAAGCATTGCAGCTACGCATGTAAGCGCAATAAGTTTTTTGAATTTCTTCATTTGATTTTCCTCCTTGAATAAAAAATGAAAATTGTTTGTTAAGACATAAACGGAAAGAGAGTTATCTTTCGATTATAATCTCAAGTTCTACGGAAACCTCACTAATCTCCTGGTATTCACCATCCACTAAGTGATATGTCAGGACTGTGTCGTGGGTTCCTGCTTCCAAATCGCAGTCCAAGGTCACATTTTCCATTCTGCTGCCTACTGGAATATATGGCGAAGTGTAGAAAGGCTCTTCACTTCCCTCTTTTGCGATCGTGAAATAAACAGTATTACGGTTGTTAATACTGTTCGCAATGTAAGCATCGGTGGATGCAGACTTAGAAGTTGGGAATGTCCAGGTGGTTCTCATCATTACTTCGAATGAGCCCATTGGAGTTACTTCCGCTTCCTCGCGTTCTGCAAGTAGTTCGTCCACATTGTCCGGAGTGACTACGATATTCGGTTCTTCGTCACCGCCGAATACAAACCACACCAAAATACCGCCTATCACAAGTACCGCCGCTGCTAAGGATACCAGGATAACCGGTCTACGGTTCGATTTGCGCATGGTCGAACCATTAATCTTTTGAGATGCTTTGTCCTTTGACATTATAATCCTCCTTTCCCGATTCTATGACTAGTCATTATCTGTATCGGCGATTCGTTTTACAGAATTAATAGTTTTCGTAAATTTTCGGACAAAAATTTTATTAAAATTGATTTGAGTGTAATTTCCGATTATAATAGTATTAATATTAACTTACTGTAGCAGGGTATAGGTGAACCATGATTTTAGAAATAAAAAATTTAAATCAATCGAATATATCGTTTTCCATGGATAGCGGAGATTTTTTGCTTCTGTTTGGACCGGATGATGCGGGAAAGACAGAACTGATTTATCAGATATTGGGCTTGCGGCATTTTCGACAGGGGGAGATATTGTTCGAGGGAATCTCTGTGAAGAAATTGCATGCGGATGCGCGTAAAGTGATTCGTTTCGTGCCAGATTCGGTATGCATGGAAGAGATTACAGCGAGTGACTATTTTGCGATGCTGGCGAAAACGTATGATACGTACGTGCAGGAAGATGTTTTGGATATGTGTGAGTATTTCGGGGTGGATATGGATGTCAAATTGACCGATATGACTTACAACGAGAATAAGCTTGCGATGATTATAGGGGCAATGGTGACAGCGCCGAAGCTATTGATTTTGGATGAGCCGATGAATTTTTTGACACAGGAAAGTACTATGAAGCTGCTTGGATTTTTGAAGTTCCTAAGCAGCAGGGGAATGGCGATTCTGATTACGGCTTCGGAGGCAAAAGAGGTAAAGGATTATTGTAATCGATACATATATTTTAAGGATGATGCAATCGCTCATAGCGGGGATATGAAGGATTTTTATGGAACGCAGAAGGCGATAACAGTAGTGGGTGGTGAGCATAGTTTGATAAAAAATATGCTAGGGACTCCTATTGTTCAGACGAAGCATAGAGCTACGTATCTGTACGATAAGGCGATGCAATCTAGAACGATTTCTGAGATTGTAGGGCTTATGGGAAATGCAGATATTGAAGTAGAGAATCTGACGTTGGAAGAGATGTTGGATAAAAATTATACAAGGTGGATGTAAGTAAAAGATGACGAAAAGACGACTGATAGATGAAGGAATATATTTATTAAAAGCAGCCATAGCTTTTGCGGTGTGTATGGTCGTTGCAGTACTGTTCTCTTCTATATTAAGTGGTGCCTTGTTGGAACGAGAACAGCAGATGGTGGAAACCGGGCAGGTGCCATCTGATGCCATACTAGAGCTGGTGGGGATGCAGGAACTACGGGTATTTCCGCCACAGGTGGAAATATTCTTTCTGTTGTTAATGATTTTGAATTTGATTCCGTTGGGAATAATCATTGGGCACAGTGTACAAAGTATGCGACGTAGCTTTGAGCAGGGAGCATTTGCTTTTTATTATGTACAGGTGATGGAACGATGGATGTACTATGGGCTGACCTTGCTTCGTATTTTGCTCTCAGGTGTGTTGATTTGGGGAATCTATATTGTAGAAGTAATTTTGGCGAGTAGTTTTGTTACTCGTGGCTTGGGAGCTGAAATTGGTGCGGTCGTTTCGTCTGTGTTTGGGACAATGGCATGGCGTGGCATTGGGATAGTTCTTCTTATGGTGGCGTTCGGTGTACTGTATGGCATTTGTCAGTACTACCGTTTACATGGTGTAGATTATGGATTGTTTTTATTCGGAATCTCGTTTACACTTGGCAATTTATATAAGATTCCACAGGTGGTTGGATATAAACAGATTGAAGAAATGGTAAATGCACAGATGACCATGAAGGTGGTTTATTATATGAAACAACTGAGATTTCTTTGTCCATTTTCTTGGTTGAATCCATTTAATATCCACCATAATATCTTAAACGAAAGTGTAATATGGGGATATGGATTGGTTGCGGTAGTAATATTGGTTGTTGCAGGAATTATTTTCTGGAAACGTGACTGGCAGGAATTGTAGTGGACTTAGGAGAGCATAATGAAAATAATCTATTCTCAAGAAAATAATATAGATGAGAAAATTGCAGAGTGCGAGTATACCTTGCTTCGCAATCAATGCAAAGAAGTAAATGGTCATTTTGTGCGTGGAGAAAATGCAGATGCACGAGAGCTGGCGAAGAAAGTAGATGCATTAAATAAGGAGACAGATGTAGAACGTTATGGTGTCTGCGTAGATGTTGGTGCACTCAATCTTTGTGGACAGAATTCATATGAATATATCAAAACACTTGGTGGTCGTGTGAAGGCGGTTATCATTCGTGAGAATGATGGACTACATGATGATGCCCTGCTTCCATTTACCTGCGTGGTAAATGGGCGTTCGCAGATGGATTGGCTTGGGGTGATTCGTGGATTTCGAGAAATTAGTTTTGATGGAATGCTGATTATGGATTTTTCGGATACTGCGAAAGCTTTTTCGCCGTTGCTTCATCCACAGCTGATGGAATTGGCGAAGTCGGTGGGAGAGTTTATCAAGTGGCAGATTGAAATAGAAACTGTTTTGGAGAAGTATCCATCGGTGGTGTTATTTGGTGCGGGAAATATGTGCCGCAATTACATGAAATGCTATGGCGAGAAGTATAAACCACTTTTTACCTGTGATAATGATAGTTCCAAGTGGGGCAAGGAGTTCTGTGGTTTAGAGGTGAAATCGCCGGAGGCTTTGAGGGGATTGTCGAAAGATACGGTGATTATGATTTGTAATACACATTATTTCGAAATAGAGCAGCAATTGCAGGAAATGGGAATTGAAAATAAGATTACATTTTTTAATGACGAATATATGCCAACGTTTTATTTTGATCGTATATAAATGAAAGTAAAAAGGTGAGGTTTTTTATGCTTCAATTAGGAATGCAGACGAGAAATATAGTATATGACGAGAATCCGTTACAAGGATTCGAGGTCTTAAAAAATGCGGGGTTTTCCTGTGTGGATTTTAGCTTGAATGCTTATTTGGACAACAAGTCTTTATATAAAGGAGAGATAAATTCGTTTTTTGACAAAACAGAAGATGAGCTAGAGGCGTTTTTTGCACCACACAAGGAGGCTGCAAAGCAGGCTGGGATTCGTATTCATCAGATGCATATGCCATATCCGATTTTGGTTCCGACAGGTAGTGCAAAAATCAATGACTATTTGTGGAATGTCGTAGCACCGAAGTGTTTAAAAATATGTAAATTTTTGGAATGCAAATATATCGTGATACATGGATTCAAACTTGCAAGATATTTAGGTTCAGAAGAGTTGGAGTGGGAAAAGACCGAAGAGTTCCTGCGTTTTCTGGCACCGAGGGCAAAAGAGATGGGAATTATTCTTTGCTTAGAAAATTTGTATAACTCTCTCGGAAATCATATGGTAGAAGGACCATGCTGCGATGCAGGAAAAACAGCAGAACGTATTGACCGACTGAATGAGGAGTTTGGTGCTGAGGTGGTGGGATTTTGCTTGGATGTAGGGCATGCAAATTTAGTTGGAATCGATATATATGAGTTTATAAAGACAATGAACTTTCGCCTAAAAGTGCTGCATATCCATGATAATGATGGCATAAGTGATTTGCATCAGATTCCATATACATTTACCAAAACACGGGAAAATAAGACTTCAACGGATTGGGACGGTTTTGTGCGTGGATTAAAAGAAATTGGTTTCCAGGGAGTGCTAAATTTCGAGGCATCACCAGTAGTGAGTGCATTTCCGGAAGCATTGAAGGAAGACGTGCTACGTTTCTTGGTTAAGATAGGTGAAGACTTTGCAAATAGAATAAAAAAATAAAACAAGCGAGGACATCCGTTTCCTCGCTTGCTTCATTTTGGTTAACAGCAATAATGCTTCCTGTTATACTATATATAGTAGCGAAATGGAAAAACCTTAATCCTTTTCTACAATATTTATGAAATATTTTGTGTGTATATTTTTATTTGTTTTTCCACATACTTACATCAAAAAGGAGTGACAAACTATGGTAAGACGTGATGATGTAAGTCAGGATACAGTGGAATTATTAAAGGAATGCGATGCAGGCTGCAAGATGGCCATCGATAGTATGGAGCAGATTAGCAAATATGTGTCGGATGACAAATTACAAACGATTATTCAAAAGTACAATGGTGAGCATATCAAGTTAGAAGAGGATATTCACAGATTGTTGAATAGTATAGGAGAAGATGATAAGGACCCAAATCCTATCGCAAAGGCTTCTTCATGGATTCAGTCGGAAGTGAAGATGATGATAAACTGTGATTCCAAGCAGGCTGCACATCTTCTTACAGATGGCTGCAACATGGGGGTAAAATCCTTATGTGAGTATAAGAATCAGTATAAAGCGGCAGATGATAAAAGTGTGAAAATCTGTGAGAAGCTTTGTGACATCGAGACCAAGATGACCTACGAGCTTCAGCCATATTTATAAAAGAATAATTGAAAGAAAATAAAACAAGCGAGGACATCCGTTTCCTCGCTTGTTTCATTATGGTTTACAGCTTTTGTTTCATCTGTTATACTATATATCGTAGCATACATCAAAATGCTTAATAGATTTTGTAATTTTTATACGATTATTTTTAAAGAGGTAGAGAGATGATTATCAGCGAGAAGATTTTTGAACTTATTAAAGCTAAAGGAATGAACCAGAAGGAATTTGCATTAGCGACAGGAATCGCACAGAGCACTATCAGTGATTGGAAAACCAAAGGCACCAACCCTGCAGCCGACAAGATTATGGTTATCTGCGATGTACTTGGTGTAACACCAGTAGAGCTTCTTACCAGTGGCGATCAGTTCAAATCATACGAACCAGACAAGGCTATCATCGTAGAACCAGGTACAGACAAGTATGCTCTTATTGAAGCTATCAAACGCATGGATGATGAGCAGATTGAAAGACTTACAGCGTATGTAAAGAGATTGAAATAGTACAGATAAATATAAACCGCCATATATTATATTAGTATATGGCGGTTCTCTATATATACCTATCCAGCATCATGCCAGAATATACCGAACTAAAATATGGTGCCGTAAAGGTCTTGCCAGGGTTCTTATAATTAACGACAACCTTATTCACATAGTTCATTGGATTGATTGCCACGGCATCCGCTTTTGCGCCGATTGCATTTTTAAAAGAAGACAATCTGCCAAAGGTTTTATCAGCATGCTCCGGTTGGATGGCAATCTCTAGTTTTTTCTTATTAAGAGTAATCGTTCCATCATCTGCAACTTCAAGTCCGATGTCGCCAAGTGATTCACGGCGACTCCGTGATACAGAGCTCATCTCATTAAAGAGCTTGTTCGTATCACCGGTTGCTTCTGCGGAAGAGTTCTTTGCAATATCCAGGATACCATTAAATGCATCGATTAAGGTCATAACGTTATCAGCAACTGCATCTACGTCGGTTTTGAAACTAATCTCTGCCGGTTGCCCTTCTGGAGAGATGCCATTTAAGACAAGCTCAAAGGTATCATTAATCGTAAATGAATTGGAAAGCGATTGTAATTCTTCCCCATTAAATAAGAAGCGGGAGTTTGCGGCTTCGTGTGTGATGGTCTCGATTCCGAGCTGCTGCAGGGTCTGTATAGAACCTGCGCTTGGACTTGGGGTAATCTTAAACAATGGTTCATCGCCGTTTCGGCCAGTCTGCCTTGAGGTAAGAATAAGCGAACTAGAAGCTTGCCCGTCTTTTGGCGTATCATGTTTTATCGTTGCACCGATACCCAGTGAAGAGCGGTTTACAAGTCCGGCGAGTTTCTTTAACACATCAAGATTGGTCTCGCCAGCATTGATATTAAACTGAAACTCATAGGTGGCACTATTCACATCCAAGTCAAATGAGTAACTACCTGGTGTGAGGGTAAGTTCCTCATCTTTTAAGAAGTTACCCGTGTTTATCTGTGGAGATGATAACTGCTTTACTTCTATATGAAAGCTTTCTAGTTCTGTGTTTTCACTTCCGTCGCCCACGTACTTTACGCCAACTGCAGATTCATCACTAGAGACGGCAACCTTCTTTCGGAAGGAATCTGAGAAATTGCCATAGCTGTCGGAAAGAGATGCGACCGTTGCCTGGATAGCTTTTGCATTTTCTTTGATATCGATAGCATACTTAGCCACCTCATCTTCGCCTGAAAGCTTATACAGAGGAGCTTCACGATTAGTTTTTACAATCTGGTTGTAGATTTTGCGCAGATCACTCTTCTTGTGCGAGTCGTAGCGCGTAGGACGATTTTGAGCATATGTAGATAAATAATAAGCATAGGCATCAATTCTTGCCATCTAGAACCCCTCCTTTCTTCCTTGATATTCGCGAAGGTGAATATGCATCCGTGCATATCGCTGCTTTTGCCTTCAATGGGGTATAGTAGACCTATTTTTATATTTACATTATACTCCTTTTGCCAAATATCGACAACATCTATTTAATAGGAAGAATTGCTTGCAATTTTACTATATTTTGTGGTTTAATAAAAAAACAGCACTAGTTTCAAAAAAGTATTGACGCACGATAAATGATTGTGCTATATTGGTTAGGCTTAGAAATAGGTCTTTTTTTTATGCCCATTTTTTGGGCGGAAACAAACAATGAATTTAAACGGAGGTGGAAGTTGTGCGTACAAGAATTACATTAGCATGCACAGAATGCAAGCGTCGTAATTACAATACGACAAAAGACAAAAAAGCTCATCCGGACAGAATGGAAACCAAGAAGTATTGTAGATTCTGCAAGACTCATACAATGCACAAGGAAACAAAATAGTCTAGGTAGCGAAAAGGAGTAAATTATGGGACAGACTGAAAAAACTCCAAAGACAAGCTGGTTTCACGGTTTAAAACAGGAATTTTCTAAAATTTCCTGGGAAGACAGTAAAACAGTTGTCAGACAGACTATAGCGGTAGTTTCTGTTTCAGTTGTAGTCGGACTTATCATTGCGCTGTTAGACTGGATGATCCAGTACGGTGTAGATTTCCTTTTAGGTTTAAAGTTTTAACGGAGGCAAAGTGATTTTATGGCAGAAGCAAACTGGTATGTAGTTCATACCTATTCAGGTTATGAAAATAAGGTTAAGGCTAACATTGAGAAGACAATTGAAAACCGTCATCTAGAGGAACAGATTTTAGAGGTTCGTGTTCCTATGGAAGAAGTGGTTGAAATGAAGAATGGTGCGAAAAAGCAGGTTCAGAAAAAAATGTTTCCGGGTTATGTTCTTATTAATATGGTTATGAATGATGATACGTGGTACGTAGTCAGAAATACCAGAGGAGTGACCGGGTTTGTTGGTCCGGGATCTAAGCCGGTACCGCTCACGGAAGCTGAAATGAGACCGCTGGGTATCAAGGAAGCTAATTTGGTAGTAGATTTTGCAGAAGGTGATTCGGTTGTGGTTATTGGTGGCGTTTGGAAGGATACTGTTGGTATTATTCAAGCCATGAACCATGGAAAGCAAATGGTTACTATCAATGTTGATTTATTTGGTCGTGAAACGCCAGTAGAAATAAGTTTCACAGATGTTAAAAAGATGTAAACGTGACAATAGGATTGGCACATATTCCTATTGTATAGAAAAGGAGGCTATCTCAAATGGCAAAGAAAGTAGAAGGATATATCAAATTGCAGATTCCTGCTGGTAAAGCTACACCTGCACCACCAGTTGGTCCTGCACTTGGACAGCACGGCGTTAATATCGTAGAATTTACAAAACAGTTTAACGCAAGATGACCGCATCAGGGAGACTTAATTATTCCGGTAGTTATTACCGTATATTCAGACAGAAGCTTCAGCTTCGTAACAAAGACACCACCTGCTCCAGTACTGATTAAGAAGGCATGTAACATCAAATCTGGTTCTGCAACACCGAACAAAACAAAAGTAGCAACTATTTCCAAAGCAAAAGTTCAGGAAATCGCAGAATTAAAAATGCCGGATTTAAATGCAGGTTCTTTAGAAGCAGCTATCAGCATGATCGCTGGTACAGCAAGAAGCATGGGCGTTACAGTAGAAGAATAGTTTGAAACAATTTGTGGGAGGGACCTCTCCCGATAATACCACTAGGAGGTTATTTAAAATGAAAAGAGGAAAGAAATACG
>JAZSCQ010000002.1:0-82346 GCA_045530745.1 Agathobacter sp.
ATTTACTGTTTAAAGGGTTTTAATCTCTCGATTAAAACGTTCGCTAGATTTTTCATCTAGACTTGAAATTCATTTGAATCTTTCAAGGTTTTCACTGTTTAGTTATCAATGTTCGTTTGCTGTTGTTTTTCGCGACAGCTTGATTAGTCTATCATGCGCAAGATATAATGTCAATACATATCTTTGTCTTTCTTAAAAAACATTTTAAAGAAAGAGCGGAGAAGGAGGGATTTGAACCCTCGCGCCGGTTTCCCGACCTATACCCTTAGCAGGGGCACCTCTTCGGCCACTTGAGTACTTCTCCAAAGGTATTTTGTAAGTATTTACTTATCTTGCGTACGTGACGCATTGTTTATTCTACTAAAAGGAATCTTGTTTGTCAATTAAAAAAAATAAATTTTTTCATTTATTTTTCTATTCTTTTTTTTATCACAAGATATTGTATTTCTACTTATTATAAGGTACTAAATTCTTCTTCGACCTGCTCATATAAGTTATTTCCTCTACTATCTATTACAACAATAATAGGAAAATTTTCTACTTCAATTTTTAATATCGCTTCTGCTCCTAAATCTTCGTAACATACAAGCTCAGATTTTGTAATGCATTTTGATAATAGGGCACCCGCTCCACCTACTGCTGCAAAGTAGACTGCTTTATTTCTTATAATAGAGTCTATGACTTCTTGTGAACGTTTTCCTTTTCCTATCATTGCTTTTAGACCTAAGTCTAAAAGCCTTGGTGCATATTTATCCATGCGAGTCGCTGTTGTTGGTCCAGCAGAACCAATAGGATAACCTTCTCGGGCTGGAGATGGACCCATATAATATATGGTTGCATCTTCGATATTTATAGGAAGCTTTTCGCCTTTATCCAGTTCATCTATCATTCTTTTATGTGCAGCGTCACGTGCGACATACATAGTTCCAGAAAGATATACATAATCTCCGGCTTTTAGTTCCTTTGTCTTGTCTTCTGTAATTGGTGTTCTTATTATTGTATTCTCTAACATCATATATTATTCCTCTTTTTATATTTCTCTTGTGCAGTGTCTGTTCACATGACAGCATATGTTAACTGCAACTGGCAATCCTGCGATATGTGTTGGATAAGTATTGATGTTTACAGAAAGTGCTGTATTTATGCCCCCTAATCCACCAGGTCCGATTCCTGTTTGATTTATTTTTTCGAGTAACTCCTGTTCCATTTCTGCAATATAAGGAATTGGAGAGCTTTCATTTACTGGGCGTGTAAGTGCTTTTTTTGCTAAAATAGCACATTTCTCAAAAGTTCCGCCAATACCAACTCCGACTACCATAGGAGGGCAGGCATTCGGTCCAGCTTCTTTTACCGCTGTAAGAATTGCATCTTTGACGCCTTCTAGCCCATCCGCAGGTTTTAACATAAAAATACGGCTCATATTCTCACTTCCAAATCCTTTTGGTGCAAAGGTTATGGTTACTTTATCGCCTGGAACGATATCATAATGAATGACTGCAGGTGTATTATCTTTTGTGTTTGTTCGTATAATTGGATCTTCTACTACTGATTTACGTAAATATCCTTCTGTGTATCCCTGACGTACACCTTCATTGATTGCATCTTCTATATTCATTCCTTCAAAATGTACATCCTGTCCGATTTCAATAAAAAAGACTGCCATTCCAGTATCCTGACAGATAGGTATCATTTCAGAAGCTGCAATCTGTAAATTTTCATCTAGTTGGTTAAGAATTTTCTTTCCTAGTTCTGATTTTTCATTTTTATATGCATTAACGAGTGCTTCCTTCATATCAGTAGATAAAAAATGATTTGCTTCCATGCACATTTCTTTAACATTTTTAATAATAATATCTGTGTGTATATTTCTTATCATAGAATTTTCTCTCTTTTTTCATATTTATATAAGGTAATTTTTATTCTATCATAAAGTTTTTTGTATGGATACAAAAAATCGGCAGGCGAAGCCTGCCGATTCGAAATTTTAAATTACTCTTGTGAAGTATTTTCTGTTTCTTCTGATACAGTTTCATCATTTGCTTCCTCTGTATCATTCATCAAGGTCTTATCTTCTCTTACTTTTGCAATACTTGCAACAGTAATGCCTTCCTTTAGGTTAATAAGTTTTACACCAGATGTTACTCTTCCAAGAAGTGCAGTATCTTTTACTTTGATACGAATGATAATACCCTCTGTATTGATAAGCATTACTTCGTCATCAACTCCAACTGCTTTTACTCCTACTAGATTTCCAGATTTCTCTGTGATCTTATAGCATTTTACACCTTTACCACCACGATTTTGTGGAGTAAATTCTGTTGTAAGTGTACATTTACCAAGACCTTTTTCTGCAACAATCATAACAGAATCGCCCTGGCTAGCTTTCTGCATTGCAATCACTTCATCTCCTGGTACAAGATTCATACCAATAACACCCATAGTTGTACGTCCAGTTGTTCTGACATCTGTTTCATGGAAACGGATACACTGTCCATATTTGGTAAACATTAAGATATCATCTGTGTTGTCGGTAATCTTAACTTCGATAAGCTCATCATCTTCTCGTAAGTTGATTGCAGCAAGACCAGTTTTACGAATATTTGCATAATCAGTAACTGGTGTTTTCTTAGCAATACCACGTTTCGTAGCCATGAAAAGATATTTATCTTCTTCATACTCCTTAATAGGAATCATAGCTGTAATTTTTTCTCCTGGCTGGAGTGGAATCAGATTGATAATTGCTGTTCCTCTTGAAGTACGGCTTGCTTCTGGAATTTCATAAGCTTTAATTCTGTAAACTCGGCCAGTATTGGTAAAGAACATGAGATAATGATGTGATGTGGTCATCATCATTTCTTCAATATAGTCATCTTCGATAGTTTCCATACCCTTGATACCTTTTCCACCACGGTTCTGTGCTTTAAAGTTATCAATACTCATTCTCTTGATGTAACCAACTTTTGTCATGGTAATAACAGCATTTGTTACTGGGATAAGTTCTTCCATGGAAATATCATATTCATCAAAACCGATGGATGTCATACGATCCTCACCATATTTGTCCGCGATTACCATAATTTCCTCACGGATAACTCCAAGTAAAAGCTTTTTATCTGCTAAAATAGCCTTTAACTCACTGATACGTTTCATAAGCTCTGCATATTCTGCTTCTAATTTCTCTCTTTCCAAACCAGTAAGAGCCTTAAGACGCATATCTACAATCGCCTGTGCCTGTGCATCAGACAATCCGAAACGTTCCATTAAGTTTACTTTTGCATCGGCTGTGGTACGGCTTCCACGAATAATAGCTATTACTTCATCAATATTATCTAAAGCAATGATTAAGCCCTGTAAAATATGAGCTCTTTCTTCTGCCTTATTTAAATCATATCTTGTTCTTCTTGTAATTACTTCTTTCTGATGATCTAAATAGTGGCTTAACATCTGCTGCAAGTTAAGTACTTTTGGTTCATTATTTACTAATGCAAGATTGATTACACCGAAGGTGTCCTGCATCTGTGTATGTTTATAAAGAAGATTAAGTACTACTGTTGGATTTACGTCACGACGTAATTCAATACAGATACGCATACCTTCACGATTGGATTCATCACGTAAATCTGTAATACCATCAATTTTCTTATCCTTGTGCAATTCAGCAATTTTTTCAATAAGTCTTGCTTTATTTACAAGATAAGGAAGCTCTGTTACTACGATGCGGTTTTTTCCATTTTGCATTGGTTCAATATCCGTAACCGCACGAACACGAATTTTTCCACGACCTGTTCTGTATGCTTCATTGATGCCAGCAGTACCAAGAATAATACCACCTGTTGGAAAATCTGGTCCTTTTACAATATCAATAAGTTCATCGATTTCTGTTTCTTTATCTTCTACTTCGTTGTCGATAAGTTTTACTACTGCATGAATTACATCACGTAAGTTATGAGGTGGGATGTTAGTTGCCATACCTACGGCAATACCAGTTGTACCATTTACCAAAAGGTTTGGATAACGAGAAGGAAGAACAGTTGGTTCTTTTTCTGTTTCATCAAAGTTAGGTACAAAATCAACGGTATCTTTGCCAATATCCTCAATCATCATCATGGAAATCTTGCTAAGTCTTGCTTCTGTGTAACGCATTGCAGCTGCACCATCACCGTCAACAGAACCAAAGTTACCATGACCGTCTACAAGTGGACAACGGAAAGACCATGGCTGTGCCATGTTTACAAGTGCTCCATAAATAGAGCTGTCACCATGTGGGTGATATTTACCCATTGTGTCACCGACGATACGGGCACATTTACGGTGTGGCTTATCTGGAGTATTGTTAAGTTCAATCATAGAGTATAAAACTCGACGCTGAACTGGTTTTAAACCATCTCTTACATCAGGTAATGCTCGACTTGCAATAACACTCATTGCATAGTCGATGTAGGAGGTTTCCATAGTTTTCTTTAAATCTACTTGCTGAATTTGATCAAAAATCTTATCATCCATTCTATTAGAAATCTCCTTTCATTAAATATCTAAATTCTTAACGTATTTTGCGTTTGCTTCGATGAATTCACGTCTAGGCTCTACTTTATCACCCATAAGTGTTCTAAATGTAACATCAACTTCTGTTGCAGAATCTTCATCAATAATAACTTGTTTTAAAATACGTCTTTCTGGGTCCATTGTGGTCTCCCAGAGCTGTTCTGCATCCATTTCTCCAAGACCTTTGTATCGCTGAATCTTGTTATTGGAATCACGACCTACTTCATTGATAATAGAAGCTAATTCTTCATCACTGTAAGCATAATATACTTTCTTATTTTTCTCCAATTTATAAAGTGGAGGTGTTGCAAGATATACATATCCTTGTTTAATCAGTTCTGGCATAAAACGATAGAGGAAGGTAAGCATAAGTGTTGCAATATGCGCACCATCTACATCGGCATCGGTCATGATAATAATCTTGTGATATCTGAGTTTGCTGATATCAAACTGATCATGGATACCTGTACCAAATGCAGTAATCATAGCCTTAATTTCTGCATTATCATAAATACGGTCAAGTCTTGCCTTTTCTACATTTAATATTTTTCCACGAAGTGGTAAAATTGCCTGAGTTGCACGGCTTCTTGCTGTTTTGGCAGAACCACCAGCGGAATCCCCTTCTACAATAAAAATTTCGCAGTTTTCTGGGTTTTTGTCAGAACAATCTGCAAGTTTACCTGGAAGTGAAGTTCCTTCCAAAGCAGTTTTTCTTCTAGTCATATCGCGAGCTTTGCGAGCGGCTTCTCTTGCTCGCTGCGCAAGCAGCGATTTTTCACAGATATTTTTACCTACTGCTGGATTTTGTTCCAAAAAGTAAGTTAATTTCTCAGAAACGATAGATTCTACTGCACCACGAGCTTCACTATTACCAAGTTTTTGCTTGGTCTGACCTTCAAACTGTGGTTCGCCAATTTTGATACTAATAATAGCAGTTAAACCTTCACGAATATCTTCACCTGTCAAGGCTGGATCACTGTCTTTTAATAATTTTTTATCTCTTGCATAAGCATTAAAGGTTTTGGTAATTGCATTACGGAAACCAGTAACATGTGTACCACCTTCTGGAGTAATAATATTATTTACATATCCATAGCAGTTGTCAGAAAATGAATCATTATGCTGCATTGCTACTTCTACATAAACATCATCCTTCATCCCTTCACAATATATAACACTATCGTAAAGTGGTTCACTACCTCTGTTTAAGTAAGTAACAAATTCTTTAATACCACCTTCATAATAAAATTCATGACTACGAGGTTCTTCTTCTCTGTCATCAATAAGAACAATACGAAGTCCTTTTGTAAGGAATGCAGTTTCTCTGAGACGTTTTTTAAGTACATCATAATCAAAAACAGATGTTTCAAAAATAGTATCATCTGGTAAGAATTTTACTTTGGTACCATGTTTTTTTACATCACAATCACCGATGATTTTTACATCATCGTCTGTTTTTCCACGTCTATAGGACTGTGCATATACTTTTCCTTCTTTGCATACTTCTACTGTAAGCCAAGTAGAAAGAGCATTTACTACAGATGCACCTACACCATGAAGTCCGCCGGATACCTTGTATCCTCCACCACCGAATTTTCCACCGGCATGAAGGACTGTAAATACAACTTCAAGAGCTGACTTTCCAGCTTTTTCGTTGATACCTACAGGGATACCACGTCCATCATCTTCTACTGTAATAGAATTATCTTTGTTAATGGTCACATAAATATTTTTACAAAAACCTGCCAAGGCTTCATCTACAGAATTATCTACAATTTCGTACACTAAGTGATGAAGACCTCTTTCTGATGTACTACCAATGTACATACCTGGTCTTTTACGAACTGCTTCTAATCCTTCAAGAATCTGAATCTGGTCCGCTCCATATTCCTGGCCATTTTTTAATTCTTCACTCATACACTACTCCTCTTCATGCTCGTTTGAATTACTATTTTCAAATACTTCTCCATTAACAACCTTAAAAACTTTGTTAATGTGGAATCTGTTTCTTACAAATTCTTCTAACCCTGTACAAGTAATAATTGTTTGAATATCACTTATACTATTTAATAAATAATTTTGCCTGTTACTATCGAGTTCAGACAATACATCATCCAACAACAATACTGGGGTATTGTTTATAGATTTTTTTACAATTTCTATTTCTGCTAATTTTAAAGACAAAGCAGATGTTCTTTGTTGTCCCTGTGAGCCAAATTTGCGAATATCTACATCATTTACTGAAAAAAGCATATCATCTCTATGTGGCCCTACTGTAGTCTGACAAAGTTTTAAATCTTTTTGTTTGGATTTTATAAGTTCATCTGCAAAGAAAATATCATCAATATTTGGTTCATATTTTAATATAAGATTTTCTTTTCCTCCTGAAATATTGGAATGTATCTGCCCTATTATTTCATTTAATTCTTCAATAAAAATCTTACGACGTTTGATGATTCTTTTACCTGTCTCTAAAAGCTGCTCATCCCAAACCGATAAGGTTTCCATTAAATCATGTCTATATGAGATATCTTTTAGTAGTTTATTTCTTTGATTTAATATTTTATTGTATTTAGTTAAATCGGATAAATATAATTTATCCAGCTGACAAAGCTCAGAATCTAAAAATCTTCTTCTTTCTGCAGGACCATTTTTTATAATATTAAGATCCTCTGGAGAAAAGAACACAATATTTAGAATACCAAAAAGCTCACTCGCCTTTTTTATTGGTATTTTATTGATTGCTACACCTTTTGAACCTCTGTTTCTTAAGTGCATATCAATCTGATATTCTTTTTCATTTTTTTCTACTATAGTACGAATATGAGATTCCTCACATCCAAAACGAATCACTTCTTTATCTTTACTTCCTTTATGAGATTTCGTTGTACCACTAAAGTAAGCTGCCTCTAATATATTCGTTTTTCCCTGTGCATTATCACCATATAAAATATTGGTACCATGGTCAAAATGAATTTCTAAGCTTTCATAATTTCTAAAATTGCTTAATTCTATCGATTTTATAATCATTTCACAATCTTAATTGTTTCTCCATTATAGGAAACAATGTCTCCATCATAGAGTTTTTTTCCTCTTTGCACTTCTACTTCACCGTTTAATTCAACAAGACCATCCTGGATTACCATTTTAGCCTCAACTCCTGAACCAACCAGAGAAGCTTTCTTAAGAGCCTGTCCAAGTTTGATGAATTCTTCATCTTCTCTAATATTTACTGTAATCATATTTACTCCTAATTTTAGTTAACATTACTAAAGTTTACTGGAAGAATTAAGTAAATAAATTTACCTTCATCATCCTTAATGAAACATGGAGCTTTTGGATTTACCATATAAAGAGATACCTCTTCTTCATCAATAACACGAAGTGCATCAATAAAGAATTTTGGATTAAATCCAATTAAAATGTCCTTACCATCTTTTTCAATATCAATATCTTCATTCATAGAACCAATAAATGAAGTAATCTTAAGCTGCATATTTCCGTCTGTTACATTCATAATAATAGGTTTTTTATCACCTTCTTTTACAAGAAGTGTAGAACGGGCAATACAGTCTAATAATTCTTTTTTATTAATTTTTACTTTTGTTTCATAATCAGATGAAAGCATCTGATCTATTTTGAAGTATTCCCCTTCAATAAGTCTTGATACAACAGTTGTGCTATCAAAATCAAATACTATATGATTATTTGAAATATAAATCACTACATCTTCATCTACATTACCAGGAATAATCTTACTTACTTCCTGTAAAGTTTTTCCAGGAACAACAACTTTCTTGTGATCATAGTTATTCTTAAGTTCAATGTAACGAATAGAAATACGGTGTCCATCCAGTGAAACTACTTTAAGCTGATTTTCATTGATTTCAAATAATTCACCAGTCATAAGTTTATTATTATCATTATCAGAAATAGAGAAGATAGTCTGGCGAATTACTTCTTTTAATGTAAACTGACTCATTACAATAGAATCATTTTTTTCAATAAAAGGAATACGAGAGAAATCATCTCCTGATTTTCCAACAATATCAAATTTTGCTTTTTCACAAGAAATAATTGTTTTAAGGTTAGAATCTGTTTCAATGGTAACATCGCTATCAGGCAGTTTACGAACAACTTCAGCAAAGAATTTTGCATCTAAAGC
Source organism: Agathobacter sp. (assembly GCA_045530745.1). GTDB lineage: Bacteria > Bacillota > Clostridia > Lachnospirales > Lachnospiraceae > Roseburia. The sequence continues at coordinate 8,708 of JAZSCQ010000002.1, forward strand.
AATAATACCTCTTTCAATAATCTCACCTTCTATTTTAGTTTCAATTCCTAATTCCAAATCGTTGGCCATAAGTTTTATTTCATTCGTAGATGCATCAATAAGAATACATTCTAAAATAGCCATTGTAGTTCTAGTTGGAACTGCTTTTGAAACAATATTAACTCCACGTAATAAATTTGATTTTGAAACAACTAATTTCATCGAAAAAACTCCCTTCCGCGTATATATAAATAATAGTAATTCATAGTATTCTTCTTAGGGGATGTTTAAAAGTGAATAACCCTTAAGAACCTTTAAATTAAAGCATTTTTTAGTTTGATAAATATATTTATAAGACGATGAAAAGTTATGGAAAAAATGGACAGGTTTGTGAACAAATTTTTATTAACTTTTCATCAACTGTTGATAAACGTTTATAAGTTTATAACTAGTTAGGATTTATCTTTTTCTTAATCGTGTCGATTAATGTTTTGGTGTTTTCATTTACTTCATATTCATCACCAATTTTCTTAATGCCATGGATGATTGTTGAGTGGTCACGTCCTCCAAGGAAGGAACCAATTACATCTAATGACGAATCTGTCATAGTCTTACATAAGAACATTGCAATTTGTCTTGGTCTTGCAATATCGCTGCTTCGACTTCTTGAAATCATCTGATCCATAGAAATATTAAAGTGTTCTGTAACAACTTCAATGATAAGCTGTGGTGTGATTTCTCTTGGTTTATCTGGTGTAATGATATTTTGAAGTTCTTTTTGAGCAATTTCCATTGTAATGGTTTGATTACAAAGGTTATTGTAAGCCAAAAGCTTATTTAAAGCTCCTTCTAATTCTCTAACATTTGATTTAATGTTATTAGCAATATAGTTAAGAATTTCATCATCAATATCAAAATTATCAGATTCTGCTTTTTTTCTAAGGATGGCCATTCTGGTTTCATAATCAGGAATACCGATATCAGCCATAAGGCCCCATTCAAAACGGGAACGAATTCTTTCTTCTAATGTTTCCATATCCTTTGGTGGTTTATCAGATGTAAGGATAATCTGTTTACCCTGTGTCTGAAGTGCATTAAAGGTGTGGAAAAATTCTTCCTGCGTACTTTCTTTTCCTATAATAAATTGAATGTCGTCAATCATAAGTACATCAACAGTACGGTATTTATCACGGAACTTGGTCATGGAAGAAGCATTACCATTACGGATAGATTCGATAACTTCATTTGTAAATTGTTCCGAAGTTACATATATTACTTTAGAGTTAGGATTTTGATCTAAAATAAAATGTCCAATGGAATGCATTAAATGTGTTTTACCAAGTCCAGGTCCTCCATATATATAGAGAGGATTGTATGTTTCTCCAGGAGATTCTGCAACTGCAAGAGAAGCAGACTGAGCAAAACGATTATTATTACCTACGACGAATGTTTCAAATGTATAGTTAGGATTTAAATTGGAATTAGAACCATTTAAGGAAGCTACTTTTTTAGCAGGCTTCTTAATATTAAGTGATTTTGCATGTTCTGGAAGAATAAATTGAATGTCATATTCTTCTCCTATCACTTCTCCAATTGCAACTTTAAGTGGAAGATAATATTTTTTCTGGATGTAGCTTAAAGCCATTTGTTCAAATGGTGCTAATATATAAAGAGTATTATCTTCAATCGCATATACTTCTAAAGGACGCATCCATGTATCAAAAGATATATCAGATATTTCATGCTCCTTTTTTACTGTATTTAATATTTGATCCCACTTTTCAATTATTTTTTCCATGTAGTTCTCCATATCATCATTAAAATAGAGGATAGTTATCCATAATTCTACAAATATAATAGTACACTATTTTTAGCTCGAAATCAACGTTTAAAAGCCTTTTAAAGGCAATAAAAGTTATAGACCTAGAAAAATCTAAGCTAAAGGTATTTTTACACATTTTATCCATGTATTTTGTACTTGATTTCCACAAGTTATCAACATTAAGTGAATAACTTAGGTTAATAAATAGACTTCCAATATTATATTTTTCTAATGATAGAGAAAGGATACACAATATATAGTGAGTATTAGTTTCTTCCTTATTATATATAGTTGTGAAAAAATAAAATTTTAAAAAAGTGTTGATTTTCCTTGACTTAAGGAACTTTTTTGCTATAATTACTAGTGATGTTTTTTAACGTAGAGGAGGTGGATAACAATGAAGATGACATTCCAACCAAAAAAGAGACAGAGAGCTAAAGTACATGGATTCAGAAGCAGAATGAGCACTGCAGGCGGAAGAAAAGTATTAGCTTCAAGAAGAGCAAAAGGTAGAAAAAAATTATCAGCATAGGCCACAATTTTTGTGGTCTTTTCTTCTTTTAAGGAGAAAAATTTATGAAGCATTCAGAAAGCTTAAAAAAAAATATAGATTTTCAAAATGTATATAAGAATGGTAAATCTTATGCAAATAAGTATCTGGTTATGTATGTTTTAGAAAATCAAAGTAACATAAACAGAATTGGTATATCAGTAAGTAAAAAAGTTGGAAATAGTGTTATAAGACATCGAATTACTCGTTTGATACGAGAAAGCTATAGACTACAGGAAGAAATGTTCAATAGTAGTTTGGACATTGTAGTTATCGCAAGAAGTACAGCGCGTGAAGTTGGATATAAGGAAATTGAAAGTGCGTTGTTACACTTGGGAAATCTTCATGGAATTTTAATAAACAAATAGAAAAGAAGATGGAATCATATTGAAAAAAATTTTAATTTATCTAATAAAATTTTATCAAAAATATCTTTCTCCAATGAAATCAACAAAGTGTCCTTATTTTCCTACCTGTTCCTGCTATGGACTTGAAGCAGTTCAGAAGTATGGGGCATTAAAGGGAGGAACACTTGCTGCTTGGAGAATTATAAGATGCAATCCTTTTTCAAAAGGCGGATATGATCCTGTTCCATAATGGAGGTTTATATGACAAACATTTTGTTGACACCATATGATGGAGCAATACTTGGACCTATTGCAAAATTGTTAGGTGTGATTTTGGATGCAATTTATATGTTCATGTTCAACATATTTGGTATCGAAAATGTTGGTTTGAGCATTATCCTTTTTACAATTGTAATTTATACACTTATGCTGCCACTTACTTATAAGCAGCAGAAGTTCTCTAAATTATCTCAGGCTATGCAGCCTGAACTTAAAGCAATTCAGGAAAAATATAAGAACAAAAAAGATCAGAATTCTCAGATGGCAATGAGCAATGAAACACAGATGGTATATGATAAATACGGTGTTTCTCCAATGGGTAGTTGTGGACAGATGCTTATCCAGATGCCTATTTTGTTTGCTCTTTATCGTGTATTCTATAATGTACCTGCTTACATTACAGCTGTTAGAGAAAAATTTGTTGTAATCGCTGAAGATATCATGGCTCATGATGGTTTTGCTGATATTATGACTAAAGTTATGACAGATTTTAAAATGACTTTAAATGTAACACCTGATTTCGTAATATCTGATACAAACACAGTTGATCAGGTTAAGAACTTTATTATTGATGTTATTTATAAAGTTCCTTCTATTGATAGTTTAGTTAAACCTAATGCAAATGGTGAAACATACTTTACTGCTTTAGATAGTGTTACAGAAATTATTAACAATGGTGTAGAAAGTTTCCATGAATTTAATTTCTTTATGGGATTAAATATTTCAGATACACCTTGGAATATCATTACTGAAAATTTTGCATCAAAGAATTTCTTACTTGTATTTGCTGCATTAATGATTCCTGTTTTATCTTATCTTACACAGGTTATTAGTTTAAAATTAATGCCTAATGCGAATAACGATAACAATAATCAGAATGATATGATGGCTCAGCAGATGAAGATGATGAATAAGACAATGCCACTTATGTCATTGTTCTTCTGTTTTACTTTACCAGTTGGTCTTGGTATTTACTGGGTGGTTTCAGCTGCATATCGTAGTGTTCAGCAGGTAACAATCAATAAGATTATCTCTAACATGAGTTTAGATGATATTATTGAAAAGAACAAAGAAAAAGCGAAAAAGAAACAGGAAAAACGTGGTGTTTACGAAAATCAGATTCGTGAAGCTGCTGCAATGAAAACTAGAACAATTGAAAGTAAAGCAAATATTGGTAACTATGCAGATGCAGATTCTGAAGGATACTCAAATGTAAATAAAACTTACAAACCTGGTAGCATGGCTGCAAAAGCAAATATGGTTAGAGAATATAATGAAAGAAATTCTCGTAAGTAATTGGAGGAATAGAAAATGGAATTTATTGAAGTTTCAGCAAAAACAGTAGATGAAGCTTTAACAGAAGCTTCCATCTCTCTTGGAATTCCAAGTAGTGAAATTGAATACGAAGTAGTAGAAAAAGGTAGCACAGGTTTCTTAGGACTTGGAAGCAAAAATGCAGTTATTAAAGCTCGCAAGAAATTTTCAGTAGAAGAAAATGTAAAAGAATTTTTAAAATCTGTATTCCATGCAATGGATATGGCAGTAGATATTATTGTAAAAGTAAATGAAGAAGATAAATCTATTGAAGTTGAATTAAAGGGTGAAGATATGGGAGTTCTCATCGGTAAGAGAGGACAGACACTTGATTCTTTACAGTATTTAACAAATCTTGCAGTAAACAAACATTCTGAAAACTATTACAAAGTAAAAGTTGATACAGAAGATTATCGCAAGAGAAGAAAAGATACATTAGAAAATCTTGCAAAGAATATTGCTTACAAAGTAAAGAGAACAAAACGTTCTGTTGAATTAGAACCAATGAATCCTTTCGAAAGAAGAATCATTCATTCTACACTTCAGAATGACAGATATGTAACAACATATTCGGAAGGTGAAGAACCATATCGTCATGTTGTAGTTACATTGAAGAAATAAAGTATTTTAAATAATACGTCCCGGATAATAAATAATAGAAAAGCCGACGTTAAGTAAAACGTGGAGGCGTTCTATTATTTATTATCCGGGACTTACTTTTTGTATATATATATGATAGAATGTTTTAAAGTGGATAACTATGTTGTTTATTTTAAAATGTTCTATATAAGGAGATTTTATGAAATCAGATACAATTGCTGCAGTAGCAACTGCGATGAGTCCTAGTGGAATAGGTATTATTAGATTAAGTGGAGATGAATCTTTGGATATTATTGATAAGATTTATCGTTCAAAATTGAATAAGAAAAAAATTAGCGAGTGTAACTCTCATACTATTCACTATGGATATATTTATGATGGTGATGAAATGATTGATGAAGTAATGGTACTTCTTATGAAAGCTCCTAACACTTATACCAAAGAAGACACCATAGAGATTGATTGTCATGGTGGTGTATTTGTAATGAAAAGAATCTTGGAGACTGTCATTAAATACGGAGCCAGACCTGCAGAACCAGGTGAGTTTACAAAACGCGCCTTTTTAAATGGCCGTATTGATTTGACTCAGGCAGAATCTGTTATTGATGTTATTAATTCAAAAAATTCGTTTGCATTAAAATCTTCTTTAAGTCAGCTTAAGGGTTCTGTTCTTACAGATGTAAAGAAAATACGTGCAAATATTTTACATGAAATTGCATTTATTGAAACAGCGCTTGATGATCCAGAGCATATTAGCTTGGATGGGTATAATGAACAATTACTTGATGTTTTAAATAATGAGAGAAAAGAAATTAAGAGATTATTGGATTCTTCAGATAATGGTCGTATTTTAAAAGAAGGTATCAATACTGTAATTCTTGGAAAACCAAATGCAGGGAAATCTTCTCTTTTAAATGTATTGGTTGGTGAGGAACGTGCAATTGTAACTGATATTGCTGGAACAACTCGAGATGTTTTAGAAGAACAGATTAATCTTCATGGAATTTCTCTTAATATTATGGATACTGCTGGTATTCGTAATACAGAAGATGTTGTAGAAAAGATTGGTGTTTCAAAGGCAAAGGATTATGCCAATAAAGCTGACTTTATTATTTATGTAATTGACAGTTCTACAGCTTTGGATGAAAGTGATTTTGAAATCATGGAAATCTTAAGAGATAAAAAAGCAGTAGTTCTTCTAAATAAATCTGATTTAGATGTAGTTACTTCAAAAGAAGAAGTAGAAAAGCATTTGGATAAGACGATTATTCCAATTTCTGCAAAAGAAAACACTGGAATTACAGAATTAGAGGATAAAATTAAAGAAATGTTTTTCCATGGAGAGGTTTCTTTTAATGATGAAATATATATTACAAATATTCGTCAGAAAAATTCTTTACAGGATGCACTTGATAGTTTAAATTTAGTAGTGCAAAGTATAGAAGATGATATGCCAGAAGATTTCTATTCGATAGATTTAATGAGTGCTTATGAGTCGCTCGGAAAAATGATTGGTGAATCAGTAGAAGATGATTTGGTAAATGAAATCTTTAGCAAATTCTGTATGGGTAAATAGTTTATTGTATAGATTAGAAAGAGGTAAAATTATATGCCTGCTATTGTAGAAAATTATGATGTAGTAGTTGTAGGTGCTGGTCATGCAGGTTGTGAAGCAGCGCTTGCAAGTGCAAGACTTGGAATGGAAACAATTATTTTTACTGTAAGTGTAGATAGTATTGCACTTATGCCATGTAACCCAAATATCGGCGGAAGTTCTAAAGGACATATTGTAAGAGAAATAGATGCTCTTGGTGGAGAAATGGGAAAGAACATCGATAAGACTTTTATTCAGTCTAAGATGCTCAATAAGTCAAAAGGTCCAGCAGTACACTCTCTTCGTGCACAAGCAGATAAGATGGCTTATACCACAGAGATGCGAAAAGTACTGGAAAATACTGACCACTTAGCGATTCGTCAAGCGGAAATTAGTGATATTATTACAGATGAAGCCAATAATATTACTGGAGTTAAGACAGTTTCAGGTGCAACCTATAACTGTAAGGCAGTTATTATTTGTTCAGGTACATACTTGAATGCAAGATGTCTTACAGGTGAAATGATTTCATATACTGGACCAAATGGTTTACAGGCTGCAACACATCTTACAAATTCTTTGGTAGAGCATGGTGTAGAAATGTATCGTTTTAAAACAGGTACTCCAGCTCGTATTGATAAAAGAAGTATTGATTTTTCAAAGATGGAAGAACAGTTTGGTGATGAGAGAGTTGTTCCTTTTTCATTTACTACAAACCCAGAAGATGTACAGATAGATCAGGTATCATGCTGGCTTACTTATACCAATCCAACAACACATGAAATTATTCGTGCTAACCTTCATCGTTCACCAATGTATTCAGGTGTAATTGAGGGAACGGGTCCAAGATATTGTCCTTCTATTGAAGATAAAGTCGTAAAGTTTGCTGAGAAAGAAAGACATCAGATTTTTATTGAACCAGAAGGATTAAATACAAATGAAATGTATGTAGGTGGTATGTCTTCTTCTTTACCAGAGGATGTACAGCATGCAATGTATCGTACACTTCCAGGTTTGGAAAATGCTAAGATTGTTCGTAATGCTTATGCAATCGAATATGATTGTATTAATCCAAATCAGCTGAATGCATCTTTGGAATTTAAGAATATTCATGGTCTTTTTAGTGCCGGACAGTTTAATGGTAGCTCAGGTTATGAAGAAGCAGCAGGCCAGGGTCTTGTGGCAGGTATCAATGCTGCTTTAAAAATCCAGGGAAAGGAACCACTTATTTTAGATCGTTCTGAAAGTTATATTGGTGTTTTAATTGATGACCTTGTTACAAAAGAAACATTTGAGCCATATCGTATGATGACATCCCGCGCTGAGTATCGTTTGCTTCTTCGTCAGGATAATGCAGATATGCGCTTAACAAAAAAGGGATATGAAGTTGGTTTGATTCCACAGGAACGATACGATTGGGTTTGTGAAAAAGAAAGACTTATTGAAGAAGAAATAATTCGATGTGAAAATGTAAAAGTAGGTGCATCAAAGGAAGTTCAGACTTTACTTGAAAGCTATGGAAGTATTCCTCTTAATACGGCATCTACAATTGCAGAGCTTATTCGAAGACCAGAATTGGATTATGATAAATTAGCATCAATTGATCCAGAAAGAAAACCATTAGCTTATGATGTAATTGAACAGGTTAATATTTTAATTAAGTATGATGGATATATTAAGAGACAGATTAAACAGGTAGAACAGTTTAGAAGATTAGAGAAGAAAAAATTACCTCAGAATTTTGATTATGCCAAGATTAATGGTTTACGTATCGAAGCAGTTCAGAAGTTGAATAAATATCAGCCAATGAATATCGGGCAGGCTTCTCGTATCTCAGGCGTCTCTCCTGCAGATACTTCGGTTATTCTGGTCTATTTGGAACAATTGAAATATTCGAATCCAGATTTATTCTATCAGTTAAATGGACATCTGGATGAAGAGAACTAGTTTAGAAAGAGGCAGATAGTGGAATATAATTTTGATAAATTTATTGAAGAAGCAAATAAAATATCTATCGCATTTACGGATACACAATTAGAACAATTTAAGGTTTATTTTGAAATGCTGGTAGAGAAAAATAAGGTAATGAATCTTACAGGTATTACAGAATGGGATGAAGTACTTGAGAAACATTTCCTGGATAGTATTTCATTGATTCGTGCAATTGATTTAAATCAGGAAATTAGTGTAATGGATATGGGAACTGGCGCAGGCTTTCCAGGTATTCCTCTTAAGATAGCTTTTCCTAATTTAAAAGTTACCTTAGCAGATTCCTTAAATAAAAGAGTGCTCTTTTTACAGGAAGTAATCGATGCGTTAAAATTAGAAGGTATTGAAGCAATTCATGGTAGAGCAGAAGATCTCGCCAGAGATAAAAAGTATCGTGAACAGTATGACTTATCTGTATCAAGAGCAGTAGCTAATCTGTCTACCTTGAGTGAGTACTGTTTACCATTTGTAAAAATTGGTGGTCAGTTTATTTCCTATAAATCCGGTGAAGTGGAAGAGGAAGTTGCATCATCAAAGAGTGCAGTATTCTTACTAGGAGGTAAGACAAAAGATATTGTAAAATTTGAGTTAGGAGAAAGTGGTCGTTCCTTTATCATAATTGATAAGGTGAAAGGAACACCTAAGACTTACCCTCGTAAAGCTGGTACTCCATCAAAAAATCCTCTATAATTGATAAACTAAAATGATGAGAACCCCCTGTACTATATATATAATACAGGGGGTTATTTTAGTTTATTATAATAAAGTTATATTAAATGTAGTCTTCAATCAATGATGTAATCTTTTCTGGAATCTCCATATGAGGATAGAGACTTCCATTTGTGATTCTTACGATATCGATATTCTCATTTACTTTATGGTAATCATCTAATGCAAGTGCGTATCTCTTCATTTCTACAGAACCGATGATTAGGGTTGGAGTTGAGATAGATTTTACTGCATGTGTGATACTATTGTTTACATAATTACCTAATAGACTTGAGTAAAGGAATCGTCCGTTACTTCCATTCTTATGAGCTGCTTCATAATATACATCTTCCATAGAAGATGAGATTAACTGAGGTTTTGAAACATAACGAGTGCGGAAGGATTCGTCGATATGTTGCATATTGTTCATTATATTATATACGAAAGTTCCAACGAAAGGTAACTGAATAATATTCTTTTTCGCTTTTGATACATCATCAGGAATTGTATCTAACTGTTTTAATGATGCCGGATTGATTAATACAATTTTTTCAATAAGTGTATCATCAATATGGTTTGCCATAATAACAAATGAGGCAGAAATATTGGATGCGATAATAGATACCTTTTCCTGAATAACATCAGAGATAAATCCTTGAATCATCTGCACATATAAATAATTGGTATATTCTAAAGCAGGCTTATCAGATCTTCCACATCCCAATAAATCAATTGCATATACAGTGTGATTTTTTGAAAGCTTGGTAATCACTTTATTCCATTCAATAGAAGATGCAGCAGAGTTTGCATCATGAATCAATAACACAGGAAATCCACTACCATATTTGGAATAGAATACATTTCCATATTTCCATTCATAATATGCACCATCTTTATCTGATAATAAATTTTTCTCCGATGCAGTTTTTTCTATAAACTTATTGTAAGTGTAGATTGCCGTAGCTGAAACACCTAAGGTGAACAATACACATTTTGTACTTTTTTTCATAGTAACCTCCTACATGTTGTTACTTCTATTATAGACATTTTCTCATAAATATACAAATAAATTATTTAAATCTTTTCATATATTTTAAAATGAATTATAATAGTAACAAATATATAATACGAATTTTTGATGGGAAGAGGAAAATATGGTAGTTAGCTATTTAGAGAAAATTAGAGAAAAATTTCAGAGAGAACTTATAGAGGTAAATCTATTACTAAACAAAGCATTAGCAGAGCAAAGAGAAAATGTAGAGATTATCAAATTATTAGAAGTAAATGATGATCCAAACTTTGAATCATTTACACCTCGTCCAGTAAATAGTTTTAATAAAACGAAGATTGCAGAATTAAAAGAAGAACAAAAAGAATTAGAAGTTAGAATTACTGATTTAAAGAATCAAGTTACATCACTTGAAAATGAAATAAAGGAAGTAACAGAAGTAATAAAGGTTGCAAAAGAATGTATTTTTTAAAAACATTTTCTGTGAGCTGTTTATCTTGACACAATATATAGGGGTTTGAAAAAGAAATGTTTCACGTGAAACATTTCTTTTTTTGTTTGTGAAACATCAATATTGAACACAATATTTAGTTTTTGGATTCTAAAAAATGTACTAGATTTTGGTGATTTTTGGGAAAATGTTTCACGTGAAACATTGATGAGTAGAAAAATAGACTACTACTAAATGTTGTATTTATAATAATATTTGGCAAAGAGGATTGTTAGTGTTATAATAGGAAAGCACGAAAAAAGAGAAATTGGATATCCCCAAAAGAAGAAAGGAAGTAGAAATGGGAAGAATTATAGCAATTGCAAATCAGAAGGGTGGAGTTGGTAAAACCACTACATCAATTAATTTAGCTTCATGCTTAGCAGAAAAAGGAAAGAAAGTATTAGCTATTGACTTAGATCCACAGGGAAATATGACAAGTGGATTGGGTGTAGACAAGAACGAAGTAGAAAATACAGTATATGAATTGATGCTGGATGAGTGTTCTATTAGAGAAAGTATGCAGAATACTGTAGTAGATAATCTCCAGATTATTGCTTCAAACGTAAATTTAGCTGGTGCCGAAATCGAATTATTAGGTATCAACGATAAGGAATATATTTTAAAAACTGCAGTAGATTACATAAGAGATGATTATGATTTTATCATTATTGACTGTCCACCATCACTTAATATGTTAACAGTAAATGCTATGACAACTGCAGATACCGTATTAGTCCCAATCCAGTGTGAGTATTATGCATTGGAAGGTTTGAGCCAGTTAATCCATACAATTGATTTGGTTCAACAGAGATTAAATCCTAACCTTAAAATAGAAGGTGTAGTATTTACTATGTATGATGTAAGAACAAATCTTTCAAACCAGGTAGTAGATAGTGTAAAGAGTAGCTTAGATACAAAGATTTACGAAACAATGATTCCTAGAAATATTCGTTTGGCAGAAGCTCCATCACATGGAATTCCAATCAATATGTATGAATCAAAGTCAGCAGGTGCAGAAAGCTACAGAAATCTCGCACAGGAAATTATCGATAGAAAGGATATTTAATCATGGCGGTTAAAAAAGGATTGGGAAAAGGGTTAGATTCTCTTATTACAAATAAGGTTGAAAAACCAGTAGAGCCTAAAGTTGAAGGAAATGTGGAAAATGCGAGCGGTGCAATTCTTATGAATATCAATAAGGTTGAGCCAAACAGAGAACAGCCACGTAAGAAGTTTGATGAAGATGCATTATTAGAGTTATCTGAATCTATCAAACAGTTCGGCGTACTTCAGCCACTTCTTGTTACTAAAAGAGATGATTATTATGAAATTATTGCTGGTGAGAGAAGATGGAGAGCTGCAAAGCTTGCTGGTGTAAAAGAGGTTCCTGTTATCGTAAAGAAATTGACAGAACAGGAAATTATGATTATTTCTCTTTTGGAGAATATTCAGCGTGAGGATTTAAATCCGATTGAAGAAGCACAGGGATATAAACGTCTTATCGAAGAATTTAATTTGAAACAGGACGAAGTAGCAGAGCAGGTTTCTAAGAGTAGAACTGCAGTTACGAATGCAATGCGTCTTCTTAAATTAAATGAAAAAGTTCAGCAGATGCTTATTGATGAAATGCTCACTACTGGACATGCAAGAGCTTTACTTGCAATTGAAGACCAGGAAAAACAGTATGAAGTTGCACAGAGAATCTTTGATGAGAAGCTTAGTGTTCGTGATACAGAGAAATTAGTAAAGAACATTCAGAATGAAAAAGAGGATGCACCTGTTGCAGTAAATAAGATTGATCCACAGCTTCTGGCTGTATATCGAGAATTAGAAGAACAGATGAAATCTGTACTTGGTACAAAAGTATATATCAATCCTAAGGATAATAAAAAAGGTAAATTAGAGATTGAATATTACTCACAGGATGAGTTAGATAGAATCATTGATTTAATTCGTACTGTAGAAAGATAAAACTGAAATAGAAGGAGATTTTTTATGATTTCAGAAATGCTCGGAATTCATTCCGATTATGTGATTATTGGATTAACAGTAGTTACATTTATTTTGATTATTTTATATATCGTAAATGTAGTTCAGATGGCTCAGCTCAAAAAGAGATATAGAATTTTCATGAGTGGTAAGAATGCTAGAAACTTGGAAAAGACTCTTATTGAGAGACTGGATCAGGTAGATGGTTTGTTAGAAGCAAATGCTGTGAATGAAAAAAATATCCAGAAGATTTTTGCAAATCTTAAGTTTACATTCCAGAAGGTTGGCCTAGTAAAGTATGATGCATTTAACGAAATGGGTGGCAAGCTTAGTTTTTCACTCGCACTTTTAAATGAGACAAATGATGGATTTGTAATGAATGCAGTACATAGTAGAGAAGGCTGCTACACTTACGTAAAAGAAATTATTGCAGGAAATTCTGTTATTGTATTGTCGCCAGAAGAAAAAGAAGCATTAGATATGGCGAAAGAATCAAATAAGTAAGATAAGAGATAGTGAGAACATAGTGTACGATAAACAGTACACTATGTTTTTCTTTTATTATTTCAAAAGATATGGTATTATAGAATAGAATATGGGATAGTTTGAGGAGAACAAACGTGCACAAATATTTAAGAGCTGTCGGCTTTTCAAATATTCGAAAAAGAGATTTGGAAATAATTATAGATGAGATAGTAGAACGTCCAGAGACGATGAGACTTACAAAGGATTCCAGGGGAAGTGAATTTGCAGAATTGACAAAGAGCTTTGGTAATGGATTTGGGATCATGCTCAGAGGTTCTTATGATGAACAGGATAATTTTAAGATGAATTATTATGTGCCATTCTCATCATCTGACATACTCACTACGCAGGAACAAATCGCAATCGAAAAGCATGCTGAAAAAGAATCATATGCTGGTGTTTGTGATGATATAAGAATAGGCGTAACACTCATTTTTTATTTACAAAATGTAGCAGATTTCTTATCTGAATACCGTAATGATATTCATACAAAAGAATTGTCAGGTGCGATGCTTTCTGCATTATCCGTGGATGGGAAAATTTTACTTCCGATTCAAGAAAGAGTTTTGGAAAAACAGACAGCGAATAGCAAACAGGAAAAGAGACAGCGTTTGATTGAGCAGGCGCGAGAAGGAAACGAAGAAGCAATTGAGAATCTTTCTATTCAGGATTTGGATACATATTCTCAGATTTCAAAGCGTATTCGTAAAGAAGATGTTTTTTCTATTGTAAGTACCTCTTTTATGCCATATGGAATCGAAAGTGATCAGTATAGTATTCTAGGAGAAATTATAGAAGTAGAAGAAGTTTGCAATTCCATTACAGGTGAAAAATTGTATTCGATGGAAGTAGAATGTAATGATTTACACTTCAGAGTTTTGATTAATCAGGAAGACCTATTAGGAGAACCAGCCGTTGGAAGAAGATTCAAAGGAAGCATTTGGATGCAGGGAACGGTGTGCTTGTAATTTTTGCATCTATAGCTCAGTAGGATAGAGCGACCGCCTCCTAAGCGGTAGGCCGCTGGTTCGAATCCAGTTAGGTGCATTATAGATAGATTTACTATAAAATCCAGGGGGACTATTCAAAATGAACAACACAAAGGAAAAGAAGGCGAAACTTCAAATCACGATTGCAGTATTAGTACTGACAGTAGTTTTATTTGCAGAAATGTATGTGATGATAAATTTTCATACGAGCTATCTGCCGATTATTTTACTAGCGGTCGTAGCATTGGTTGCGGTATACATAGTTGTAAATGCTATTATGACTATCAATGCGGAAAAAGAAGCAGCACGTAATGAGCATTTTGAAAATTTATATCGTTCGGAGAAAGCCTCTTACATCATGCTTAAGAAGAGCTTTGATGAAATTGAAGATCGATTGATGGAACTTCAGGAAACATCAAAAGTACCAGCAGAAGAAATTATCAATGCACAAAAGGGTATTGCAAAGGTAATTATCAATCGAAGCAAAGAGAATGCAGATGCGATTATAAATTCCAATGATCAGGTATTGGAACGATTGGATGAAGTAGAAGAAACACAGAATACGAAGTTCACAAGTCTCTCCAAGGAACAGAGATTAAAGTTAACAGATATGGGCACGCAGACAGACATGAAATTGCAGGATGTGTTGATGCAGCTTAAGGATACGGAGCTTCGTTTAAACCAAGCAATTATGAGTGGTTCAAAGGTTGTGATGCAGGCACCACCTGTTTATACAACATCTGTAGAAGCCGCTCCAATTGAAGAGGCTACACCAATTGAAGAAATTAGTCCAATCGAAGAAATTAGTCCATTTGATGTAGAATCCTTATTTGGTATAGAATCTGATTTTGAGGAAGAAGCAATTCTTGAGGAAGAACCAATCTTTGAAGAAAGTCCAGTCTTTGAAGAAGAGCCAATCTTTGAAGAAAGTCCAGTCTTTGAAGAAGAGCCAATTTTCGAAGAAACACCACTCTTCGAGGAAGAACCAGTGGTAGAAGAAGTTCCACCAATGCCAGATTTATCAGATCCAAATAAAGCAATGAGCGCAGATGAAATTGCAGCACTATTTGCAAACATGGCGGCTAGCGAACCAGAACCAGTGGTTGAGCCAGAGCCAGTAGTTGAGCCAGAGCCAGTAGTTGAACCAGAACCAGTAGTTGAAGAAATTCCACCAATGCCAGATTTATCTGATCCAAACAAAGCAATGAGTCCAGATGAAATCGCAGCATTGTTTGCAAACATGGCAGGAGGAGATGTAGCTGAAGAGGAAACTGCACAGGTTGAAGAGGAAATTGCTGCAACAGAAGAGAAACCACCAATGCCAGACTTATCAGATCCAAATAAAGTAATGAGTCCAGATGAAATCGCAGCTTTGATAGCAAACTTATAAAAAATAAGAAGCCATATTTAGTGAAATTGCTAAATATGGCTTTTCTTATTTTCATAACTTGTTCCATGTACTTAGGCATGATACAATCTATTTATAGGAAAATTATTATATATAATGAAAGGAGATTTTTACAATGAGAACAGTAACTCTTATGAAAGAGGCTCGCTTTGCAAAGCAAGGTGAGACTTTAACAGCCGTAGCACTTCCACATACTTGGAATAACTTAGATGGACAGGACGGCGGAAATGACTATTGGAGAGGTATTGGTACATATGAAATTGATTTACCAAATCCAACATCTGGTAAAAAGCAGTACATTGAAATTCAGGGTGCAAACCATGTAGCAACTGTTTACTGTAACGGAAGAGAACTTGGAACACATAAAGGTGGATTTTCTACATTCCGTTTTGATTTGACACCTGCAATGAAACCAGAAGGAAATGTACTTACTGTTGTAGTGACAAACGCAATCAGTGATATTTATCCTCAGACAGCTGACTTTACTTTCTATGGTGGTTTATATCGTGACGTAAACTTTATCGAAGTAAATGAAGCACATTTTGATTTATTAAAAGATGGTACAGCAGGTGTATTCGTAACACCACATTGCTCAGGAAATACACGTTTTGATTTATTCCCAGTAGGAGCAGCAGATGCAATCGCTGTAGAAATCAAAGACGCAGAAGGCAATGTAGTAGGCAGAGGCGGTGCTCCAGCAGTTAACCACACAGACCTGCTCATTAGTGTAAAAGAACCACATAAATGGCATGGTATGGAAGACCCATATTGCTATACAGCAGTTGCTAAATTATTGGCTGGCGAAGAAGTAGTAGACGAAGTTGAAGTAACATTTGGTTATCGTTCATTCCACGTAGATCCAAATACAGGATTCTGGTTAAACGGCAAGAATGTTCCTCTTCACGGTGTATCTCGCCACCAGGATAGATTGGATAAAGGTTGGGCAATTTCAAAGGAAGACCACGAAGAAGATATCGCACTTATCAAAGAAGTAGGTGCAAATACTATCCGTCTTGCTCATTATCAGCATGACCAGTATTTCTATGATTTATGTGATAAGACAGGTTTCGCTCTTTGGGCAGAAATTCCATTCATCTCTAAATTCATTCCAACAGAAGAAGCATATGAAAATACTATTTCTCAGATGATCGAATTAGTAGCACAGAACTACAACCATCCATCTATTTTCTTCTGGGGTATTTCAAATGAAATCCTTATTGGTGCGGATAACGAACCACTTCGCAAGAACTTACGTGATGTAAATGATATTGCGAAATCTATGGACCCAAGCCGTATGACAACTATCGCACAGGTATCTTCTACACCAATGGATTCGGAACACAACTATATTACAGATGTTGTAAGCTATAACCATTATTTCGGATGGTACGGCGGTGACGTATCTAATAACGGACCATGGCTTGATGCATATCATGCTTTAAATCCAGATATTCCACTCGGTGTATCAGAATATGGTGTAGAAAATATTGTAAAATGGCATAGTGCAACACCTATGAACCATGACTACACAGAAGAATATGCAAACTACTATCATCATGAAATGCTCAAGACATTTGCAACTCGCCCATACCTTTGGAGCACACATGTATGGAATATGTTTAACTTTGCTGCAGATGCTCGTGACGAAGGTGGTGTAATTGGACGTAATAATAAGGGACTTGTTACATATGATAGAAAATTAAAGAAAGATGCGTTCTACATCTATAAAGCATACTGGACCACAGAACCTATGGTTTATGTTGCAGGTCGTCGTTTTGCTGACCGTGCTCCAGAAGAAAGAAACATTACTGTTTATACCAACTGTGATGAAGTAACTCTTGTAGTAAATGGTGTAGAAGTAGCTACTCAGGCTGCAGTAGACCATGCAGTAGTATTTGAAAATGTAGCACTTAACGATGGTGAGAATACAATTACTGCAAAAGCTGGTGAAGTAGAAGATACTATTACTTTAAATGGTGTTGCTGAACACAACGAAGAATATACACTTCCAGATCTTGCAGCGGCAATGGCAGTAGGTAACTGGTTTGACGATGTAGCAGATGATGATGACAGTGATGAGATTGAAATAATCGAAGGATATTATTCTATCGAAGATCCATTTGCAGAATTAGCAGCAAATGAAGAATGTGTAAAATGTATCAAAGGCTGGTTTATGGCAATGGGTAATTTAACAATGGCTTCTATGATTGGTGCTATTGCAGGCATGATGGGAGATGCTAAGATTACAATGCTTTCAAGCATGATGGAAGGTACTACACAGAAAGACTTTGCGAAATTAAATAGATTGCTTAATAAGATTCAGAAGTAGAAATGAGATAAAGAGAAAAGTAGAACAATGAAAAAGTCGTGGTAGTAAGCTTGCTTACAATACCACGACTTTTGTGTTGTTCGTACTTGGCGATAAGACAAGTCGCGAGCGGAGTAGTCACCTTTTAGGTGACGGAGAGGTGCATGGCACCGTAACGCGAGCGAACTTTTTTCTCTATCTCATCTTATATATCAATTGGATTCGCAACAATCTGCTTCAAGATAGAAACCACACGTTCCATTGCATCAATGCTTACATGTTCGTAAGGACCGTGGAACGCATAGCCACCGGTGCCTAAGTTTGGACAAGGAAGACCCATGAAGGAAAGTCTTGCACCATCTGTTCCGCCACGTACTGGAGAAGAGATAGGTTCTAATCCTGCTGCAAAAATTGCATCTTTTGCTAAATCTACCACATACATATGATCCTCGATAACAGAAAGCATATTTTCATAAGAATGAGTAATGGTTAAAGTAACTGTGTTGGCACCATATTTCTGGTTCATCGCTACTTCTAATGCACGAAGCTTATTGAGTCGTGATTCAAAGAGGTTCTTATCATGGTCACGTACAATGTAAGAAAGCTTTGCAGAAACTACATCACCTGACATATCTGTTAAATGAAAGAATCCTTCGCGGTCTTCGGTGTGAGCTGGAGTTTCACGCTTTGGAAGTTTCATTGCGATTTCACATGCGATGAGAGCAGCATTGACCATAATGTCTTTGGCTTCACCTGGATGCACACTAACGCCTTTTACATCAAATTCAGCGCTTGCTGCATTGAAATTCTCGTAAGCGATGTCGCCTTCATAAGCACCATCTACGGTGTAAGCATAGTCTGCTTTGAAATAATCAAGGTCAAAACTATTTGGTCCCATACCCACTTCTTCGTCAGGAGTGAAGCAAACCCAGATGTCACCGTGAGGAATGTCGCTGTTTTTGATTTCTGCAACAGCAGTCATGATTTCTGCAATTCCGGCTTTATCATCTGCTCCAAGAAGAGTGGTACCATCCGTTGTAATAAGGCGCTGTCCTTTTAAGCTTTTCAAGTGAGGAAAATCACTTACTTTGATATAGCTATCGCTGCCAGGCAAGAAGATATCTTTTCCATTGTAGTTCTCAATAATCTGAGGTTTTACATTTTCACCAGAAAAATCCGGTGCGGTATCCATGTGAGCAATCAAACCAATTGCCTTTTTATCCTCCATGCCTGGTGTGGCAGGAAGAAGACCGTATACGTAACAGGTGTCACTTAGGAGAACTTTTTCCAATCCCATGTCACGAAGCTCCTGCTCTAAAACTTTGGCAAGAGAGAATTCTCTTTCGCTGGTTGGGTTTTTGGTACCATTTTCATCGGATGTAGTCCAGTAAGAGACATAATTCAAAAATCGTTCTTCAACTCGCATAAAGTGTCCTTTCTATCAACATAATATATTTTTGAAAAAAATTAAAAAAATAGTTGCATTTCTTGTTTCTATACTATATAATAACTTTTGCGTCACAAAGACGCTTCATATATATGCACCCTTAGCTCAGTTGGTAGAGCACCTGACTCTTAATCAGGGTGTCCAGGGTTCGAGCCCCTGAGGGTGCATTGTAAGGTATCGGTTTTGCGAGATAATTCGCGGGGTCGGTGCTTTTTTTATCTAGAAGCAATCAGTTTACAAATCGGATTTCCTTTGCTGGAGAATTTCTCTTCATACTCTGTCATAACATTTCCGAAGTTTAGCATTGGGTCTTCGTGTAAATCATAGGTATGTACATCAATATGCCATACATCTGAGTTATTTATTTCTTCTAATGAGAAGTCGAATAATCCCACATTATCTGTTTTAAATTCCAAACGACCATTTTTCGCGAGGAACTGATCATAGCGAGCGAGGAATTCAGAAGAAGTCAGGCGTCGACGAGCATGTCTGTCCTTTGGCCATGGGTCTGAGAAGTTTAAGTAGATGCGGTTTACTTCTTCTTCTGCGAAGATTTCTGGAAGCGTTGCAGCATCTACACATAGAAAACGTACATTTGGAAGGGGATTTTCCTCTATTTTTTGAACCGCACGGAGAAGTACACTCGTGTAACGTTCAATGCCGATGTAATTGATATTTGGATTTAAAGCTGCGAGGTCCATCAGAAAACGGCCTTTTCCCATTCCGATTTCGATATGGATAGGATTGTCATTTCCGAAAACTTTAGACCAGCTGCCTTTATGTTCGTTAGGATTCTGGATGCAGAAGGTGCTGTTTGCAACTACTTCATCTGCTCCTGGAATATTGCGAAGTCTCATAAGGTTTCTCCTTGTCATTTTATTTCATACATATTATACTTAATGTTAGGAAAAAAATCCACAGGAGTTATATATATGAATAAAAGAAAATCATGTTGGAAACGCGGTGTGAGTGCTTTGGCGGCTGCGATAATGCTCTTTTCGACGCCGATGACTGCGAAAGCAGACGTTTATTGGCCGGAGGGACCGTCGATTGAAACACCAAGTGCGATTATTGTCGAGGTAAATACCGGAGCTATTTTATATGAGAAAAATGCTGATGAGAAGAATTATCCTGCGAGTATTACAAAGGTAATGACTACTCTGCTTGCATTGGAGCATTGTGATTTGGACGAAGTGGTTACTTTCTCAGATACGGCAATCCGAGATAATCAGGGGGCTACTTCACATATCGCGCGTGACTATGGTGAAAAGATGACCATGAAAGAGTGTCTCTACGCAGTAATGCTGGAGTCGGCCAACGAATGTGCTTATGCTGTAGCGGAGCATGTAGGTCAGAAGCTTGGTGGTGATTATCGAACCTTTATTGATTTGATGAATCAGAAAGCAAAAGAACTTGGATGTACCAACACACATTTTAACAACAGTAATGGTCTTCCTGACAAGGAGCATTGGACAAGCGCTCATGATATGGGGCTTATTTCTGCAGAAGCATATCGAAATGAAACCTTCCGCATTATTGTGGGAACACGAAGATATAACATCCCGCCAACGAATAAGCATAAAGATATCACACCACTGAATAACCATCATGCAATGATTAGTAACTATAAGACGACAAAGCATTTGTATGAATATTCTACAGGTGGAAAGACGGGATTTACAGAAGCATCTGGTCATACGTTAGTTTCTTATGCAGAAAAAGATGGATTAGCATTGGCTTGTGTTGTAATGAGAACGACTTCTGGTACACAGTACCAGGATTCGAGAACATTGTTTGAGTATTGTTTTAAGAATTTCCAGACAGTACCGATTGTGAATGATGACTCTTCCGACTCAGCAGCGGATAATAATAATGGAATCATGAACAGTCATCCACCATTTGTAAAGCTAGACAGTGAAGCGTATGTAGTGCTTCCTGTTACTGCAGATGTAGCAGATGTAAAGATGAGTCTTGGCAAAACAGATATGTCAAATGGAGTAATTGCCCAAATGAATTACACCTATGGAGATCGAAAGGTTGGAAGTGTGAATGTTGTTCTTTCTCAAGCAGAGGTTGAAGAGAACTATTTTGATGGGGAAGAGAAGCCAAGCGACAAAAATGTAATTGAGATAAAGCCTTCTTATATTGCAATCGGCTTAGCCGTTTTGATTGTGGTAGTGGCACTTATCATTGTAGGAAAGAAATTATACGATAACTTCTATGTTATCTTACATGATATGGAAGTGAGAAAGCAAAGACGAGAGCGTTTTCGTCCTGTTTCTCGTAAAAGAAAGAGAAGAAATAGGCGAGATCGTATGTTTAGATAGTCTTTATGGAAATAAAAGACTTATAAAACGACAAGAATGTAAAAAAGCGACAAAGTAAGATAAAATACTTTGTCGCTTTTTTGATATATGACATGTCGAAAATCTCATTAAATTGTCAGACTATTTAGCAAAATGAGTAATTGGCCTTTGTTTTCGGTGTAAATGAGCAGTCCATTTGAGGTTTCGACAATGGTAATATATTTGCCCTGGAAGGTTTCGGTTGTTTCGATGAGGTGAACCAGATAGGATTTCATATAAGAGTTAACGGATAAGAAAACAGTATCGACCTGTTCCATAGGGTTAACGGAAACATCTGCTGTTTTTAGAAGCTGTGTAATTTGTTTTTCATTTTCTAACTGAGCAGAAGTCTTGTTTACAATATAATATCCATTCTCGTCCTTTGGCATATCAAGAGCTTTGATTGCACGCTGCACCTGCTTGGTCAGAGCATCGGAAGCAGGGTAAAGGGATTCGAAATAATTCATAAAGTCAGATGCAAAGCGAAAATGTTTGTTGCTTCCATTTTCCAGTACTTCTGTCATAAGAATTCGTTTTATTATGTTCTCACAAGTTTCTCTTGAAGGATTTTTTCTTAATGTAGTAGAGCGTTCCATAGCATCTCCTGTTCTAAATATAAATTATAGACATATGTAAATGTCCTAAATCTAATTATAGGACATAATATATCGAATTTCAAGGAAAAACAGACAAAATGAGAAAGAAAAACTCCTTGTTGACGAGATATAGAAATCACGATAAAATGAAAAATATATACCACTAAACTTTTTATAAGGCGGAAAAAAATACCAATGATTTACAAAAGATCAGAAGAGGCAGAACGTATATTAAAGGATATCTATCAGTGCATCGATGATAACGGTGGCATTGTGAAAAAAGAGCAGCTGGCAGAGCTGGGTATAGACTATCGTAGAGTATTGGACTTTGTCGAGAGCAAGGATGTTATCCGTATCAAGAACGGGTATTATACGTATGGGATAGAAAGATTCTCAGAAGAAGACCTTGTTGCGAAGTTGTTTCCAGATGGCGTGCTTTGTATGGAAAGTGCATTGTATGCATATGGATATATTTCGCATAAGCCATATGGTTTTCATATTGCGGTAGACAAGAACACATCCAAATCCCGATTTAAAATGGATTACCCAAAGGTGATTCCTTATTATACAGAACCTGAAGTACTGACCATCGGTGTATCAAAGATTACCTATGAGGGAAGTGAATTCCAGATTTATGATAAGGATAGACTGATTTGCGATTGCTTGAAATATGAAAGCAAGATGAATCGAGAGGATTTCAAGGAAGCTATCCAGGCATATATCAAAGACGAAGACAAGGATATTTCTGCTCTAATGGAATATGCGCGTGAGCGAAAGGTCGTAAAACGAGTACAAAGTCTAATTGGAGTGTGGCTGTAATGATGCTTGGAATGAAATTTCCATTAGACTGGATGGAAAAAAGTAAAGAGAAAGGTATCTACTTATCCGATATTTTATATGGTGTAGCGATTGAGGATTTATTTACTCGCATAGAAAGTTCCAATTTTAAAGAATTTCTCTGGCTGACCAATGAGCAGGCAGTAGGAGAAGAGGCCTATAAAAAGAAAGTAAAAGAACGCCTTGAGTTCTTATATGTAGAAAGTGGGAAAAAGAATTATCTCTCGCATGCTGTTGCAGGTGATGCGATGGGAGAAGATGTTATACAGCTCCTTCTGCAGGAGTTGTTTGCGCGAAATGATATGGAGTCCTGTTGGGATTATACCGTGCTGGATTCTGTAAAAGGCAAGACAATAGCTCTTTCCTTTATGTATCTTGGTATGCAGGTGCCGGTTCAGATGGACATCCGGGTAGCTGCGGTTCAAACACAAAAGAGAAAACGTAAAGAACTGACATTTTTACTGAATGAGAGAAAGCATTGTAGTTACCTTTGCTATTCCAAGGAAAGCATTCTGGCTGAATCGTTATTTGAAATCATGCGAAAGCTAGAGTTGATTTCCGATATGGAAGCGTATGCAGAGGCAAATGAGATTCTAAAGGAATATTCTATCAGCGGTCGATATATTTTAGAAGAATTTACGACTATGAGCGAAAAAGAGCCAAAAGTAGTTTCGATGAAGCGATTGGAACAGGTTTCTTCCTATAAGAATTATGGATATATGAAGAAACGCTGGCAGCAGTATGAGAGAGCACATGGAAAGGACAAAGAGGATTGGGAGGCAGTTGTTACGAGAATCCTGTCATTCCTAGCTCCCGTATGGAAAGCGCTATGCGAAAATGAAATCTTTTTTGATGACTGGATGCCAGAGCTTGAGCGATTTTTGGGATAGGACAGGCATTGTCAATTTTTCCAAACTATAATATACTAAAAGGATAGTGCACATGGGCAAGATTTTTTGTGTAATGGGTAAAAGTGCCACAGGAAAAGATACTGTTTATCAGAAACTGCTGGCAGAGAATAGTCTGAATTTAAAACGAATTATTCCATATACCACCAGACCGATTCGTGAAGGTGAGGAAAATGGACGAGAATATTACTTCTGTACCGAAGAAGATGTACAAAGGTATGAAGCAGAAGGACGTATTGTAGAGCTTCGCGCTTACAATACCGTATATGGTATCTGGAAATATTTCACATTAAATGATGGAAATATTCAGTTAGAGAAAGAAAATTATCTTCTGATTGGAACCTTAGAAGCGTATATCAAAATTCGTGACTACTTCGGGGCAGAAAAAGTAACACCTATTTATATAGAAGTAGAAGATGGAGAGCGTCTGCTTCGTGCAATTACGAGAGAAAAGCAACAGGATGTTCCTAAATATGAGGAAATGTGCCGACGATTCCTGGCGGATGCAAAGGATTTTTCCGAAGATAAGCTGGCGGAAGCAGGCATTGAGAAGCGATTTGTAAATGTCGAGCTTCTGGATACAATAGCCAAAGTAAGAGATTACATTCAAAGTGAGATAGAAATCTAAAAAGGAGGTGGCCTTGTATGGATATGAATATGAAAGTAAATGAATTAAACCAGATTAACCAGGTTACAGAGACGCAAAAGCCGGTCCAGGGTGATGGTTCGTTTAAGTTTACTCTGTCAAGTGCCATCAGTGATGCCCAGCTTCAGGCAAAGGTAGAATCCTTGATGATGGATATCACATCACAAGGAGAGCGAATTGCAAGACACATGGATATTCGTGATTTGAAGCGATACCGTGGACTTATCAAAGAGTTTTTAAATGAAGTCGTGTATCGCTCCCACAAGTTTTCGCGTGAAAACTTCTTAGACCGTCGCGGTCGACACCGTGTATATGGTATTATTCGAAAAATTGATGAGAATCTGGATGCGCTAGCCGAAGAGCTCGTATCCGATGAGCAGGATCACATCGCAATCTTAAGCAGAATTGGCGAAATAGAAGGATTGCTTTTAGATATATTCACTTAAGGAGAGGAAATGGCAGGATTTCAAGATATTATCGGACACAATCAAATAATCGACCATTTGAAGAATGCCATTCGCATGGAAAAAATCTCGCATGCTTATATTTTCAATGGTGAAAGCAGTGCGGGCAAGATGATGCTGGCAGAAGCATTTGCCACAGCCTTACAGTGTGAGGCCGGTGGAGAGGAGTCTTGCATGAATTGCCGCTCTTGTCACCAAGCCGCGGAGCATAATCAACCTGATATTATCTATGTAAGCCACGAGAAACCAAATGTGATTTCGGTAGACGATATCAGACATCAGCTTAATAATGACATTGTTATTAAGCCATATAGTAGCAAATACAAAATTTATATTGTAGATGAAGCAGAAAAAATGAATCCACAGGCGCAGAATGCACTTCTAAAAACCATAGAGGAACCGCCTGCTTATGCAATCATCCTGCTTCTGACCACCAATGCAGATGCATTTTTGCCTACGATTTTGTCTCGATGCATCACGCTTAGTCTTAAAAGTGTGAATGAGGACTTAATCAAGGATTTTCTTATGAAAAAATACATGATTCCAGATTACCAGGCAGATGTATGTGCCGCATTTGCACAAGGAAATGTGGGCAAAGCCATACAGCTGGCATCTTCTGGAGAGTTCAATGAATTAAAATCTTTTGCACTTTCTATTGTAAAGAAGCTAGAGGACATGGATTTGTACGAGTTAAATGGCATGCTCAAACAAATCAACGAATACAAACTAAAGGTTGGAGAATTTTTAGATTTATTTACCCTTTGGTTTCGAGATGTGCTTTATATGAAAGCCACAGATGATGTAAATAACCTTATTTTTAAAGATGAGGTTTATGATATAAAAAAACAGGCAGCGAAAAGATCGTATTCTGGAATTGAAAATATCTTACACGGGATTGAGCAGACGAGAGTCCGCTTAAATGCTAATGTGAATTTCGATTTAGTAATAGAACTGTTGTTGCTAACCATAAAGGAGAACTAATTATGACAAGAGTAGTAGGAATCCGCTTTCAGAAAGCGGGAAAAATATATTATTTCGATCCATGCGGATTCGATTTAGAAACCGGCATGCATGCGATTGTGGAGACCGCACGTGGTTTAGAAATGGGAACGGTTCTTATCCCACCAAAAGATGTCGAAGATGAGAAAGTAATACAGCCATTAAAGCCTGTTCTTCGCATCGCTACCGATGAGGATGAAAAAACAGTAGAGAAAAACAAGGAAAAAGAAAAAGAAGCATTTGAAATCTGTAAAGAAAAGATTATCAAACATGGCTTAGAGATGAAGCTTGTGAATGCAGAATACACCTTTGATAACAATAAGCTGCTCTTTTACTTTACTGCAGATGGAAGAATCGATTTCCGTGAACTGGTAAAAGATTTGGCAGCAGTATTCCGTACCAGAATCGAGCTTCGTCAGATTGGTGTACGTGATGAGACCAAGATTCTGGGAGGCATTGGTATCTGCGGACGTCCACTCTGCTGTAAGACTTACCTTGCGGACTTTGTTCCTGTATCCATCAAGATGGCAAAAGAACAGAACCTTTCTTTAAATCCTACCAAAATCTCAGGTGTATGTGGAAGACTTATGTGCTGTCTTAAGAATGAACAGGATACTTATGAATATTTAAACAGTCGCCTTCCAAATGTGGGTGATACTGTATTCACAAAAGATGGAAATAAGGGTGAAGTACAGAGCGTAAGTGTACTCCGCCAGCTCGTAAAGGTAATTATCGACAACGGAGACGAGAAGGAACTTCGTGAATATAAGGCAGATGAACTTAATTTCCGCCCTAAGAAACGCAAAGATGTAAAAATTACAGAAGAAGAATTGAA
Organism: Agathobacter sp.; assembly: GCA_045530745.1. Classification (GTDB taxonomy): domain Bacteria; phylum Bacillota; class Clostridia; order Lachnospirales; family Lachnospiraceae; genus Roseburia. The sequence goes on from JAZSCQ010000002.1 coordinate 35,688, forward strand.
AGAGTTAGAAGGTTTAGAGGATGAGCTCGAACAGGATAATTCTTCCGACGAAGAAACCGGAGAAAACCAAAACCATAAGAAACGCTACGATGGAAAAGGAAAACGTCATTTTGGAAAAAACAAAAAGCGAAACAACAACTCTTCTGAAAAATAAAGAACGCTTAGATGACCTGAATATAAAAGGATATCAGATTATCCAGGATCCAGAACGCTTCTGTTTTGGGATGGATGCAGTGCTGTTATCAGGCTTTGCTAACATTAGAAAAGGAGAAAGGGTGCTGGATTTAGGCACTGGAACAGGAATTATTCCGATTCTTTTGGCAGCAAAGACGAATGGAGAGCATTTTACCGGGCTTGAGATTCAGCCGGAAAGTGCAGATATGGCAGCGCGAAGCGTACAGTATAACCATTTGGAAGAAAAGATATCCATTGTAACAGGCGATATCAAAGATGCTTCAAATATATTTGGAGCATCTTCTTTTGATGCAATTACAACCAATCCACCATATATGATATGTGAGCATGGATTGCAAAATGGCAATGATGCCAAGACGATAGCCAGACACGAGGTGCTCTGTACACTAGACGACACATTAATGCAGAGTGCTCGAATTTTAAAACAGGGTGGAAGATTCTATATGGTGCACAGACCTTTCCGTTTGGCAGAGATTTTTGCCAAAATGGTGGCGTGTGGAATCGAACCAAAGCGCATGCAGCTCGTTTATCCAACCTTAAATAAGGAGCCAAATATGGTTTTAATTGAAGGTTATCGTGGTGGCAAATCCCGAATCACCATAGAGAAGCCACTCATCGTTTATAACGAAAAAGGTGCTTATACAGACGATATATTAGCAATTTATGGGATGTTAAATCAAGATTAAATAAAATTTTGGCTATTTTAAGCCAAAAGGAGGCAAAAATGGCAGGGACACTCTATTTGTGTGCAACTCCGATTGGGAATCTGGAGGATATCACCTTCCGCGTACTACGTACCTTAAAGGAAGTAGATTTGATTGCGGCAGAGGATACACGTAACTCGATTAAACTGTTAAATCACTTTGAGATACAGACTCCAATGACCAGCTACCACGAATTTAATAAAATAGAGAAGGCGTATCAGCTTGTTGCGAAGCTAAAAGAAGGTAAAAACATCGCTTTGATTACGGATGCGGGTACACCAGGGATTTCAGATCCAGGGGAAGATATTGTACGCATCTGTTATGAAGAAGGAATCGAAGTAACTTCACTTCCAGGGGCTGCAGCATGCATTACGGCACTTACGATGTCTGGGCGTCCTACACGCAGATTTGCATTCGAAGCTTTTTTGCCAAAGGATAAAAAAGAGCGTGCAGCAGTACTTGAGGAACTAAAAGACGAAACCAGAACCATTATTCTTTATGAAGCACCTCATCATCTGCTTAAAACCGTAAGAGAGCTCTTAGATGCACTCGGAGATAGAGAGCTTACGGTATGCAGGGAATTGACCAAGAAGCATGAAGAAAAGATACAGACCACTTTTTCCGCGCTCCTCTCTTATTATGAAGAAAGAGAACCTCGCGGTGAATATGTCCTGGTTATCTGTGGAAAAAGCAGAGAAGAGCTCGTAAAAGAACAGCAGGCTAGCTGGGAAGAAATGTCTATCGAAGAACACATGGCACATTATGAAGGTCAGGGCATCGACCATAAAGAAGCTATGAAGCTTGTGGCGAAGGACAGAGGTGTCAGCAAAAGAGAGATATATCAATATTTGGTGAAATAACATGGGAAAGATAAAAGAAGAACGAAGAAGAAATAGAAAAAGAAAACAGTTGACACAGCTTGGAATTGGAGGAGGAGCAGCCGCAATTCTGTTGATTTTGCTCCTGATATTTACAGGGGGGGATTCTAAGCCAGCAGGGCCAGGAGATTCCGTTGCAAGCGGAGGTTTGTCAGAGTCACAATCACAGACCGATTCAACCTCGGGGATTCTAGATGGAATATTTGGTACAACTGAGCCAGATACACAAGAATCAGAAGACCTGCCGGAACCAGAGCCAGAAACCATGCAGATAGTTATGGTTGGCGATATGCTTATGCATGAGAAAATCATTGTATCTGGCAAGCAAGAAGATGGAACTTACAACTTTGACCACTTGTTTACTCATGTAGCGGAATTTATTTCAAGTGCAGACCTGGCAATTGTGAACCAAGAGACGATTATGGGCGGTCCAAGCTACGGATACACTGGTTACCCAAGTTTTAACACTCCATATGCATTAGCGGACGCAGAAGTAAAGGCTGGCTTTGATGTCCTGCTTCTTGCAACCAACCACACTCTTGATAAAGGCAAGAAGGCGGTGCTAAACTGTATGGATTACCTGGATTCCACACATCCGACCCTTGGATATGTAGGAATTAACCGTAGTCAGGAGGCTCAGAACAACGATATCTTCGTATATGAAGAGAATGGAATCAAGGTAGCTATCTTAAATTATACTTATGGCACGAATGGAATTTCCCTTCCAAGTGACATGCCATTCCTCGTAAATTTGCTGGATGAAAAGAAAGTCCGCGCAGATATTCGAAAAGCGGAAGAAATTGCTGATTTTACTATCGTATGTCCACACTGGGGTACCGAATACAAATTACAGCAGGTAAGCAGTCAGGAAAAATGGGCAAAGATCTTTGTAGAAGAAGGTGCCGACCTCGTACTAGGTGCACATCCACATGTCATTGAACCAATTGAATGGGTGGAGCATGAAAATGGAAATAAGATGTTAGTTTATTACTCTTTAGGAAATTTTGTAAATGGTACGGCTTCCAAAGGACATGGCGTAACCAATCGAATGGTTGGTGGAATCGCGGATGTTACCATTGGACGAAATGCAGAAACCGGAAAAGTCGAGATTCTTGAGCATGACGCAGTAGAAATTGTATGCCATGTAGGAAAAGGTACCGATTATACCGTATATTATATGAAGGATTACACAGAGGAGCTGGCCTCTAAGAACCTGATTCTTTCTCAGGATCCTGAATTTTCCAAATCCCTCTGCGAATCCATATTTGCTCAAGTCTGGGGCGAATAATATTTTGGTAGGTATTTTTCCAGAATAGGAAAGGAAGCAGGGCCGATATCCAAAATGGCCTGATGGAATTGTTTTTCAGAGAATTCTGCACCAAACAACTCCTTGGCATAATCCTTTAACTCCAGAAATTCAAGATAACCAGTATAATATTTCAAATAGTTACCCGGCTCAGATAAGATGAGCTGGGTAATTTCATTTATAACCATAGTATCTGTGATGCCATACCCTGCCCAGAAATCACGCATTTCTTCCATTGTCCAGCCATAATAATGAAGCCCGATATCGGAGCTTGCATAAAGGCTTAGGGTAGTGGACTGATTATGGGATAAAAACTGCGCTACATCTTCTGGAAGTCCTGCATATTCAAAAGACATCATTTCAATATAAGTAGCCCATCCCTCCACATATCCAGAGAAGTTTAAAATAGAACGCACCATTGGAAGCTCATAGGTATAGGACATAACCATCTGATACAGATGTCCCGGATAACCTTCATGTGCGAGTGTTGTATAAGCATAGATATCTGAGGAGATATATCCGTCATTGATGTAAATTACATTTTCTGTAAAGTTATCAAGTGGTGCCACTATATAAAAGGCTGGTGCAAGATACTCTTCTAAGGCTGGTTCTACATAATTGATTTCATAGCTGCAATCTGGTGGCTTTGGGAAATCCTCCAGAATAGCTGTTTGTAAATTAGCAAGCATCGCATCGGGATCTGTCATTTCCCACTCTAGATAACTGCATTCCTCGATCAAGTTCTCATTTTTGGCTTGTAGCTGTGCGCAAACGAGTAGATCGGCCATTCGTTGATTTTCTATGCGACGGAAAATAGTATCGATGCTATCTGGACATCCAGTATGCGCATAGACCAAAGCTTCATAATAGCTCGTTCCCTCCGGAAGATAGCAGACGCCCTGATTCTTGGTACAAGTTGACTTTAATTCTTCCAGTAACACAATCATATCTTTATAAGCAGGAAATAGCTGTTTTTCAAGAATTGTCAGGTTTTGTCTTGTGTAGGAAGCCTTCTTCTGGTCGCTGATATCAAGCCCCTGTAAGCGCGAATCAAAGGAACTAACCAGATAATGATGCTCGACATCTACAAGAAAATCCTTGCAGCTTTCAATAAGTCGATTACAAGATTCAAGGGACATAAATAACGAATTGTTAGATTTTTCCGCTTCAAACATCATAACTTGGTCAAAATACTCGTCAAGTAAAGCAATCAGTTTTAGATAGTCTTTGACATCCTGTTCGCAGGTAAATTCGTACTCTGCAAACAAAATAGGCAGCTCCATCTGAAGTCCTCCAGAAAAAGAAAGCGGTTCTTGATACAATTCATATTCGCAAAGCAAAAGCTGGGTTTCCAAGTAGTCCATTAGGACATCGTATGTAAGCTGGTTTTCGAGTGATAGCTTATCATAGTCATATGAGGAAAGTGCAGAGCGTATGTGAAGCAGACCTTGGCTGGCAGAAGCGCGGGCTTCCTTTGAGAAGTCTCCAAGTGATATTTCATAGTCGGTAATGCCAAATGCTGCAGGATTTTCTATAGAATAGTGTAGATTTAGCGTATTTGCAGTGACTTCTTCTACAAATAAATTATTTGTAAATGTCTTAAAAGCACAGTTAATGGACTCCGTCTCTGTTTCATCAAATTCGACTTGTCTGTGACAGCCTGTAAAAGCAGAGATGCAAACCGAAAAGATGATAATTAAGGGGAGCATATGGCGATAAAAAGAAGGATATGTTTTCATAATTTCTCACTTCCATGTAATGTCATCATAACAGTTTATGTATCTAGAGGTGTGTTTATGAGATATGCAGTAAATTTCTAAAATTTTTATAAACTTGTCTTAAAAGAAACAAAATTCCATTTACTTTGCGACAAAAGAGAATATAATGTCACAATTGGACACATTAAAATTTCTGGTAAATGATATTAGAGAGAAAAATGTGTTATATTATTAAGGGATCTACATGAAATAAGGAGGAAGAGTCATGATTCGTATAGTAGCAGACAGTACATGTGATTTAAGCAAAGAATTGATAGAAGAATATGGTATTTCTATTGTACCTTTACACATTGTATTAGGCGAAAAGGAGTACTTGGATGGAAAAGAAATCAGTCCAGATGAGATATACGACTGGGCAGATGCGAATGAAGATACTCCAAAAACTTCAGCAGTTGGTTTTGAGCAGGCACTGGATTTGATGCAGTCAATGGAAGGGACCGAGGATGAGATGATTATTTTTACTATCTCAGAAAAAATGTCCACAACTGCGAATGTATTTCGTATGGCAGCAGAGGAATTAGGGCTGGAAGATCGCGTAACGGTAATGGATTGCCAAAACCTTTCTACAGGTACAGGTCTTATGGTAGTAAAAGCGGCTGAATTAGCAAAGGCAGGTAAAAGCAGAAGCGAAATCTGCGAATATATAGAGAAGGTAAAATCGAAGGTAAGAGCATCCTTTGTAGTAGACACACTTACTTACTTGCATAGAGGTGGTCGTTGTAGTAGCATTTCTGCATTGGCGGGTGGGGTATTAAAGCTTCATCCTAAGATTGTAGTAGAAAACGGCTCTATGAGTGCAGAAAAAAAATATCGTGGAAAAATGGACAGAGTCATCATGGATTATGTGAAGGAAATGGAAGACGAGATTAAGTCAGCGGATAAGAGCCTCGTATTTATCACACATTCCGGTTGCGAACAGTCTATCATTGATAATGTATATTCCTATATCAAAGAGTTAGATTACTTTGATAGAATCGAAATTACCAGAGCCGGAGGCGTTATTTCTTCTCATTGTGGGCCTGGAACATTGGGTGTGTTATATGTTTTAGGAGAATAATGAAGAAACATAAAGATTGAAATATTTTCTTTCTTCATTATAATATAGAAGAAACCTGTTCATTTTATGGGAATACTACGAAAAAGGAGCGATTTTATGGAAAAATACCTATACGAAGTAGGCGATATTGTAAAATTAAAAAAGCAGCATCCTTGTGGCGCCAACGAGTGGGAAATACTACGTGTTGGGGCTGACTTTCGTTTGAAGTGTACAGGTTGTGGTCATCAGGTGATGATCGCCCGAAAACTAGTAGAAAAGAACACAAAAGGCTTGCAAAAAAATCCAAAAAACCTTTAGAAAAAGGCTTGCAAACCTTGATAAAACGTGGTATCATCTGTTTTCGGTATATAAATTATTCCTTGCTCACGGGTAAACTTGTGGGCCAGAGACCAAAAGGAGGTAAAATCGCATGAACAAATATGAATTAGCACTTGTTGTTAGTGCAAAGATCGAAGATGATGCGAGAGCAGCAGTCGTAGCAAAAGCACAGGAATACGTTACACGTGCAGGCGGTGTTGTTTCAGAAGTAGAAGAATGGGGTAAGAAGAAATTAGCTTACGAAATTCAGAAAACAAGCGAAGGCTTCTACTACTTCATCCAGTTCGAAGCAAATTCAGATGCACCAGCATTCATCGAACAGCGCGTACGTATCATGGAAAATGTTCTTCGTTTCTTATGCGTTAGAAAAGACGAGGCATAGAATTTAAAGGAGAATAACTATGAACAAAGTAATCCTTATGGGACGTTTAACTAGAGACGCTGAAGTAAGATATTCTCAGGGAGATGCTTCTACAGCAGTAGCAAGATTTTCGTTAGCAGTAGACCGTCGTTTCAAACGTGACGGTGACGAACAGTCAGCTGATTTCATCAACTGTGTAGCATTCGGACGTACTGGCGAATTTATGGAAAGATTCGGACGTAAAGGAACAAAATTCCTTGTAGAAGGCCGCATCCAGACAGGAAGCTACACCAACAGAGACGGTCAGAAAGTTTACACTACTGACGTAGTTGTTGAAAATGTAGAATTTGCTGAAAGCAAAGCTTCTAGCGACAACAATGGTGGATACGTTCCAGCAGACAGACCATCACCAAGCGGTGCCGCAGGCGATGGCTTCATGAATATTCCAGACGGAATTGATGAAGAATTACCATTTAACTAATATTGGTGCTCAGTTTTGAGCAAATTTTCAAGGAGGTAACGAAAATGGCTTTTGAAAAGACAGCTAACCGCGAAGGCGCTTCTGCAATGAAGAGAAGACCAATTCGTCGTAGAAAAAAAGTATGTGTATTCTGTGGCAAAGATAATGTCATCGATTACAAGGATACAAATAAATTAAAAAGATACATCTCTGAAAGAGGAAAAATTCTTCCTCGTCGTATCACAGGCAACTGTGCTAAACACCAGAGAGCTCTTACAGTAGCAATCAAGAGAGCACGTCATTTAGCAATTATGCCATACGTACAGGATTAATTCCTAGCGTAAGCAAAAAGACCAAATCGACCATACCATTTTATGTGGTATGGTCTTTTTCTACTTTAAGAATTGTACAAAATATGATAGAATAAACCTAATATATCTAGGAGGTAACCCTCATGCCAAACATTCAAAAAAGAATCGATTCACATATACATTATGCATTGCCTTTAGAACCAGAAACCATGATTTCATTCATGGATAAAAACGGTATCGACATGGCAAATCTCGTGCTTGTCCCTAGCAAAACGAGACTGACTGCGGTGCCAGATGCACTGATGGCGAAGGCGAAATATCCAGACAGATTTTATGTGTTTACTAGTTTTGATGTCAGTGAGTATTTTAAACATGGCAAAGAGGTTGGGAAATATCAGGCGAAATTCGTAGAGAATATGCGACGCTGTGGTTGTGACGGGCTTAAGATTATTGAGGGAAAGCCTACTATGCGAAAGATGATGGGGGCAATTCCGGATTTTGATGCAGCTGCATGGGAACCATTGTGGGAGTATCTCGAAAAGACACAGTTTCCAGTACTTTGGCATGTGAATGATCCAGAATCCTGTTGGGGACCAGAGGAAGAGGCGCCTCGTCATATTAGTATGGGGTGCGAACTCTACGATGATACATTCGTCAACAATGAAGAGCAGTACAGACAGATGGAGGCAATCCTAGAGAGACATCCTAATATCAAATTTATTTTTGCACACTTGTATTTTATGTCAGCGCAGCTTCCTAGATTGGCAAAGATACTGGATAAGTATCCAAATGTGATGGTGGATATTACACCAGGGTTAGAAATTTATGTGAATCTTTCAGAGAATATAGAAGAGGCGAAAGCGTTTTTTGAAAAATATCAGGACCGACTCATGTATGGAACCGATATTGGTGCCAGATGTGTTCTTGCCGAGAATGCGCAGAATGCATTAAATGAAGGTGAATGCATCGCACGTATGGATCTGGTAGATGCCTTATTTGATGGAAACACACATCGTATCATGAGAGAAGATGGTCGTTACCTAATCAATACCGATGATTTTGTGCAGCAGGGATTTGATTTGAGCGAGGATGCGATAAATAAGATTTACTGGAAAAACTTCCAGACTTACGTGGGGGAGAAACCAGCAAAAGTAAATCCGAAACTTATCAAAAAAGAATGTCGAAGAATCATTACGACGCTCAAAATCATGTCTTTTATTGATAAAAGTATGAAACCAGACATGTCAGTGGCTAAAAATGCGATAGCATTTTTCAATAAAAACAAAAGATAGGAGATAGTTACTATGAGAAAACTCAAAAGATGGCAGATTCCATTCTTTGCATTTGCATCCTTTGGACCTTGTATGCTTAGTACCATTATTAGTGTGTACTTAGTAGATGCTTTGCAGGTTGCAGGCTTTGGTGCAGATGTGGAACATTGGACATTTGCTGCAAAAACAATTGTAGCAGTAGGATTATTCAGTGTATTGAAAGCAATTTCATCATTGATGGATGGTTTGGTTGAAGTACCAGTTGCTACAATTGTACAGAACTTAAAGACACCATGGGGCAGAAAACGTCCTGCAATTTTGGTAGGTACAATCGTAATGACAGCATCTTATGTATTATTTTGTTTCCCACTTTCTCTTGAAGAGAGTAGTGTTGCAAACAGTATCTACTTTGGTGTGTTACTTACTATTTTCGTATCGTTCTTTACATTGGCAATCAATGCATTGTTCGGAACTTATGCGGAAATTACAGCGACAGATAATGACCGAATCTTATTGACAAATATCAAGGCTGCATTTGATACGATTCAATATTCGATTGCATATGCTTTGATTCCTGTATTTATCGGATTTGGTATCAACATTCGTGAAATCGGTCTTTATTTTGCACCATTGTCACTTACTATTTTGATTGCTGTATTCTTGATTAAAGAAGATTCTACTATGCCAGGGGCAGTGAAAAAATACGGCGAGGATACCGGTGTAGTGGAAGAGGAAGAACCTGTCAGCATGTTAGAAGGCGTAAAATGGACCTTAAGCAGCAAAGCATTTTGTGCTTGGTTAGTAATCCATGGGTGCTTCAACTTAGGTTTACAGATGTTCTTATCAGGACAGAACGTACTTATCAGTGGTCCTATGGGACTGAATGGTTTCCAGATTGCGATTATCAATGCTTCTGCGTTTGCTCCAGTTCCAATTATGCTGATTTTCTACCGTATGGTTATGTCCAAGAAGGGTTATCGCTTTGCATTCCAGACAGCACTTGCTTCTTTCGCATTAGGTATGGTATGCATGAGTGCAGCTTACGTTCTCTGGGTTCCAGATCAAATGGTTCGTATGATTTTAGGTGCTGCAGGTGGTGTTATCTGTAGTTACGGTATCGGTGCATTCTTCTCTGCACCTACAGCGATGCCAACTCAGATTGCGACAGATCAGAGACGTGAAACAGGAAAGAGCTATCCATCTATGTTCTTTGCACTTCAGGGTATTGTAAACTCTATCGTTGGTGCGGTTGGACCAGGACTTATCTGGGTTAACCTTAGAAACGTTTCATTAAACGGAAACGATTTATTTGGTACACATGCCATGACATACATTGTAATTTTCTTCTGTGTACTTGCAATTTTTGCTTGTAACTTGCTTCCAAAGGAATACGACAAATTGGGTAGAAAAGAAGCGAAATAAATGCTACATAAACCAGTTACTCGAAAGAGTAGCTGGTTTTTTTATGGAAAAATACATTTTTCCCTTGCTCATTACGCAACGTAATAAGATATGATAAGCACTGTAAGGAGGTGAAAGTGATGTCGACCTATACGACAGGAGAGCTTGCAAAGCTTTGTAATGTGTCGGTACGAACCGTGCAATACTACGATACAAGAAATATCCTAAAGCCATCCGCACTTAGTGAAGGGGGACGAAGACTTTACTCAGAAGATGACGTAAGGAGAATGGAGATTATTTGCTTTCTTCGAGATGCAGGAATATCACTTAGTAGTATTGAAGAGCTTATTTCTGGAGAAGAACCAGAAAAAGTCATTTCGATTTTGATTGAGCAGCAGGAGAAGATTCTTGCAGAGGAGTTAGAAGAGAGACAGACGAAGCTGGAGCTTTTGACACAGATGAAAATAGAACTGAAAAAGATTGAACACTTTTCGGTTGAATCCATCGGTGATATAGCATATGCACTGGAAAATAAAAAGAACCTGCAGAAAATGCATGCGTTTTTGCTGATAACAGGATTGCCACTTAGTATTTATGAATGGTTTGCTATTATTTACGGAATTTCAACTGGGAATTGGTGGCCCTTGCTAGGGTATATTCTTATAGGAATACCGTATGGAGTGTGCATATCTGTCTACTATTTTAAAAGGGTAGTCTACATTTGTCCTAATTGTCACACGGTGTTTCGCCCGAATTTAAAAGAAGCGTTTTTTGCAAATCATACACCAACCCTTAGAAAATTAACCTGTACTCATTGCGGGTATCATGGTTTTTGCGTAGAGACCTATGGAAAGGAGGAAAAATAAATGGAACAGATTATGGAATTTTTGCCATTCTTAATCCCACTTGTAATCGTGCAGTTTGGATTGCTGGCATACACAATTTATCACATTATGACACACAATACCTATAAGAGAGGAAATCGTACTCTTTGGTTAATTGTTGTTATCGTGCTTATGAACTATGTAGGACCAATCCTTTACTTCTTACTTGGAAAAGAGGAGGCATAGGATGGGCATCTTACAAATTACAAACTTAGAGAAACGTTTTGGGGACAAAGAAGTCTTAAAAGGACTGAATCTGTCCGTACCAGAGCAAAGTATTTTTGGATTTATCGGACAAAATGGTGCTGGGAAGACTACTACGATGAAGATGGTACTAGGTCTTATGAGTCCAGATCAGGGTGAAATCCTTGTGGCAGGAGAAAAGGTAAGCTTTGGGCAGACGGCGACCAACCGACATATAGGTTATCTTCCAGATGTGCCAGAGTATTATTCCTTTATGACACCTGCGGAATATCTGACATTTTGTGGTGAGATTACCGGCATGAGAAGGGAAGAGCTAAAGCTAAGAGTACAAGAGCTTCTCGATTTGGTAGGTCTTGGTGCTGAGAAGCATCGTATCAAGGGATTTTCCAGAGGAATGAAGCAGAGACTTGGGATTGCGCAAGCGTTGCTTAGCCATCCAAAGCTTCTAATCTGCGACGAACCAACCTCAGCTCTAGATCCAGTAGGACGAAAAGAGATTCTGGACATCCTTCTAGCGGTAAGAGAGCAGACAACAGTTCTGTTTTCTACCCATATCCTTAGCGATGTAGAGAGAATCTGTACGGATATTGCATTTTTAAATGATGGTGTCGTGATGATGCAGGGGAAACTTGCGGACATCAAGGCGAATTACCGCACGGAAAAGTACCTGTTAGAGACCGAAAAGGAAGATGACGTAGCGCTAATCCTTGCAGCATTTTCTGATTGTAAGAGAGTTGGTCAGACACAGATCGAGTTTAGTGAGAAAGTACATACCCTTTTTGAGGTATTACAGTATATCACTGACCAGAAAATTCCGGTTCTTAAGATAGAGAGAATGGAACCATCTCTGGAATCTTTGTTTATGGAGGTAGTCGCAGGATGAGAGCCTTCTTAGCATTTATGAAAAAAGAATGGATGGAGCAGCTTCGCTCCAGCCGATTTATCATATTAACTATCCTCTTTGTCATGTTTGGTATCATGAACCCGGCTATTGCAAAGCTTACCCCTTGGTTGTTTGAGGTAATGGCAGAGTCGCTAGAAGAAAGCGGTATGGTTGTTACCACGGTAGAAGTGGATGCAATGACCTCCTGGGTACAATTTTTTAAGAATGTGCCTATGGCGTTAATCGTGTTTGTCCTTATGCAAAGTAATATTTTTACCAAGGAGTACCAGTCAGGAACCTTAGTATTAGCACTTACCAAGGGGCTTCACCGCTATAAGGTAGTGCTTTCTAAGGCAGTAGTGCTCGTGCTGATGTGGACTGGGCTTTACTGGATGCACTATGGCATTACCTACGTATACAATGATTATTTCTGGGATAACGCTGTTGCAAAGAATCTTTTGTTTTCTGCTACATGCTGGTGGGTGTTTGGCTTATGGGTCATTGCATGGCAGGTGCTCTTCTCTGCGATAGCTAGTGCGAATACCGGTGTCATGGTGGGAACAGGTGCTGTTGTAGTGGCTTCTTATGTAGCAGGCCTATTGCCAAAGCTTAGTAAATACATGCCAACGCTTCTCATGGATGGCAACTCACTGATTTATGCATCGAAAGATGCGGAAGATTACCAAATAGCTCTTATCATTACTCTTGTGACAGGAGTGATTTGTATTATCGCAAGTATACCGTTGATGAATAAAAAGAGAATATAATATGTAAAAATTAAGCCTTGAAATATGGAATTATGAAACTCCATATTTCAAGGCTTGTTATGTATGATAATGATTATCCCATTCTAAAATCTAATACATAAGGAACAGGATAGTGCTCTAGTACCTGTTCTTTTGCATCTGCTTCGATTAATCCTTCACGCATTAATAGTTTTTCATGTAATGCGATCCATGCTGCGGAAACGGATAGCTCACCTTCCTGTACATCTGGTAGGATGAAATCGGTATTAATGATTTCTGCAGCTTCCTCTAATCGATCCAAAGCAATAAGCGCCATGGATTTAGCCAGGCTGACACGACCAAGAGCCTGCACTTTAGGAGGTAATGTTTCCACAAGCTGAACAAGACGTTCGTTTTGTCCGACCTCCATCAAAATCTTGGAGCAGTCGATGGCGAGATGTCTGTTGTTTGGTAGCATCTTAAGTGCTTGCACGCTATAGTCTGCAGCAGCTTCTAAATCATGGCCTTCCTGCATAAGATATGCAGCCATATTGCGAAGAGCCCAAGGGTTTGGTGTAAGTTCTGCAGACTTTTTCCACATTTCATAGGCTCTCTGCTCATCACCAGCTTCAAAAAGTGCGGTTCCAAGCTGTAAATAGGTGGTAAAGTGTGCACCACCATCTTTATCAAGAGACTTTTCTAACAAATCTATCCAATAGCGGCCATTTATGTAGCTTTTTGGGATATCCAATGGTTCATTGGAGCCCAATAATCCAGTTTCCATAAGGGTTTCCCATACACTGGTTTCAGCAGTTCCATTTCCCCAATCGCTCGTAACGCGGCTGATAGGAGCAGCTTTGGATTGTGCACGAACCAGGTTCTCCAATCGGCCCCATCCGCTGCCTTCGCAGAGTCGTTCGATACAGTCTGCGTGGTAGACATCTGGGAATACAGGAGCTAAGGCATCTTCCGCTTTGCGGCCATCCGTGCAATTAGCAAGTACGCGATTTACTTCTCCGATAGCGATAGACCATTCTTTGTCGTGCAGTTTTGCAGGATCGCCTTGTATTGCGGTAAAGGCTTCTACCCATTCAATGGTGCTTTCCTTTGGCATAATGAAGTGTTCATACTGGGTGTGGGCAAGTCCTGCCTGAATCTCAATATATGGTCCTGCTTCTTTGGTGGCAAGATATTCATTCCAGTGGCGGCCGCCCTGACCCTGACCCCACACAAAAAGCTTTCTTCCGATTAAAACATCCTGTGAGTAGTGTAATAATCCGTATCCATCTTTGTCTACTGCAGTAATCCACTTGTTTTCTTCGGTAGGAATATCAAAGAAATAATCAATTGCATGTGGAATGTTTACAGAGTAGCTTGAGTCAGTTTCTGTTTCATATGGTACATCCACTTTATCGATAATGGTTTCTCCGTCTTTGTATTTATTAACAAAGGATTTGACTGCCGGTACGATAACGCGAGTGTTTGGTGTTTCTGGCACTGCCATGTTGGTCCACCAGTACATATAACAGTCTTCTGCCTTGGTGTTTTCAATTACGTTTTTGACATAGAGAACTTTTGAGTCGTCCGGCAGATAGATGTTTACAGAGTATGCCACACCGCGGATGCGTTCATATTCATACATGCATACAAACTCTTTTCCATCCTTGTCTCGACGCTTCTCGCAGAATAGCTGGGAGCAGGTGAATGGAGTATGTCCCTGCATACCGAGGTTGAATTCCACACCTCCGGAAAACCATGCATTACGAAGTGCAAGATTACATGGCTGAAAAACAGGGTTGGTGTATAACAAATCCCTCTTAGCTTCTTTATCATAAAGCTGCCACATACGGCCACCTAAGGCTGGCACGAACACTGCTTTTAGGTAATCGTTTTCTAAAACAACAGTTTCGAATTTTTTTATGGATTTATTTCTGTCATAACTATCCTGCTTTAAATAAGGAATCATAGTTTTTACCATGCCTTTTCCGATAAAGCTGGCCTCTTCCTTGCTAACGCGTTCCGATGATTTCACGTTGAAGGCAACAAAGCGTTTTCTGCTTAAATCGGGCAGTGGATTCTCAATTCCCAGCTCAGCTGCAGGCAGTTCCATTTGCTCAAATCGAATCATAAGATTTCTCCTTTCAAGAAAGTATTTTCCGTTTCCAATTACTTACCTGTATTCTATCACATTTTCATAAAGTATGGTATAATATATCCAATTTATGAAGTGGATAAGGAGATAAGAGGATATGGCAAAGTTATTTTTCAGATACGGGGCTATGGGTAGCTCAAAAACAGCGAATGCCCTTATGGTTTGTTATAATTATGAAGAAAGAGGACAGAAGGTAATCCTTGCGAAACCTGCAATTGATACAAGAGATGGTGTGCACACCGTGCATTCTCGAATCGGACTTTCAAGAGAGTGCATCCTGTTAGATGATTTATGCAACAAGATGACACCAGAAGAAATCAAAGAGTACAACGCAGTTATCGTAGACGAAGCACAGTTTGCATCTCCAGAGGAAGTGGATTATCTTTCTTATATAGTAGATGAACTTCGTGTACCAGTTATTTGCTATGGGCTTCGCGCAGACTTCCAGAATAAGCTTTTCCCAGGTAGTGAGAGACTATTAGCGATTGCAGATGAGATTCAGGAGATTAAAACGATTTGCTGGTGTGGAGCTGCTGCAAAATGCAACGCGCGTTACAATGAGAATGGTATTGTGCGTGAAGGTGCCCAGGTAATGCTTGGGGCTAACGATAGTTATATTGCATTGTGTAGAAGACACTTTAAAGAAGGTAATTTAGGACCTGAATGGAAAAATTAAGGTAACGTTAAGGTTTTGCCTATCGAATAGTAAGATTAGCATGGTAAGATGAGACCATAAAAAGGGAGGAAGACACATGTGGACTAGAGCACAATTAAAAGATAAAGCAAAAAAAGCATTGGACAAGAATTATTGGAGAATTATTTTAGTATCCTTAATTGTATCATTTGTAGCAAGCGGCGTTGCATCACAGTCGACCGCATCTATAGATATGACAGATGAGATAGAAAAAATTTTAGAAGAGTCTTCCGGTGAGAACTATGGTTCCAATGATGATTTTTCATATGATGATGTCTTTTCATATGATGATGATTTTACATACGAAGATGATTCTAAAGAAGATGATTTTGATGTGGCAAGTATTGTTGCAATAATAGTTGTACTGTGGATAGTGATTCTTGTACTCGCACTTATTATATCAGCTGTTAGTTATGTCTACACGCTACTGCTTATCAATCCAGCAGAAGTGGGAACCAAACGCTTCTTTATAAAGAGTATAAATGAAAAGGCTGAAGTAAAAGAAGTCGCATATGCATTTGACAACAATTATAAAAATGTAATTAAGATTCTTTTCTTTAGAGACATTAAGATTTTCCTGTGGACATTATTATTTATCGTTCCAGGTATTGTAAAACGCTATGAATATATGATGATTCCATATTTGTTAGCAGAGAATCCAAATCTTACCAAAGAGGAAGCATTTCGACTCAGCAGACAGATGATGAGTGGACAGAAATTAGAAACCTTTGTTTTAGACTGGTCCTTCTTTGGATGGGATATACTTGCTGGATGTACAGCAGGGATTTTGGGTATCTTCTATGTAACACCATATAAGAATCTTACTTATGCGGCATTGTATGAAGAACTCAGTGCAATAAATGGTTATCCAGCACGCGCGATTGCTGCGCAGGCAGAGTTCACAGGTGCCTATATGCAGCCAGAGGTAGAAGAGCCAAACACATATGATAATGTTTACAGTTCACCAGAAGAATAGGAGTATAGATGAACTACACTATTTTAGTAGCAGATGATGAAAAAGAAATAAGAGAGCTGCTTCGCCTGTATTTAGAGAATTCTGGATACAGAGTAGTGGAAGCCGCAGATGGGCAGCAGGCACTTGATATCCTTCGAAGCACCAAAATAGACTTATGTCTTCTCGATATTATGATGCCAAAGCTAGATGGATACCATGTATTACAGGAGCTTCGTAAGGAGAGCAACATCCCGGTTATGATTTTATCCGCAAAAGATGCCGATTCGGAGAAGATATTGGGATTAAACTTAGGCGCCGATGATTATATGACGAAGCCATTTAATCCGCTTGAGGCGATTGCCAGAGTCAATTCCAATATTCGTAGATTTTACGCATTAGGTACGAGTCCATCAACCGAAGTTATCAAGGTACGCGATTTGGAATTGGATGTAGATGCCTGTGAATTTCGTAAAAATGGCGAAGTGATAGAGCTTACTTCTGTGGAGTACAAGATTATGGAGCTTTTTATGAAGTCTCCAGGCAAGGTATTTACAAAGCAACAGATTTACGAACATGGATGGGGCGAAGATTTTATCGTTGCAGACAATAACATCATGGTATGCATCAGTAAATTGCGAGATAAACTAGATGAAGATCCATCCGCTTACATAAAAACCATTCGTGGTTTGGGATATCGATTAGAAAGATAGGTAATGCTATGAAACAGAAGCAGGATTTTCAAATTTTTATTATTAGTCGCTTCCTGGTAAGTCTTATCTATGTAGTACTCTCCGAGTTTTTGATTTGGTTTGCAACCGACCGTATCAAGCACCTCTTTGAGGGTGGGGTATCGACAGCGATATTTATCATGGGTATCGTGATTATGATTATTCCGATTATCGTAGCATCTTTGATGTTTTCGAAAGCCTTGATGGATGAGGTTCATCGTATGGAGCAGAAAGCAGAAGAACTGCGACAGGTTTACGAGAAGAAACGTAATTTGATGTTAAGTGATATTGCACATGATTTACGTACACCAATTACGACAATTGCAGGATACTCCAAGGCATTGAATGACGATATGGTTCTTTCCGAGGAGAAAAAAAGAGAATATCTACAGGCGATAGAGAATAAATCGGCTCGTATGAATGACTTAATCAATCTTTTATTTGAATATGTTCGTTTGGACAGTGCCAATTATGGACTTCGAAAAGATGAGATTGACCTACCAGAGCTGCTTCGCACGATTGCAGCGAGTCTCTATTCCGATGTGGAAGAAAAGGGCATGGAGTTTGAGATTACAATTCCAGAAGAAGTACACATGGTTTCTTTGGACCGTGTGCAGTTTTCAAGGGTGATTGTAAATCTAATCAATAATGCGATAAAGCATAATGAAGCAGGTACTACCATAAGCTTAGAAATGAAGCTGCATAAGAACAGCATAGAGGTTGTGGTATCCGATGATGGTGGTTTGATACCAACCTTTTTGGCGGAGCAGATATTTGAACCGTTTGCCATGGGAGATGCTTCCCGTACGGCACAAAGCGGGAGCGGTTTAGGATTATCCATTGCAAAAAAAATTGTGCAGATGCATGGATGGAACTTAGAATTGAAACAATATTATGAAGACAATCGCAAGTCCTTTATAATAGAAATAAAATAAATAAGGAAAGGAGGAGGAAATATGTTAACCTTATTTGGAAATATTGATTGGTTTGTGGTATTATGGTTGGTAGTAGTAGTAGTGTTTTTGGCAGTTGAATTATCTACCGTTACACTGACGTCTATCTGGTTTGCAGCAGGCGGACTGATTGCACTTTTCGTAGCAATGTTAAATGGTGGGTTTGTGTTCCAGATGATTGCATTTCTTG
The DNA here is from genome assembly GCA_045530745.1 of Agathobacter sp. Classification (GTDB taxonomy): domain Bacteria; phylum Bacillota; class Clostridia; order Lachnospirales; family Lachnospiraceae; genus Roseburia. The sequence goes on from JAZSCQ010000002.1 coordinate 54,096, forward strand.
TTGGCTCCTTTGGTATGTTTTTTGCGACAAAGCCATGGGCAGACAAGGTGATAAATGCCAAGAAAACCAGTACCAATGCAGACCGAGCAGTCGGCGAGGAGGTGCGTGTATTAGAGCGCATCAGTAACTTAGATCAGACCGGTAGAGTTGTCGTTCATGGACAGGACTGGATGGCACGTACCGAAGATGATAATATAATTATTGAACAGGGAGAACTTGTTCGCGTTCTTCGCATCAGCGGAGTAAAAGTAATCGTAGAAAGGGTAAAGGAGGATTAGTTTATGCCACCAATCGTTTATGTAGTTTTAATTAGTTTATTAGTTATTGCGTTACTCATTGTAGTAAATTGTATCAAAATCGTTCCACAGGCAAATGCCTATGTAGTAGAACGTCTCGGTGCCTACCTTGCAACCTGGGGTGTAGGTGTACACTTCAAGATGCCATTCGTTGACCGAGTAGCAAGAAGAGTTCTTTTAAAAGAACAGGTAGTGGATTTCCCACCACAGCCAGTTATTACAAAAGATAATGTTACGATGCAGATTGACACTGTAGTTTATTTCCAGATTACAGACCCTAAGCTTTATGCTTACGGTGTAGAAAACCCAATCATGGCAATTGAAAACTTAACAGCTACAACACTTCGTAACGTAATCGGTGATTTGGAATTAGACGAAACACTTACATCTCGTGAAACTATCAACACAAAGATGCGTGCAACACTTGATATTGCAACAGACCCATGGGGTATCAAAATCAATCGTGTTGAATTAAAGAACATTATGCCACCTAAGGCTATCCAGGATGCAATGGAAAAAAAGATGGAGGCAGAACGTGAACGTCGTGAAGCAATTCTTCGTGCAGAAGGTGAAAAGAAATCTACAGTCCTTGTTGCAGAAGGTAACAAAGAAGCAGCAATCCTTGATGCTCAGGCAGAAAAAGAAGCAGCAATTCTTCGTGCAGAAGCTAAGCGTGAAGCTACTATTAAGGAAGCAGAAGGTCAGGCAGAAGCTATCCTTCGTATCCAGCAGGCGAACGCTGATGGTCTTAAGATGTTAAAAGAATCTGCTCCAGATTCAGCAGTACTTCAGCTTAAGAGCTTAGAAGCATTTGCAAAAGCAGCAGACGGCAAGGCAACAAAGATTATTATTCCATCAGAAATTCAGGGAATTGCAGGTCTTACAAAGTCAATTGCAGAAGTTGCAACAGAACAGAAGTAATAGATATAGTACTTGTAGTAAAAGGGCTACCCACATCTAGGGTAGCCCTTAAATTTTTGTTTAAACCCTCCGCTTTGCGAGTCGAAAGTGCTTTCTTTTACTGTCAAAAAATGATATACTTACAGATACCTATAATGATTTTTAATTATGATGGCTAATTGTTGTCAAAGAAATCACAGGAGGGAAAATGAATGGATAATAAGATTAAATTTAGAGGTCATTTGGGAGTGTTTTTTCACTGGCCTGTTATTATAACGATAGCATTAACATTACTCAATGTGGGCGTGTATGCATATGATGTTAAAAGTGGTGCGTTTGTATCTATTTTTATTCTCATTTATGCGGTATCTACAGGGATTATGTATGTTGTCAATACACAGCATATTGCACATGAAGTGGTAGATTTTGCGACAGAATATTCGACAGTGCAGAAGAAGCTGTTAAATGAGTTTGAAATTCCATATGTGCTTTTGGATAATGTGGGAAAGATTATGTGGCGCAATGAGAAGTTTGGTGAGATGACAGGTATCGATAAAAAATATCACAAATCGATAGCTTCTCTTTTCCCAGCTATTACCAAGGAGTTTTTACAGAAGAATGAAAATGCCACGGAGACAGAAGTTTCATTCGAAGAGAAGGATTACCGAGTAGCCATTCATCGAGTTACATTTGATGCAATGGCAGAAGAGTCGACAGAGCTTGAGCTGGATGCGGAAAGTGAATATATGATAGCACTGTATTTCTTTGATGAGACAGAGCTCAATCAGTATAAGCAGGAGAATATCGAGCAGAAGCAGGTTGCTGCACTTGTATATATTGATAATTATGACGAAGCTTTAGAAAGTATTGAAGATGTAAAGAGATCTCTTCTCACAGCACTCATAGACCGTAAGGTAAGCCAGTATTTTAGCAACGTGGACGGTTTGGTGCGTAAGATTGAAAAGGATAAATACTTTGTCGTATTTAAGTATAAATATTTACAGCAGTTAGAAGAAGATAAGTTTAGCATTTTAGAAGATGTAAAAACGGTTAAAGTCGGTAACGAGATGGCAGTTACCTTAAGTATCGGTGTTGGTCTTAAAGGCGATAGCTACAATGATAACTATAGCTATGCCCGTTCTGCAATTGACCTTGCTTTAGGTCGAGGTGGAGACCAGGCAGTTGTAAAAGTAAAAGGTCTTATCCATTATTATGGAGGCAAGACAGAACAAGTAGAGCGTAATACTCGAGTAAAAGCACGAGTAAAAGCATTGGCGCTTCGTGAAATTATGGAAGGACGTGACAATGTAATTATCATGGGTCACAGTCTCTCAGACGTTGACTCCGTAGGTGCAGGTGTAGGTATTTACTGTGCGGCAAAGGTGCTTGGTAAGAAGGCACAGATTGTAGTAAATGATCCAACGAGCTCCGTTAAACCACTTATTGATTGCTTCACCGAAGAGAACGGATATCCATACGATATGTTTATCGATAGTCAGGAAGCAATTGATATGACAAGTAGAAATACCCTTGTTATGGTGGTAGATACTAACAAACCAAGCTACACCGAATGTCCAGAGTTACTTCGTAAGACAGACTATATCTGTGTATTTGATCATCATCGACAGGGTAGTGAGGTTATTGAAAATCCAGTACTTTCCTATATTGAACCATATGCATCTAGTGCGTGTGAAATGGTTGCAGAAGTATTGCAGTATTTCCAGGAAGGATTTAAGCTTGAACCAAGAGAGGCGGACTGTATTTACGCAGGTATTCTGATTGATACCAACAACTTTATGACCAAGACAGGTGTACGTACCTTCGAAGCAGCAGCATATTTACGTCGTTCTGGTGCAGAAGTGACACGTGTTCGTAAGATGATTCGAAATGATATGGCTGCTTACAAGGCTCGTGCAGAAGCAGTTCGATGTGCGGAAGTGTATCGTAATGCATTTGCGATTTCCGTATGTCCAAGCGAAGATTTGCAGAGTCCAACTATCGTTGGTGCTCAGGCTGCAAATGAATTGTTGAATGTAATAGGAATTAAAGCATCCTTTGTATTAACCGAATATAATGACAAGATTTTTGTAAGTGCTCGTTCTATAGATGAAATTAACGTGCAGATTATTATGGAACGTCTTGGCGGTGGTGGACACCTCAATGTTGCAGGGGCTCAGCTTGTGGATTGTACCATGGATGAGGCAAAACGCATTATTAAGGAAACCTTGGAAGAGATGCTTAGAGAAGGAGATATTGAATAAATGAAGGTTATTTTATTAGAAGATGTAAAAGCGCAGGGCAAAAAGGGTGAGATTATCGAAGTAAGTGACGGATATGCCCGTAATGTCCTTATCGCCAAAAAGCTTGGAGTAGAAGCAACTCCAAAGGCTTTAAACGACTTAAAACTTCAGAAAAAGCATGAAGAAAAAGTTGCTCAGGAACAATATGAGGCAGCAGTAGCATTAGGCAAAGAAATCGAAACCAAGAAGGTTGTTATCAAAGTAAAATGCGGTGACGGCGGCAGATTGTTTGGTACCGTTTCTACAAAAGAAATCGCAGCAGCTGCAAAAGCACAGATTGATTTGGAATTAGACAAGAAGAAAATGCAGCTTAATGATCCTATCAAGGCATTAGGTACTTATGAAATCCCAGTAAAACTTCACCAGAAAGTTACAACCAAACTTACAGTACAGGTAGTAGAAGGATAAAAGCAGGAGGAAAATCCTTTGGAAGAGGCAATGATCAAACGAATTATGCCAAATAGCTTAGAGGCGGAGCAGTCAGTTATCGGTTCTATGATTATGGATCGAGATGCAATTGTGACAGCTACAGAAATGTTGCACAAAGATGATTTCTATCACAAACAGTACGGAATTCTCTTTGAGGCAATGAGCGAGCTTTTCACAGCAAACCTCCCAGTAGATTTGGTTACTTTACAAAATAAATTAAAAGAAAAAGACGTTCCAAGTGAAATTTCCAGTTTGGAATTTGTACGAGACTTACTCAATGCAGTTCCAACCTCTGCAAATATCAAGTATTATGCTAATATTGTAAGCGACCTTGCAATCAAGAGAAGACTCATTCGTGTTATGGAAGATATTGAAAACGAATGTTATGCTGGAAAAGAATCTTTGGAAAGCGTATTGGATAAAACAGAAAAAGATGTGTTCAAATTATTAAACAGCCGTTCCGGTGGCGACTTCGTTCCAATCCGTCAGGTTGTTATGAATGCGCTTGAGAAGATTGAAAAAGCATCCAAGCAGTCGGGTACTGTAACAGGTATTCCAACAGGTTTTGTGGACCTGGATTATAGAACAGCAGGTCTTCAGCCATCCGATTTAATTTTGGTTGCTGCTCGTCCATCTATGGGTAAGACAGCTTTCGTACTTAATATTGCACAGTATGTAGCATTCCACGAAGCGAAGAGTGTTGCTATATTCTCACTCGAAATGTCGAAAGAACAGCTTGTTAACCGTCTGTTCTCTCTCGAATCCAGAGTAGATGCGCAGGCACTTCGTACTGGTAATCTTTCGGATGCAGACTGGGAGAAGCTTGTAGAAGGTGCTGGAATCATCGGTGATTCTAAGCTCATTATCGATGATACTCCAGGTATCAGCATCAACGAATTACGAAGCAAATGCCGTAAGTATAAATTAGAACATGGTCTTGATATTATTATCATCGACTATTTACAGTTGATGACTGGTTCTGGACGAACAGAATCCCGTCAGCAGGAAATTTCCGATATCTCTCGTTCTTTAAAGGCGCTTGCTAGAGAGCTTAGTGTACCAGTTGTTGCACTTTCCCAGCTTTCCCGTGCGGTAGAACAGAGACCTGATCATAGACCTATGATGTCAGACCTTCGTGAATCAGGAGCCATCGAGCAGGATGCCGACGTAGTAATGTTTATTTATCGTGATGATTACTACAATAAGGATACTGAGCTTAAGGGAATCTCTGAAATCATTATCGCAAAACAGCGTAACGGCCCTATTGGAACGGTAAACCTCGCGTGGTTACCAGAGTATACGAAGTTTGCAAACCTCGAGCATTAAGAGTGTATATTAAAAACCGACCTTTTCCTATACAATTTATTAACTAGTTCTACGACACTAGTTTTTCTAAGTACTTTGAATGAAGGGTAATTTAGAGTAACGCAAACGCCTTAAAGTCGCCATCCATGGCTCCGTTAAGGCTTTCGCTGACGTCGTGTCAGCGAATTGCTATTTGTGTACAAAGTACTAAGAAAAGCTATGTGTCTTCGCAAGGTTAATAAATTGTATAGGAAAAGGTCGGTTTTAATATACGCTGAGAAATTGCCAAAGTTACAAACTTCGAAATCTGGCAATGAGGTTTACGGTACAAAAATGAGTGTAGCTGTCGAATAGTGAGAGAATAAGGCGAACGATTTTGTTTGAATGTATATAGGACAATCTTTATAATTAGGATAGAATCAAGTATAAGGAGGAATGTGCGTGGAAAAGTTACGTTACATGATTTCCGATGCAGCCGATATGGTGCATGTGGAGACGCATGTGTTACGTTACTGGGAAGAGGAACTAGAGCTTGACATCCCAAGAAATGAGATGGGGCATAGATACTATACACGAGAGAATATCAAGGAGTTTCAGCGAATCAAGGAGCTAAAGGAGCAGGGCTATCAGCTAAGGGCGATTCGTATGATTTTACATAATGGGAAGATTACACCTGTAAAGGAAGAAGAAAGCAAAGACTGGTATGTGAACACGATGGATGAAGATATCGATACGGCAGGTCAGGATGTGTCGTCTGCAAAGAAAGTGGGTTATATGCCGTTAGCATCAAAGTCTCAGCCACAGATACAAGAAACCACGGGTTTATCTCCAGAAGAACGTATGGCACAATTTCGGGAGTTAATGAGTGATATTGTCGGACAAGCCATTGCACAGAATAATGAGGCGCTCAGTGAAAGTATCGGAAAGGATGTGCAGGAGCGAGTATTAAAGGAGATGAACTATCTTATGAGAGAGCAGGATGCGGCTCAGGAGGAGAGATATCGTAAACTGGATGCGGCAATACGCGGTGTTATCCGCAAGAAACCGTTTTTCAATAAGCCCTCAAAAACAGAATAAAAAAAGGCTGCCACAAATGTGACAGCCTTTTTCATGTACAAAATTAATTATGCGTTGATAGCACCTACTGGACAAGCACCAGCACAAGTACCACAATCTACACATGCGTCAGCGTCGATAACGTACTGTCCATCACCAGCTGAGATAGCGCCTACTGGACATTCGCCTTCACATGTTCCACAGCTTACACAAGCGTCAGAAATTACATATGCCATAATTTTGTTCCTCCTTATAGAATAATGATCATTATTAAGTCATAAGACTTATTGCTATTTTAGTACAACTTGTGGAAAAGTGCAAGCAAATACCGAGAATTTGTGAATTTGTTGACAAGAAAATTATGGATAGACTATAATAATCAAAGCAAAAAAGACATACTTACGAAATGGAAAAGAAACAGATAAATATGGAAACGATACTTTATAAAATAGAATTAGATAATATAAATGAAAAGCAGATGCAGGAAGCAGGAGATCTCATTGCAGCAGGTGAGCTTGTGGCATTTCCAACAGAGACCGTATATGGCTTAGGCGGGGATGCACTTCATCCAGAGGCAGCCAAGAAGATATATGCAGCCAAGGGACGTCCTTCGGATAATCCCCTCATTGTGCATATTGCAGAGGTAAGTGATTTGGAAAGAGTAGCGAAGGAAGTACCAGATCAAGCACGAAAACTTGCAGATGCATTTTGGCCAGGACCACTTACGATGGTAGTATGGAAGAATGACAATGTACCTTATGCAACGACAGGGGGCCTCGATACCGTAGCGGTACGCATGCCAAATCATCCAGTTGCGTTAGAGCTAATCCGAAGAAGTGGCAAGCTAATTGCGGCACCTAGCGCCAATACATCTGGTCGCCCAAGTCCAACGGAAGGTTCCCATGTAATGGAGGATTTAGATGGAAGAATCGCAATGGTTTTGGATAGTGGTCTTGTAGGTATCGGAATTGAATCCACCATTATCGACTTGACGGAAGAGGTACCAATGGTGCTTCGTCCAGGCTATATTACACCGGAGATGTTGTCCGAAGTGCTGGGAGAAGAAGTTATCATTGATCCGGGTATTATTGCGGCTGATGATACGACGAAACCTAAGGCACCAGGCATGAAGTATAAGCACTATGCACCAAAGGCAGATATGATAATTGTGGATGGAGAGAAAGCAAAAGTAGTAGAGGAAATTACAAAGTCTATCCAGGATGCAAAGGAAAAGGGCTTAAAAGCGGCCGTGATTGCGACCGAAGAAACCAAGTCCCTTTATGAAGCGGATGTTGTACTTAGCATTGGAAAGCGAGAAGAGGAAGATTCTATTGCAAGACATATGTATAAGATACTCCGTGATTGTGACAAACTAGATGTAGATGTCATCTACTCAGAGAGCTTTAAAACCCCTCGAATTGGACAGGCCATTATGAATCGTCTGCTAAAGGCAGCAGGCCATCAGGTCATCCACGTATAAAGCAGGAGGCAGTATGGACAAATTAGAGAGAATTATTTTCGTTGCCCGCTCAGGAAGCTGTAGAGAGCCAATGGCAATGGGAATATTGAATGACTTAACATTAAAAATGGATGTAGAAGTATTGGCAAGAGGTTTGGTAGTTTCTTTTCCAGAGCCGATGAATGGAAAAGCTGAAGCGGTACTTATTAGTAATGGTATTTGTTTGGAAAAATTTACATCAAAGCCACTGAAAAATAGTGAAATAACAGAGAATACCCTGATACTAACCATGGAAAGAAGCCAGAAAGAGAAAGTATTGTCTCATTATGGGAATGCCATAGCAGAAAATGTACATGTACTTACTGATTTTGTAGGTGATGAACTAGAGATTCTGGATCCATATGGAGGTTCATTACAGTCCTATGGCTTGTGCTATGAAACCCTGCGTAAATCCATCAAAAAACTAGTAAAAATCTTAAATAAAGAATAACGAGATACCCAAGAAGAAAGTAGAATGCTTCTTGGGTATTTTATTTTTATAAAAATAGTATGAAATATTTGGTAAATGTGGCAAAAATCATAATCTGTCCATTTAATTTTATAGACATTTTGTGTGAAAATGTTATAATAATATATAACTTTGTCTGTATAAAGGGAATTCTATGAAAAAGATAAATATGCATGAAATAACAGAGTCCTTTTCCATGGTTTTGCAGTTTGGGTTGAACATGATAATACCGATTGCAATGTGCATTGCTTTGGGAGTATGGATAGGTGATAAATATAATATGGATTGGATTGTGATTCCTTTATTTTTCATAGGTGCACTTGCAGGATATACCAGTATCTTTAAGATGGTAAAGCAATACTTAAAGAAGACAGATAAGAGGGCAAAGAAGGAGAAAGATGTTAAGAAGAATTAACCCCGCTTTACCAGGATTAATAGCGGGAATTGTGATATTTGGTTTATTAGTCCAGCTGACGGGCGTGTGGTTCGTCGAGGACAAAATAGGCTATTCCATAGGACTTTGGTATGGAGTGGCTATCGGCATCGGAATGGCGATTAACCTCGCTACGGTCATCTATGATGCGGTGACATTCGATGGAGAAGGCAATGCCAATAAAAGAGTAGCTGTGAAATCTATGTTGCGATACATAGTCGTTGCGATACTTTTTGGAATATTGGGCTATTTTGAATTCGGTAATTTGTTTACCGCCTTTTTAGGAGTGATGGGGCTAAAGATTTCAGCTTACATGCAGCCACTCCTAAACAAGCTTGTTAACAAATCTAGTGGAAGTTTTGATGCGGCTTCCATCGATGAAAATAGTGAAATAAGTGAAAAGGAAAAAATAAATAAGGAGGTGACTATGTGAATCAAGCGATTTTACTGTCGCAGTCGGGTGACATCGATTTCATGATTCATGGAATTATTCCACTTGAATTTATGGGAACGACGGTCTGGATTACGACATCGCATGCCTGTATCTTAATTGTCATGGCGATTATCATCGGCTTTTGTATCTGGGCTAACCGTGTTCTTAAGAATGCGACAGAAGTGCCGGGTGCAGCACAGAATGTGATTGAGCTGATAATGGAACTATTACAGGGTATGGTACAGGACTCCATGGGAAAATGGGCACCAGGATTTATGAACTATATCGGTACGATATTTATTTTCATCCTGATTTCCAATATTTCCGGTCTGCTAGGTCTTAGACCGCCTACCGCAGATTATGGTACAACACTTTGTTTAGGTCTGGTTACGTTCTCTCTGATTCACATCAATACATTTAAGCATCAGAGTCTGAAGCAGATATGGATCGACAAGTGTTCGCCACTGCCACCTTGGTTGCCAATCTGGCTGCCAATTAACTTAATCAGTGATATCGCGGTTCCAATTTCGTTGTCACTCCGTTTGTTTGCCAACGTATTATCCGGAACGGTTATGATGGCACTGGTTTATGGACTGTTGCAAATGTTTGCCCTTGTATGGCCAGCAGCACTCCATGTGTACTTTGACTTGTTCTCAGGAGCAATTCAGACGTATGTATTCTGTATGTTGACGATGACATACATTGCAAGTGCCTGCGGAGACGCGGACTAATTTAACAGAAAACTAAATATGGAAATTATTATATTTTTAGGAGGATTTATTTTATGGATATTAACGGACAGGATTTAATTAGAGCATGTTCAGCAATCGGTGCAGGTTTAGCAGTTATCGCTGGTATCGGACCTGGTGTAGGTCAGGGTATCGCAGCTGGTCACGGTGCAGCAGCAGTAGGTCGTAACCCAGGCGCACAGGGACAGATTATGTCTACTATGTTATTAGGACAGGCCGTAGCCGAAACAACAGGTCTTTACGGACTTCTTATCGCTATGCTTTTACTCTTCGTAAAACCATTAGGCTAAAATTTTTCTTAGAAAATGAAAGGAGAGTAAGACATTGCTGGCAAGTCAGACTTTTTTATTTGGTTTAGACCCTCAGCTTATTTTCGACGTTTTACTCATGGGCATAGCCCTCTTGGTACTTTTCTTAGTAGCTTCCAATCTGTTATTTAACCCTGCGAGAGCATTGTTAAAGGACAGACAGGACAGAATTGCAAAGGATATTTCCGATGCAAAGGAAGCTTCTGAAAGTGCAGCGGCATTAAAAGCCGAGTATGAAAGCAAGCTGAAAAATATTGAAAAAGAAGCAGAAGCAATTCTTAGCGAAGCTCGTCAGAAAGCCTTAAAGAACGAACAGCGTATCGTGGACGAGGCCAAAGATGAAGCTCGTCGTATTGTCAAACATGCGCAGGATGAAGCTCTGCTTGAACAGAAACGTGCAATGGATGATGTAAAGAAAGAAATCATCACAGTTGCAGGATTAATGGCACAGAAGGTTGTCTCTGCTTCTATTGATACTGAAGTTCAGGAATCATTGGTAGAAGAGACCTTAAAGGAGATGGGTGATTCAACATGGCTAAGCTAGTATCAAAAACATACGGTGATGCACTGTTTGAGCTGGCCCTGGAAGAAAACAAGATCGATTCATTGCAGGAAGAGGTTGTAGTCGTGCTTGAAGCACTGGCGGAGAACCAGGACCTTGGCAAACTGATGAATCATCCGAAAATTGCAAAAGAAGAAAAGACAGCACTCGTGGAAGACATATTCAAAGGTCGTGTTTCCATGGAACTTTCCGGTCTTCTGTACCAGTTGACAGAGAAAGGACGTTTCGCAGAAATTGATGATGTATTAAATTACTTCCTCGATCGTGTAAAAGAACACAAGAATATCGGAACTGCTTATGTAAGTACAGCTATTGAACTTAGCGATGCACAGAAAAAAGCAGTAGAAAAACGATTATTAGAAACCACAAAGTATGTGGAATTCGAAATGCACTATAGTGTAGACACCGAGTTAATCGGTGGCATGGTAATTCGCATTGGTGACCGTGTAGTTGACAGCAGTATCAAAACAAAACTTTATGATTTAACCAGAGAATTATCCAATATTCAGTTGAAAGTAGGTGAATGCGCTCCATGAATTTAAGACCAGAAGAAATCAGTTCTGTGATTAAAGAACAGATTAAAAGATACGCTTCCCAGCTTGAAGTAGCCGACGTTGGTACTGTTATCCAGGTAGCTGACGGTGTTGCTCGTATCCATGGTTTGGAAAACGCAATGCAGGGTGAACTTTTGGAATTCCCTGGTGAAGTATACGGAATGGTATTAAACCTTGAAGAAGATAACGTTGGTGCCGTATTACTCGGTGCACAGCGTAATATTAACGAAGGTGATACCGTTAAAACTACTGGACGTGTAGTAGAAGTTCCAGTTGGAGATGCAATGTTAGGACGTGTAGTAAACGCACTTGGACAGCCTATCGATGGTAAAGGACCTATCGAATCTGACAAGTTCCGTCCAGTTGAGCGAGTTGCATCTGGTGTTATCGCTCGTAAATCAGTAGATACACCATTACAGACAGGTATTAAGGCGATCGACTCCATGATTCCAATCGGACGTGGACAGCGTGAGCTTATCATCGGTGACCGTCAGACAGGTAAAACTGCTATCGCCATCGATACAATCATTAACCAGAAGGGCCAGGGCGTAAAATGTATTTACGTTGCTATCGGCCAGAAAGCTTCTACAGTAGCTTCTATTGTAAACACATTAGAGCAGTTCGGCGCTATGGCATATACAACAGTAGTAGCAGCTACAGCATCAGAACTTGCACCAATTCAGTATATTGCACCATACGCAGGCTGTGCGATTGGTGAAGAATGGATGGAAAACGGCGAAGACGTATTAGTTATCTACGATGACTTAAGTAAACATGCGGCTGCTTACCGTACCTTATCCTTACTGTTAAAGAGACCACCAGGACGTGAAGCTTATCCAGGTGACGTATTCTATTTACATTCAAGATTATTAGAAAGAGCAGCTCGTCTTTCTGACAAGTTAGGTGGCGGTTCCTTAACAGCTCTTCCTATTATCGAAACACAGGCAGGTGACGTTTCAGCATACATTCCTACAAACGTTATCTCCATCACAGACGGACAGATTTTCTTGGAAACAGAATTATTCAATGCTGGTTTCCGTCCAGCCGTAAACGCTGGTATCTCTGTATCCCGAGTAGGTGGTTCTGCTCAGATTAAAGCGATGAAGAAGATTGCTGCACCAATTCGTGGTGACTTGGCACAGTATACAGAGCTTGCAGCATTTGCTCAGTTCGGTTCTGAACTTGATGCAGATACAACAATGCGTTTGGCACAGGGTGCCCGCATCAAAGAAATGCTCAAACAGCCACAGTACAAGCCAATGACAGTAGAACGTCAGATTATGATTATCTACGCAGCAACTCAGAAATATCTCTTAGATATCGATGTTGATGATGTACTTCGTTTTGAAACAGAATTGTTCGAATATGTGGAAACCAAATATCCAGAAATTCCAGAAGCAATTCGTACCACAAAGGTAATAGACGAAGAAACAGAAAAATTACTTGTAAAAGCAATCGAAGAATGTAAACAGGCATTCAAATAAAACGGCAGAAAGCAGGTGTGAGATATGGCTTCCATGCGCGATATTAAGCGTAGAAAAAACAGTGTCACAAGCACCCAGCAGATTACAAAGGCTATGAAGCTGGTTTCTACCGTTAAATTGCAGAAAGCAAGAACCAGAGCTGAAAAAACCAATCCTTATACCGACAAGATGTATAAAACCGTTAGCTCAATGCTCAAAAAGAGTGGCAACATCATCCATCCATATTTGACAGCAGGCGAATCGGAGCGTAAAGCAGTTATCGTGATTACATCAAATCGTGGTCTTGCAGGCGGCTACAATTCCAACGTAGTCAAGCTCATCACAAATGGTGATTTTAAGAAAGAAGACCTCGATATCTATGCATTAGGTTCTAAGGGATACGACGCATTATCACGTCGCGGTTATAATATTAAGGAAAATCGTTCCGACATTATGGACGATCCAACGTACGAAGATGCTATGAAACTTTGCAAGGTGGTTCTCGACTCCTTTGCAAATGGCGAAATTGGTGAAATTTATCTGGCATACACACATTTTAAGAACACGGTAACACATATTCCAACTTTGATTAAACTACTTCCAGTAGATACCGAGGGGATGGGTGAAGTGGAAGAAGATGACAATGTTATGATGAATTTTGAACCAAACACAGAGGAAGCATTGGATCTCGTTATTCCAAAATACGTAACCAGCCTTTTCTATGGCGCACTCGTAGAGTCAGTAGCCAGCGAAAACGGCGCAAGAATGCAGGCGATGGATTCTGCTACCAGCAATGCAGATGAAATTATTAGTGATTTGACACTGAAATTTAACAGAGCGCGTCAGGGCGCGATTACGCAGGAGCTTACGGAAATTATTGCCGGAGCGAATGCAATTAACTAAATTTTCTAGAAACGATAATAGTAAGGAGAAAATATACAATGGCAAATAGTAATGTAGGTAAAATTACTCAGATCATTGGTGCCGTTTTGGATATCAAATTTTCCGAAGGCGCTTTGCCAGAAATCAACGATGCGATTGATGTACCACTTAAAAATGGTGGTAAATTAGTTGTAGAAGTTGCTCAGCATCTGGGTGATGATACAGTAAAATGTATTGCCATGGGACCAACTGACGGTTTGGTTCGTGGAATGGATGCCATCGCAACTGGTGCTCCTATTACAGTACCAGTTGGCGAAAACACATTGGGCAGAATGTTCAATGTATTAGGCGATCCAATAGATGAAATTGATCCTCCTGTAACAGATGAAAGCTGGGCAATCCATAGACCAGCTCCAGCCTTTGAAGAACAGGCTACATCACAGGAAATGTTAGAAACCGGTATCAAAGTCGTTGACCTTCTCTGCCCATATCAGAAGGGTGGTAAGATTGGTCTGTTCGGCGGTGCTGGTGTAGGTAAAACCGTTCTTATTCAGGAATTAATCCACAATATCGCTACTGAGCACGGTGGATACTCTGTATTCGCAGGTGTAGGTGAGCGTACTCGTGAAGGTAACGACCTTTACTACGAAATGAAAGAATCAGGCGTTATCGATAAAACAACCATGGTATTCGGGCAGATGAACGAGCCACCAGGAGCACGTATGCGTGTTGCTCTTACTGGTCTTACAATGGCAGAATACTTCCGTGACAGAGGCGGAAAAGACGTATTGTTATTCATTGACAATATCTTCCGTTTCACACAGGCTGGTTCTGAAGTATCCGCCCTCCTTGGACGTATGCCTTCAGCTGTAGGTTATCAGCCAACTCTTCAGACAGAAATGGGTGCTCTTCAGGAACGAATCACTTCTACCAAGAATGGTTCCATTACATCTGTACAGGCTGTATACGTTCCTGCGGACGACTTAACTGACCCAGCTCCAGCGACTACATTCGCTCACTTGGATGCTACAACCGTACTTGACCGTTCTATCGCATCTTTAGGTATTTATCCAGCGGTAGATCCACTCGGTTCTACATCTCGTATCCTTGATCCAAACATCGTTGGACAGGAACACTTTGAAGTGGCTCGTGGCGTACAGGAAATTTTACAGAAATACAAAGAATTACAGGATATCATTGCAATTCTTGGTATGGACGAATTATCAGAAGACGACAAACTCGTAGTTAACCGTGCAAGAAAGATTCAGAGATACTTATCTCAGCCATTCTCAGTTGCTACACAGTTTACAGGTCTTGAAGGAAAATACGTTCCAATTTCTGAAACCATCCGTGGCTTCCGTGAAATCTTAGAAGGAAAACACGATGATATTCCAGAAGGACATTTCTTAAATGCAGGAAGTATCGACGAAGTACGTGCTCGTATGCAATAGGAGGTGCCTATGGCAGAAATTTTCAAAGTAGAGATTATTACTCCAGACCGTATTTTCTACGAAGGAGAAGCAGAGTTCTTGGAATTTACCACCACAGCAGGTGATGTAGGTATCTATGCAAAGCATATTCCAATGACAACAGTACTTGCACCAGGAGCAGTTGTCATCCATAGTGGTGATGATGAAATTGTGGCAGCAGTACATTCTGGCTTCGCAGAAATCCTTGGAGATAAGGTAACTCTTCTGGCAGAAATTGCAGAATGGCCAGAAGAAATCGATGTATCTCGTGCCGAAGCAGCAAAAGCTCGTGCCGAAGAACACATCGCAAACAAGACTATGGAGACCGATATCAAGCGTGCAGAGTTTGCACTCCGCAGAGCATTGACTCGTATCGACGTAGCGAACAAGTAAAAGGATGAATGAAGGTCCAGCCCGTAGGGGCTGGACCTTTTTGGTTGGAGCGAAGCCGAGCTAACTATGCGATGAATAATGTGTGAAATTGTTAGAGCGAGGCGAAAGCGTATAAGCGAAGGATTGGAGCGAAGCGTACAAGTGAATGTTGCAGGGAATTTCTATGAATATGATGTAAGCGAAGGTAGGGGATAGGTTGAAAATGACGCGCGGTGGGCTGTGACGGCTTTTTTGCGCCAGCTGGGCTGGCGCGGGGCTGCGGCCGCGCGTGATATTTTGTTGCTTCTTGGGCATTTAAGCCTATGACCTTGTGTATACATGCTGAGGGAAAACATGAGCAAGAGATTTTCTCTATGATGAAATCTGTATGCTGAGAGAGAAAATTTAAATAGTAGAGGATTACGTTGGAAGGCCTAATTTTGTCTTAGTGATAAAATGTTTACGTAAAGGGAAAATTTATATATTTTTAAAAAGAGAGAAGGCATATGTTTAAGTCTTAGACAATATAAGTTTGTGTATAGACTTAATTGAGAGATAAATGAATAGGAAAGCGAACAATTATTTTCCCTTATGAGAGATAAAGATGATAATAGACATAATTAAGAGAAATCTATGCAAATAATGTTCAGTTTTACTTTACAGCATGTTCCAATATGTAATATAATACGGATATGCGTGACACCGAATTAAATAGAGTATTAGAGGAGGGATTATTATTTACGAACGAATGCTTCGAAGGCGAGAGCAAATTGAGGATAAATTACAGAGTATAGAGAAAGAACAGAAAAAATTGCCAGAAGGTAAATTGATATGTTCGCGCATGGGCCCTTATTATAAATGGGAATACAGTGACGGAAAAAGAAAAACATATATTCCGAAAAAAGAACGACCATTTGCAGAAAAATTAGCAGCGAAGAAATACTTATCTGCGCTAAGAAATGATCTAAATCATGAGAAATATGCAATAGACTTATATCTGAGACGTTATTCTAATTACAAATCCGAGGTAGAGCAGCTACTTATGGATTCTCCAGAAGTTGAAAAACTTCTTTCTCCATATTTCTCGCCATTATCTAAGGAGTTAGATGAATGGATGAAATCTCCATATGAAACAAATCCCAAAAATCCAGAGCATTTGACACACAAAGTTAGTGCAAATGAATTTGTACGCTCTAAGTCAGAAGCTATGATTGCAAAGGTACTAAAACAGTATAAAATTCCATGTAGATATGAAGCAAAGTTGGACATAGGGAATGCAGCAATGTATCCTGATTTTACAATTCGACATCCCAAGACAGGGCAGACGTATTATTGGGAACATTTTGGCTTGCTTGATAAGCCGGAATATGTAAGGAATATGCATTTTAAATTGCAGACCTATTCAAGTCATAATATTATGCCAGGAATCAATTTGATAACAACTTATGAGAATCTAGAAGCACCATTAACATTTGAAATGATTGAGATGATGATCAATTATTATTTTCTGTAGTAAAATTGTAATTCTACGAATCGTAGAATGCGTAGAATTACAATATTCCACAGATTTTGGATTGGAAAACTTGTAGCATTCTGCCATAATATGATATACCAAGTGATCGCTTAGAAATATAAAAATTCTATAACATGAATTTCTATTTATGGGAAGCAGAATGGTGAAAAGGAGTACATACATGGATCAGATTAAAATCGGAAAATTTATTGCAGAAATGCGTAAGGAGCAAAACCTCACACAGTTGGATTTAGCGGAAAGGCTTGGTA
Source organism: Agathobacter sp. (assembly GCA_045530745.1). Taxonomy (GTDB): domain Bacteria; phylum Bacillota; class Clostridia; order Lachnospirales; family Lachnospiraceae; genus Roseburia. The sequence goes on from JAZSCQ010000002.1 coordinate 71,356, forward strand.
TCAGCAACAAAACCATATCCAAGTGGGAATGTGGAAACGGAATGCCTGATTATGCGGTTATGGAAGGGCTTTGCAGAATATTACAGATAAATGTGAATGAGCTGTTGTCCGGGGAACGTTTGCCGTCGCAGGAATATAGTAAGAAAGCGGAAGAAAATATCATAAGTCTCATGCAGGAGAGTAGCGAAAATTACAAACGAGACATTAGAGAGTGGTTTGGATTTATGCTAGGAGTAGCAGTATTAGCTTTTGTCGTGTGGCTCACGATTATTATGTGGGGCGGATTTGGAGCAGTTGGATATTTTATTGATGTTCCAATTTTTATATATGTGATGGTAATGACAATACTTGTGATGTGTATAGCAGGTGTGTTGAAGGATTTCGTAAAAGCATTTCCGTTGGCATTGAAAAAATTTGCAAGTACAGAAATTCGCCAGGTGAAGAAATCGTTGCTTGCAGTAAAAACGGCAATGATATCGATTAACGTGGTGGGCATGATGTCTTTCGGAATTGGTATAGTAACATCCTTTAGAGAACTATCGGATATGGCAAGCTTTGGAGTCCGTGTTTTGGTTTCTATTCTAAGTGTCATATACGGCTTGGCTGTGACCTTGTTACTAATTCCAATTTACATGCGATTAAAAGCTAAGTTAATAGAAGAGTAAAAAGATACCGACCTACAAGTTAGATGTTTGTCTAACTATGAGAGGTCGGTTTTTATTTGGATTAAAAAAAATTTAAAAAAGAATTTTTTCTAGAAAACCTATTGACAACTGTGTATATATGCTGTATATGTGTATATATACAGATACACAGTTAAATATACACAGTGCAATAAGCGAACGAAATCAGGAGGACGCATCTATGATTAAATTAGATAAAATAAGAAAACTGATTGGAACATTTTATTTAAGAGATATTAGCTTAGAAATTCCAGAAGGATATATTATCGGATTGATTGGAGCCAATGGATGTGGCAAAACTTCTCTCTTACATGTGCTCATGGGTTTGTACAAACCTGACTCAGGTAGCATGGAGTTGATGGGGATGAAGTATCCGGAAGATGAAGCAAAACTTCACGATAGCATCGGGGTTGTGCTTCAGGAAAGACTTTATGAAGATTACATGACCTTACAGGAAAATGCAGCTTATTACGGAAGATTTTATTCGAACTACGATGAAGCGTATTTGTTGGAAAAGTTAAAATCTTATGATTTAGATCCTAAGAGAAAATACAAAGGATTGTCAAAAGGTGAGGAATTAAAGTTCCAGTTCGCATGTGCTTTAGCACATCATCCAAAGTTTTTAATTTTAGATGAACCTACAGGAAACTTTGATCCAGAGTTCAGAGATGAGTTTTTAAAATCCTTAAAGGATTTCATCGCAGATGGCGAGCACACAGTTATCCTTGCAACGCATTTAACTGACGACTTGGATAAAATGGCAGACTACATTGTTTATATGGAAAATGGAAGCATTCTTACTGCAATGGATATCGAGGAACTTCGCAGTAAATACCGCATTGTAGCTGGCGAAGATTACCGTATGAAGCTTTTGCCAGAGCAAAAAGTCATCCACATGGAAAAAGGTGAATTTGCAACAAAAGCACTTATCCGTCACAGACCGATTGATACATACGATGCATCTTATACGGTAAGTGTACCAACGATTGAAGAGTTTATGTATTTCGTGACAAAAAGAACCAAGGGCGTTGAAATCTAGTCATATAGGGAACGGATACAAGAGTGAAAGAATCCTAAAAAAGGAGTGAGGTGAGAATTATGCTGAAACAAGCATGGCGAAGCTATCTAGCTTCTCTTCATCCAAGATATTTAAGAAAAGCATATGATAACGGGGCGATTTTCCCATTAATTTACTGGTTTGTGATATATCCGCTTATTATGAATGCAGTATCTGATAATATAGAATTTTATAATGTGATGGCCCTCATGTTTATGCGTATGATACCATTTATGATTATGGAATGGAGCAATATCAATTCGAAATACTTGATGCCAAAGGCAATGTATTTGTCTCCAATGAAAGCGCAGGAGAGAGATGAGTATATTAAGAATGTACTATTTATAAAAATCGGTGCAAGTGTTCTTTTGGGAATCGGTATCGAAGTTGTATGGGGAATCTTCACAGGATTCCATATCGGAAAAGTGCTTATCATGGTACTTGCCAATTTATCAATCGGAGTTGCTCATTTAATTTCGGTCAAGAGAAAAGGGATTAACTTATGGGCAATGGTTATTGCAATTTTAATAATGGCATTCATTGCATTTTTAGAAATTGGTGCAGAAGAAAGTTTGGCAGCTTTCTGTAATTACTTCGTGGTAATTGCTGCTATTATTTTACCAATACTGGATATCTTGATTATCCAAAAGAAATACCAGGCGACTATCGTACATGCAGGTGATTATGAAGTAGCTTTTAAAGTAGAAGGTAAGGTTGAACCTCAACAGGTAAAATTCGATTTGTTTGCGAAAAAGGAGTAGAAAATGTTTAAACAGGCATGGCGAAGCTATTTAGCTTCCCTACATCCAAGGAATTATAAATATATAAATAATTTTGGCCTAGTTGGGGTTTGGATATATTGGTTTATCATGGTTCCAATTATTAATGATTTTGATTTCGATGGAGACACTGGTAGAAAGATTTGGTTCTACGCAGTCAATCTTACTCCATATCTGGTAATGTGGTGGAGTAATTTGAAACAAAAATTATCGATGCCAAAACAAATATATCTTTTGCCGATGAAGGCATCACAAAGAGCCGAATATGTAAAGAATCTTCTTTATATTAAGATAGGATTTCCTACGTTGATTGGGTTGATATTACATATCGTTCGTGGATTCATATATGACATTCATCCACTTCAAATTTTAGCTTGTGTAGTAGCAATGATTTCATTCGGAATTGGCATGTATGTGTGTAGTTCCCTTCGCAGTAAGTTTGACAGATATATTCGTTATGCAGTACGAGGTAAAGATGGTACAGGAAAAGAGGCATGGTTGAATATGCTGTGCATGGTATACTCTGCGGTATATCATTTCATTGCAAGTATGGTTGAGGTAGGACAAGATGGTTCTATATTAGTAAGCATATTATGGTATGTGATTCCGCTGGCGATTATGATAGTTATGGATATTGTGATTATTAAAACTCGCTTCTTATGGACAATTGTAGATGCATGTAACTATGAAGAAAACTTCAACGTTTTAGGAAAAGTAAAATAATGAGGAGCGCCTTTTGGGCAAAGTGATAAATATGAAAATCGTAATTCAACCGCAAGGTACATTAGCAATCTATGAGCAGATTGTAAACCAACTGAAAAATGCAATTGTGACAGGGGAGTTGAAAACCAACGAAGCACTTCCTTCCATTCGTGCGCTTGCTGGAGATTTGCAGGTTAGTGTTATTACTACAAAACGTGCGTATGAGGAGTTGGAAAAAGAAGGCTTGATTCGTTCTGTGGCAGGGAAAGGATTTTATGTCTGCGAATACAACACGGACTTTTTGAAGGAAAAACAGCTAATGATGTTGGAAAAGAGAATGGCAGAGGTTATTAGCGAAGCAAAGGATGCAGGCTTAAGCTGTCAGGAATTTTTGGAAATGGCGGAGGCACTTTATGATACTGGAATTTAAAAATGTAACAGGAAAAACAAAACATTTTAATTTGCAGAATGTGAGCTTTACTTTAGAGCCGGGATACATCATGGGTCTCGCAGGCAAAAATGGTGCTGGTAAGTCGACACTCATTGATTACATCATGAGTCCAAAGCAGCAGTACACAGGCGAAATTCTCATTGAAGGCGTAGATATCCGCGACAAACATTATCACATGATGAATCGCATCGGCTTCATTTCGGATGAAAATACAGGTTTTTTGTTCGACAAAACGGCGAAAGAAAATATAGAACTTTTCGGACCACTTTATGATGATTGGGACGACACCCGTTTTTACAAAGCAATGCAGAAAATGAATCTTTCTCCAGGAAAGACCGTAGGAAAAATGTCGCGAGGTGAGTTGTTCAAATTCCAGACAGCATTTGCTATGGCTCATAAACCAGCATTGTATTTAATCGATGAGGCAACTGCAGGCATGGACCCAGTATTTCGTATCGATTATTTCAAGATGCTGCAGGAAATTATCGCAGAAGAAGATGCATCGATTTTAATGACCAGCCATATTCAGGATGAAATCCAGAGAAAGATGGATTTCGTAGGGATTATGGAAGATGGGAAATTAGTCGAGTTTGGCGAAACGTTGGATATTTTTCCATAGAAAATGACACATGGAATCCATGTGGAAAGGATGAGTTATGAATTCAGAAAAAATAAAAGTAGAAAAATTTTTCAAAGGATTATGGGATAAAAGCGTATCAAAAGCAGTATCGTGGTTTTTAATTGGTATTTTCCTTTTTCTCATTATGATTCTGTGTATGATGCCAGCACAGGGACTTTTTGTGGAAACAGAGGATTCTCCATGGTTAATGCCAGGGGTACTAACCATGCTCTCTTTTATGATGGTATATTTTCGTGAAATTCCATATAACCAGTACACAGATAATCAGAAAAGTAGATTTATGAGTGAGATTTTACGTTATCATCCAATTAATAAGAAGGAAATCCAGAAGAGCAAAAATTTGAAGTTGGTTTCTTTCCTTGGCAAGGTAACAGGAGTAGGGTTGGTTTTGCAGATTGTGGTGTCGCTTATCGCATATCAATCCATTTCATGGTTGAATTTCTTTTATATCATTGTTTTTGTGTTTGGATTTCCTGTAGTTGGAGTGCTGACATTTGATTCGATTGCAAAGAAAGTGGGAGAGTAAAATGAATGTTGAGCAGCAAAAGGTTAGAAAAATATATAAAGAGCTTTCTAGAAAAGGGACATCTTTTGTCTTTTCTTGGATTGTGATAGCACTGGTAATGCTTATGCACCTCGTATACAATTTTGTTCCCGTTCAGTTGTTGCTTGAGGACTGGGATGGTAATATCATTCCATTTTGGATGGCTATAACAGGCGTTGCGATAGGAAATCTGCGAATTTATCCATTTGAAGGGTATACGGAGAATGCCAAGAAGAGAAAGTTTTCAGAAATACTCAGGTATTACCCAATTGACAGAAAAGAAGTCAAGAAGATGAAGCTATTTTATGTAGCGCGAATTATGGCGAAGGTGTCAGTAGTGTCGTTATTCGTACAGCTTTATTTTACACATATTGATACTTCCGTACAGGGAATTTCGTGGGAGAATTTCGTGTATGTGTTTATCATGTCTTTCGTAGTGCCGGTAGCATGGAATGCAGTATATATTTATTTCGAGAAGTAAAATCTAAGCAATTATCTTACAAATAAGTTCCATAGACTTTTGTGCAAAATCGTTTGCCAATGCGTCGTCATCAAAGGAAACTGCGTGAAACAGAACTCCGCTGTAAGTTGCTGCGATAAACTGTGCGCAAAAAATAGGATCGATATCTTTGCGGAAACATCCTTCTTCCATTCCTTGTGTGATAATATTTTGAAGCATCTGATAGGAAAGAAGAGACAAATGAGAGGTTGCCAATTCTTGGTGCTGTGAGATTGCCAGCCAGCATCGTGCTAGTGTGTCTTTTGGGCTGTTTTTTAAATAGTCCAGACCAGCTTGAAAATAAGTATCAAGCAAAGACAGCGCATCTTTTTTCCCAAGCATAGGTTCGATGCGAGTATACACATGCGCCTGCATTTGGCGACCAATCAAAATTGCGATAATCTCATCCTTGGAAGAAAAGTGATGATAGAATCCGCCTTTCGAAATCCCAGCTTTTTCACAAATTTCACTGATAGAGAGTTCTTCGTAAGAAGATGTAGTGAGTAGTTGCTCTGCAGTTTTTAAAATATGTTCATAGGTCTGATGCGCCTGTTGTTCTCTGTTTGTCATATTCTAATTCCTCTTATTTTCAGATTAATCTTTGCATATTTATTATACACCACAAAATTATTATACCCCATAAAAAAGGAAATGCAATTCTTGACCTATATACATGGCTTTGCTATAATATAAATACCGACCGCGGTCGGCGAAATAAAAAATATAGATTTCGGTTTTATAAAAGGAGAAGGGGGAAGTTTCCAATGGGAGAGTTTGTAAAGCTTAGTACAGAGGGTTTGAATGAAATTCGTAAGATGAATCCTGCGATGACATCGTATAACGTAGAAATGACAGAGGTAACAGGTGGTACATTCTGGAAAGCATATACACCAGAACAGATTGCTGGTACACAGGAGGTTCCGCCACCAGATTTTAGTACAGGTAATCCAGTAGCATCCATGCTTGAGTGGATTGATCCAATTGACAGTAAAAATCCAAAGCTAATTAAATTGGCAAAAGCAATTGCACCAGGACTTTGGGTACGTGTTTCAGGTGGATGGGCTACCAAAACTTATTATGATTTTGATGGGGAAGGTCAGGCTCCAGAAGGATATCAGAATCGTTTGACAAAAGGACAGTGGATAAACATCTTAGACTTTGTAAAAGCTGTTGATGGTAAATTATTAATTTCTTTAGCAAACTGTGAAGGTTTACATAAACATGACGAGCCATGGAATCCAAGCCAGGCAGAAAAGATTTTTGCATTAAGTAAAGAGCATGGAGTGCCAATTCAGGCAGTCGAATTTACAAATGAACCAAATATGTTATATGCGATTATGGATGGATATACTCCAGCAGATTTCCGTCGTGACCAGGATCTTTTCCATAAATGGCTTCGTGAAAATTATCCAGATGTACTTGTAGTAGGACCATGTACTTGTGATCCAGAGCCTATGAGAGAGTATATAGAAGAGACTGGACAGGAAGAAACATCAGGCGGTGGTGGTGTTGCAGATGTATTCCCTAGCTGCTCAACCAAAGAATTGTTAGATGGCTGTACCGAAAAGATCGATATCTTTAGTTACCATTATTACAATGGTGTTTCAGAGCGAATGAAAGCGATGAGCCCAACTATGTTTATGCCTGCTTCCGAGGCTACATCAGAAAAATATTTAGCTATGGCAGGAAACTGCGCAAAAGCATATATCCCATATAGAGACAAATATTGTACAAGTGGACAAATGTGGGTAACAGAATCTGGTGATGCAGGTGCCGGAGGACACACTTGGGGTTCTACTTATTTAGAAGTACACCGTACGTTAAACGAATTTGGTTGTTTTGCTACAATTACACCAGGTGTTATTTTCCACAATACATTAGCATCTTCTGACTATGGCTACTTACAGCATGGTACATTTAATCCACGTCCAAGCTACTTTGCAGTAGTGCTTTGGAATCAGCTTATGGGGGAAACCGTATATGACTCTGGAGAAGAAATTCGTGAAGGTGCACATGTATTTGCACACTCTCGTAAAGACGGAAAAGATGGTATTGCATACCTTGTAATCAACAACTCTAAGACTGAAACTACAACAGTAGAACTTCCAAAAGAAGCTGCAGTTTATCGCTTAGATGGTAATGGTGATATGCGTTCACCAGTGATGTATTTAAACGGAAAAGCACTTGTGTTGGGTGAAAATGATGAGCTTCCAGTTATGGAGGGTGAAATCACACCAGCAGGTACAATGGAGATTGCACCAGGTACTTGTGTATTTATTACAATCTAAAGCGGATCTAAGTACTTGTAGAAAAAGGATAATTTGAAAGAGTATAAAAAACGCTCAGGAACAATTTGTTTCCTGAGCGTTTTGTTATATGGTCTAAATTTATGCCATAATTAATTTTGCAAATTTCTTTTTGCCACGTTTTACGATAAGACCTTCGCCTTCAAAAGCACTTGCATCGTAAGATGTAGAGATATCTGTTACTTTTTCATCTGCAACAGTTACACCACCCTGCTGTACAGCACGGCGAGCATCTGAACGGCTATCGCAGAGACCGGCTTTTACTAAAACTGCCATGATATCTAAGTTGCCGTTAGCAAAATCTTCAGTGCTAAGTTCTACTGTTGGCATGTTCGCTAAGTTGCCGCCGCCTGCAAAAAGTGCGTGTGAAGCTTCTTTCGCTTTTTCAGCCTCTTCTTCACCATGAACGAGTTTTGTAAGTTCGTAAGCTAAGATTTCTTTTGCCTGGTTAAGCTGAGCTCCTTCCCAAGAATCCATAGCTTCGATTTCTTCGATTGGAAGGAAGGTAAGCATGCGGATACATTTAAGTACGTCAGCGTCAGCTACGTTTCTCCAGTACTGGAAGAAGTCGAATGGAGAAGTTTTGTTAGGATCAAGCCATACAGCACCAGACTGAGTTTTACCCATTTTCTTTCCTTCAGAGTTAAGAAGAAGAGTAATCGTCATAGCGTGAGCATCTTTGCCGAGCTTACGACGGATAAGTTCTGTACCACCGAGCATGTTGCTCCACTGGTCGTCGCCGCCAAATTCGAGGTTACAATCATAATCCTGGAATAATTTGTAGAAGTCGTAAGACTGCATAATCATGTAGTTGAATTCTAAGAAGCTTAATCCCTTTTCCATACGCTGCTTGTAGCATTCTGCGGTAAGCATACGGTTTACTGAGAAGTGTGGACCAACTTCACGAAGTACATCGATGTAGTTGAGTTCTGTTAACCAGTCAGCGTTGTTTACAAGAAGAGCCTTGCCTTCTGAGAAGTCGATGAAACGACTCATCTGTTTCTTGAAGCATTCAACGTTGTGTGCAATGGTTTCTTCTGTCATCATCTGACGCATGTCGGTACGTCCGGATGGGTCTCCAATCATGGCTGTTCCGCCACCGATAAGAGCGATTGGTTTGTTGCCAGCCATCTGAAGACGTTTCATAAGGCAAAGTGCCATGAAGTGTCCTACATGGAGGCTGTCTGCTGTTGGGTCAAAGCCGATGTAAAATGTAGCTTTACCATTGTTGATTAAGTTTTTAATTTCTTCTTCATTGGTTACCTGGGCAATAAGACCACGGGCAACGAGTTCTTCATATACTGTCATAATTTTGTACTCCTTTCTTGGTATGCTCATAAGCAGAGACTCGGAAACCTACGGTTTCCTCGTTCGCGTTGCTCGTCAAATTTTCGCATTTCAAATATTGTCTGCAAGCAGCCATATTTGCATGCTCAATTTTTCTCTGCTTATTCGCGGAAATAAGAAAAGCCCCGCCCTTATAAAAGGACGAGGCTATACGCTTCGTGATACCACCTTTTTTCGTAAACAGCTCACACTGTCTACCTCTGTGAGTGTCCGACAACACCCCGGCGCTTGTAACGTGCGCTACTACGTTGCAGCCTACTAGAAAAATCATTCGGTGCAAAGCTCGAAGATGTATTCCCTAGATGCTTCCCTTGCGCCTCTCATCATCCGGCAGCTTTCTGTAAGTTTCACAAACAGGTACTTGTTCTTGTCACAGCTTTTGTTCATGCTTCAATTAGGCTTATTATAGCTATCTTAAGGAGCAATTGTCAACTGTAAATCCTTTTTTCCTATAAATGTAGAAGAAATAAATTGGACAATATCATAGAAATGTTACAAAAATGTTAAAATGAGGTTGACGAATGGTTAAGAATCTGCTATCTTAGTTAAGAATTAGAAAAGAATCCTGTGAGGGAGTAGTTCGCACATATTGTGTGGTTTGTCAACAATCTCGACCGTAGTTTTGGTCTGGCAAATCTTAAAGAATGAGACTCACGTATATCTGGGAAACTAGGTATGCGTGTTTTTTTTATGTAAAAACCGGATTTGATGCTAATTTTTCATATAAATAAAAATTAGAATTTCAAAAGGAGAACTTATTATGGCAGCATTTTTTCAGACAATCCCTGGTGCACTTATCCTCTTAGTAGTAGGATTTGTAGGTCTTATTAAAGGTGCAGACTTTTTCGTAGAAGGTGCATCAAACGTAGCAAAGAGATTTAAAGTACCATCCCTTATCATTGGTCTTACAATCGTAGCAATGGGTACCTCTCTTCCAGAAACAGCAGTTTCTATTTCTGCATCTATCGCAGGAAGCAACTCCCTTGCAATTAGTAACGTATCTGGTTCTAACCTTTTCAACTTATTAGTAGTAGTTGGTCTCTGCTGTATTATGCAGAAGGTTGAAGTAGATATGGATACTATCAAGAGAGATATTCCATACTCTATCCTTGCAGCCGTATTACTTATTGCATTAGGTATGCTTGGTGGAATGAAACTTGGTCATTTGGATGGTGTCATCCTTTTAGCATTCTTCGCATTCTTCTTATTCCTTATGATTAAGTCTGCGTTAAAGGCAGCAGCAAATGCAGGAGATGATGAAGAGGTATCCCAGACTTTACTTATGAGTATTGTATCTATCGTAGGTGGCGCAGCAGCTATCGCAATTGGTGGTGACTGGGTAGTAGATTCTGCATCCACACTTGCTATGGCATTTGGTATGTCAGAAACTATGGTTGGTCTTACAATTGTAGCAGTAGGTACATCACTTCCAGAGCTTGTAACCTCTATCGTAGCAGCTCGTAAGGGAGAAGTAGATATGGCGCTTGGTAATGCCATCGGGTCTAACATTTTCAATATCTTAATGGTACTTGGTATTGCAGCAGTTATCAGCCCAATGAGCTTTATGGTAAGCAATGCAATTGATATCATCGCAGTTATCGTGGCGACCCTCGTTTGCTGGGGCGTAGCTGCAAAGAACAAATCTCTTGGAAAAGTTATGGGTGCACTTATGGTAGTATCTTACTTCGCATACATGGTATACGTAGTAATGCGTGAAACAGGTATGATGTAAAATTGTCTACAATCAAGGGCTGTCGCAAATGTAAATTTGTGGCAGCCTTTTTTCATAATTAAAGATGCATATGCCACTATATATTCCTGTAAATTACGAACATTTAAGGGAAACTCTTATATTTCTTAAATCACGCTTTCTACTTAAATTTTATGTCTTTCAATTATTTTACTATCTGCGAAGTATGCTCCGTATGAGAAAGACGCCTGAACATCCTTTCCTAGCATCTCTAAATACGGCAGCTTTATAAA
>JAZSCQ010000044.1:0-73981 GCA_045530745.1 Agathobacter sp.
TATTCATATTTCTGAGGTTCTTTTGGACGGTAGAGTACCATATGTCCAGCTGTCACAATTTTTTCTTCTCCATCTATATGAAAGTGAGCTTTTCCAGAGGCAATATACAGTAACTGAAAATCCAAACGTCCCTTAGGTCTCCAGGTAGGAAGTTTTGGTCTTGTATATAAATGATATGTACCGCAACTTGTGACGATTAGAGGTTTGGATTTATCTTTCACATCTGAGTCTAGTGTGTGATTGTTTAAATAAGCGTTACTTGTATACATATAGTACCTCCAAGTATAAAAAAGTGTATATATTAGCCATAAAAATATGCAAATTAGACATTTCTTGCAGTAATTGTATCATTTAGTGCATGTTTTGTCTAATGTAAACTATGTTTTTTTTGTCTTGTTTTTTTTATAATACAATTAACAAAAAGAACGGCACAATTAAGGCTAACAAAAAAGAAAAGGAGAGTAACTATTATGACAGAGAAAAAGTATTTAAAGTGGTACAACATGGTTGGCTACGGATCGGGTGACATTGCAGGGAATGTAGTATATGCATTTTTGACATCCTTCGTAATGATTTATTTAACAAATACCATTGGCTTAGATGCAGGTATTGTAGGTACATTGATTGCTGTTTCAAAATTACTAGATGGCATAACAGATGTATTTTTTGGAAACATGATTGACAGAACGAAGAGCAAAATGGGCAAGGCAAGACCTTGGATGTTTTATGGTTTCTTTGGATGTGCACTGACATTGTTTGGCGTATTTGCGATTCCAACAGACATTGGACAGACTGCACAGTATGCATGGTTCTTTATTGCATACACTTTGTTAAATGGTGTGTTCTATACCGCAAACAATATTGCGTATTCAGCATTAACATCGCTCGTAACAAAGAATAGTAGTGAACGCGTACAGATGGGATCATTTCGATTCATCTTTGCATTCAGCACAAGTTTATTGATTCAGACAGTTACGGTTGGTGCAGTTGAAGCGTTTGGAAATGATGCTGCAGCTTGGAGAATGGTAGCACTTATTTACTGTATCCTTGGTATTATTACAAACACAATTTCCGTATTCTCAGTAAAAGAACTTTCAGAAGAAGAATTAAATGAAGTTGATGAAAACGATACACCAAAGGATGATAATTTAACACTAATTGAATCAGCAAAGCTCTTATTCAGTAATAAATACTATGTGATGATTTCTGGAGTTTATATCTTACAACAGTTATATGGGGCAATGCTTGGTGTAGGTATCTACTTTATGACTTATGTACTTCATAATAAGAACTTATTTGGTGTGTTCTCATGGGCGATCAATATTCCACTCATTATCGCACTTGTGTTTACTCCAAACTTAGTTGCAAAATGGAAGGGTATGTATAAATTAAATAAATACAGCTATATGCTTGCAACAGCAGCTCGTCTTGGTGTAGTAGTTGCAGGTTACATGGGAAGTGTTCCGTTAATGCTTGTTTTTACAGCTCTTGCAGCATTAGGACAGGGACCATGGCAGGGTGACATGAATGCGGTTATCGCAACATGTTCTGAATATACATATCTTAAAACAGGAAAAAGAATTGATGGTTCTATGTACTCTTGTACATCATTAGGCGTAAAAATCGGTGGTGGTATTGGTACAGCACTTTCCGGATGGATGCTTTCTTTAAGCGGATTTGTAAATGGTGACGCATCTGTACAGCCAGATAGCTGTATCAGTATGATGTACTTCATGTATTTATGGCTTCCATTCATCCTTGATTTACTTATCACAATTATTCTTTCATTCATGAATGTAGAAGAATCAAATGAAAAGTTAAGAGCAAATAGATAGTATGAAATTATTGTATAGCCTCTGGAGTTGTAAAACTTTAGGGGCTATATAGAAAGAGGGGATAAAATGAACGCAGATATTAAATGGTTGGATAATCCAGAAGTGTTTCGAGTAAATCAATTACCAGCACATAGTGATCATGAATATTATACAAGCTATGCTGATTTAAATGAAAACGATAATTATCTTACACAATCCTTAAATGGAACATGGAAATTTCATTATAGTAAGAACGCAAAAGTTAGACCTTGTAATTTTTATAAACCATTATTTAAGACAAATGATTGGGATGAAATTGCAGTACCTGGTCACATCGAATTAGCAGGATATGATAAGATTCGCTATATAAATACGATGTATCCATGGGAAGGTAAGAGTTATAGAAGAGGCGCATACAGTATTGCAGGTGCAGGAACTGGTGAAGGAATGTTCAGCGAAGCAGAATACAATCCTGTAGGTTCTTATATCAAAGAATTCGACTTAGATAGAGGATTGAGAGGCAAACGTATCACGATTTGTTTTGAGGGTGTAGAACAGGCAATGTATGTGTGGTTGAATGGTGAATTTGTTGGATATGCAGAAGACAGTTTCACACCATCTGAATTTGACTTAACACCATACATAAAAGACAAGGGAAATGTATTGGCAGTAGAAGTACATAAAATGAGTACAGCGGCATTTTTAGAGGATCAGGATTTCTTCCGTTTCTTTGGAATTTTTAGAAATGTATCTTTAAAAGCAAAACCGGATGTTCATGTAGAAGACTTGTGGATTCAGCCAATCCTAAATACAGATAATTGTAGTGGAAAACTTGTTGTGGATTTGAAAGTATCTAGTATACATAATGAGAAATTTACTGCTAATGTTATTTTAATGGATGAAGATAAATATGTGGTTTTAGACAAAAAAATAAATTTTGAAAAAACTGGAAATAAATATACTGCAAAACTGGATGAAACTATAGAGCATGTAAATAGCTGGGATAATTATATACCATATTTGTATACTGTGATTGTAGAAATCTTAGATGAAGACGGAGAACTTCTTGAAGTTGTACCATATGAAGTAGGGTTCCGAAAAATTGAAATCATTGATAAAGTGATGTATTTGAACGGAAAACGTCTTGTGCTTGTAGGTGTGAACCGCCACGAATGGAATCCTAAGACGGGTAGATGCATTGGAATGGAAGAAATGATATCTGATATGGCATGTATTCAGAGAAATAACATCAATGCGGTAAGAACTTGTCATTATCCTGACCAAATTCCTTGGTATTATATGTGTGATAAAGAAGGAATTTATTTGATGTCAGAAACCAATTTGGAAAGTCATGGGTCTTTTCAGAAACTGGGTGCAATAGAACCTTCTTGTAATGTTCCTGGTTCTATTCCGCAGTGGAGAGAGGCAGTTATAGATAGAGCAAGAACAAATTTTGAAACCTTTAAAAATCATACTGCTGTATTGTTTTGGTCATTAGGAAATGAATCTTATGCAGGAGACGACATTGAAGCAATGAACACTTATTTTAAGGAACAGAATGATGGTCGTTTGGTTCACTATGAAAGTGTTGTTTATAACAGAGTATATGAAGATACAATATCCGACATGGAAAGTCGTATGTACACCAATCCAAAGGATATCGAAGAATATTTACAAAATCAACCAAAGAAGCCGTTTATTGTGTGCGAATTTATGCATGATATGGGCAATTCCATGGGAGGTCTTGGTTCTTATATGGCCTTAATTGATAAATACGAAATGTATCAGGGTGGATTTATTTGGGATTTTATCGATCAGGCGATTTATGTAGTTGATGAAGTTACAGGTAAAGAAGTTCTTCGATATGGCGGAGATTTTGATGATAGACCAGCAGATTATGAGTTCTCAGGAAATGGAATTGTGTTTGCAGATCGTAAAGAAAAACCAGCAATGCAGGAAGTGAGGTATTACTATGGATTATACAAATAATGGAGCACTTAGAGTTGTATATGGTGATTTTACATTAGGTGTTCATGGAAATGGTTTCGATTATATTTTCTCCTATGCACAGGGTGGTTTGGAGTCTTTGGTAAAAGATGGGTATGAATGGTTATATCGCTCTCCAAAACCTACATTTTGGAGAGCATTAACGGATAATGATAGAGGCAGCAGTTTTCATCTGAAAAGCGGAAGCTGGCTGGCAGCAGATATGTTTGTTAAATGTAAAGAAGTTGAAGTTGTTATGGATGGTATTTCACAGGGCAAACCTTGTGCACCAGATAATAACCGTTATGGTGGTGACGTATATGCAAATGAGATGAAAGTTATCTTTGTATATGAAACGATTACAACTCCAGCGACAGAAGTAGAGGTGGCATATACCGTAAAGGAATCCGGATGCATTAAAGTCGATGTACACTACTTTGGTGCAGAAGGATTGCCGGAACTTCCAGTTTTTGGAATGAGATTTATCATGCCTACTCTGGCAGACAGATATGTATACGATGGACTATCTGGAGAAACATATCCAGATAGAAAAAAAGGTGCTCATAACGGAATCTTTGTAGTAGATGATTTATCGCTTACTCCATATCTGGTTCCGCAGGAATGTGGTATGCATATGGATACAAATCATGTGAAGATTTATAGACGCAAGAGTTTAGATAACAGTAGAGATGACTCTTTTGAACAGGAATTGACGTTCGAAAAATTTGAAAATACATTCTCCTTTTCATGCCTGCCTTATACGGCGTCAGAGATTGAAAACGCAACACATCATGAGGAATTGCCACCAGCAAGAAGAACAGTTCTTTGTGTATATGGCGCTGTTCGTGGGGTAGGTGGAATAGACAGCTGGGGTAGTGATGTAGAAGATGCATATCACATCAATGCAGAGAAAGATATTTCCTATTCATTTATTATTAGATAAATAAGGAGATTAAGATGAATACAAAAAGGGTTCTTGAATTAATTAGCCAAGGTGGTTTGGATAGTAATTTTATAGATATTTATGTGGATACAGTTTATGCATTACAGATACCAAAGGTTCTCATGCAGATTTGACCGATGAATATGCTGCAGTTCCAGAAGAAATGAAACGTGTAGCAAACTACTAGCAGAATGTGTCACTTGCCCTTGCCCTTAGTGAAACTTTACTAGGCGACAAAGGGGCATGTAGAGTTCACGGTGGTGGATTTGCAGGAACAATTGACGGTGTCATTCATTTTGCTGCAAGTTCACAGGTTGGAGAAAGCATGGTTCATTCACTGAAATATTACAGCAATAATTTATGTGGTACAGAAGTGCTTTTAGAGAGCATGGTGGAACATGGAGTTGATAAAATCGTGTTCTCATCTACAGCTGCAACTTATGGAGAACCGGAAAGTATTCCTATTTTAGAAACAGACAGAACAAATCCAACGAATTGTTATGGCGAAACCAAACTTGCCATGGAAAAAATGTTTCAGTGGTGTTCAAAAGCGTATAACCTTAGATTTGTTTCATTACGCTACTTTAATGCTTGTGGTGCACATCCAAATGGATATAAATAGAAACGAGGTGTACAGAATGGATAGATACGGAAGTAAGAAGACTGGAAGAAATTCTAACAGATATGAATGATTATGCAGTTGCCAATGGTTTTATAGAAGAAGATACCATTACAAACAGAGATTTGTTTGATACAAAAATCATGGGAATTTTAACTCCAGCACCTTCAGTTGTACGTCAAATCTTTCAGCAGAAGTATATGAATAGTCTTAAAGAAGCGACTGACTTTTACTATCAGTTTAGTCAGGCAACGAATTATATTCGTAAAGACCGTGTTGCAAAGGATGAAAAATGGGTAACAGATTCGGAATATGGTCCAATCGATATTACCATTAATTTGTCCAAGCCAGAAAAAGATCCAAGAGATATTGCAAAGGCACCATATGAGTATACATTTGCTTTAAAAATTTATGAAGATGTTACTGCTGGTATTATTAAATGGCCAATGTCTGTTATTCGTTTACAGAGTAAAGATGCAGATAGTTTAGCAGCTGCTTCAAATGAGGTTTTAGAAAAATGGCGTAGCTACACAGACGAAGATGCATTTAGTTACTGTGAAACAGATGGTGTTCCTCACAATACCATTGCACCAATCGCACGTATGAAAGGTGATTTATATGAAATGGATTTATTATCCCATGCAATTGTCGAAGACCGAAATCTTCGAACAATTGCAGAAATCAGCAAACATGCTGACTGGGTTGAAGAATGGAAAGAAAAATATGCGATAACAGCAGATAATATTAAGACCATTCTTCAAAAAGAAATAGGGAGCGTTTTTGTAAAAGTTCTCGAATGTTCAGGCGTATTTAAACGTACTGAACAGGGAGCTCGTGCTTTCAAGCGTTTTCTTGAAACACTCTAGACTACATGCGGTAGCCACCTTTAAAATAGTCTGCGTAGAAAAACATGATTGTGTTTAAATAATTAACTTATTTTTTTAACATGGTTGTTTACCTTCTTATGTTTTCTTACAAATGAAGTATATCGTTTTATGTGCAGGTTTGCTTGCCATAAATGATTATAGAGTAGTTATTTCTTGCAGAGATGGGAGTTGATATAGTGTTTTTAACATACGAAAATAAAGATAGCGACATAATAATAGAATGGAAAAAATCGACCCATTTTCCACCTCATATACATGAAGCTATTGAAATGGTTTATATCACAAAAGGTACATTGGAATTAGGAGTTGGACAGGAATTGTATCATATGGAAAAAGGTGATTTTGCAGTCGTATTTCCAAATATGATACATCATTACCAGGTGTTTGATACTGGTGAGAATAAAGCATTATATATTATGGTATCTCCGAAACTTATTCCAAATTATATGGATGAGTTACAGAAGAGCTGCCCAGAGATTCCTATTATCTGCAAGGAAGAACTCCATTCAGACATTGCAAAAGCAATGAAATCACTTGTAGATGTTGAAAAAAGTAATACACGCTTAATTCAGGCTTATGTTCAGATGATTTTTGCTCACATTTTATCTGAAATGAACATGGTAGAAAAAGAAACAGTGGGAAGTGAAGACTTGGTGTATAAGTCTGTAGAGTATGTGGCAAAAAATTATCGTGAGAAAATCTCATTGGAGCAAATGGCTTATGATTTAGGTATCAGTAAGTATGTGTTATCTAGATTGTTTGCAAAGACATTTCACTGTAACTTTGCAAGTTATGTGAATGGAATAAGATTAAATTATGCAATTTCTATGTTAGATGGTACAAATAAGCCAATTACAACAATTTGTTATGATAGTGGATTTGAAAGTCAGAGAACATTTAACCGTGTATTTAAAGAGCGTTACAGAGTAACTCCGAGGGAATATAGAGCGAAGAGGCATACATTTGAATATGTTAATAGCAGTGTAATTTAGTGTATATTTTTGCGAATTTGGATAATAGAATTTTTGGAAAATTATGTATATAAAGAAAATGTAAAGAGGAACAATAACGTATTCTCCGCATTCCTTATTATATAATCCTCCTTTACTGGGTCAGTTGAAATTCAGTAAGGGGGGATTTTTATCATAATAAGGTAAATTTGAATTGGAAAGGAATGGTAGAAATATCAAATTTTGGGGCATTGGTACTTGCGATTAAACTTTATGATAAAAACAATGTAAAAAGAGATGTTGTTTTAGGATTTCCTTTTTTGAAAGATTACTATAATACGGCGACAGGTTTTGGTGCTTATGTTGGAAGAAATGCAAATCGTATTAGCGATGCGAGTGTAACGATAGAGGGGGTCCAGTATTTGCTAGATACAAATGACGGTGAAAACAACCTGCACAGCGGGTACAACAGATCACATTGTAAATTATATAGTGCGAAATGTGGAGAAAATGAAAAAAGAAGCTTTGTAGAATTTTTCAGAACTAGTCCACATATGGAACAGGGATTTCCAGGGAATTTGTATGACAGTATTTTCAAACTTATGTGGAATGCAAGTTTATACGGGAAACTTTTTAAATCTTGAAAAAGGAAAAGATGGGGTTCTTTATAAGAAGAGAAGTGGGATATGTTTTGAAACCCAGTTTTATCCAAATGCTTGTAATGAACCGACGTTCCCAAGCAGTATATTAAAATCGGGAGATAGATATCAATCAAAAACAATTTATCGATTTGAATTAGAGAAAAATTGATGTTTTTCAACACTGAGGGCTATATGCGATAGCCGAATTTAAAATAGTCAGCGTAGAAAAACATGATTGTGTTTATATAAGATACGAATTTGTTTAACATGCTTGTTTACCTCCTTGTGTTTTTTTACAAGCACAGTATAGCGTTTTATGAGCAGGTTTACTTGCCATAAATGATTTAAAAATGGTTAATTCTTGCAAAATGTATTATTTAGTGCATGTTTTAAGCAATTAGGTTTATGGAATTATGGACAAAAAATGCATATAATTTAGACATAAAGCAAAGAAAAAAGAACTTACCCAAAAAGTTCATATTGACCGAAAGGAGATAAGTTTTTATGAAGATGAAAGTTATGAACATTACGGATATTGATAAATTTTTTGGAACAATTGATCGATGCGAAGGAAAAGTTGAACTTGTGACAGATAATGGTGACACATATAACTTAAAGTCAAAATTAGGTCAGTTTGCATCATTAACAAAGGTGTGTTTTAATGGAAAAATTCCTGTCGTAGAACTTGTTACATATTGTCCTTCTGATGCCGGTAAGATTATGAATTACATGATGAATAGTTAGCAGTTCCCCTTCTCCTTATATTATATATATCCCCCTTACTGGAACCCCTCGAATCTGGTAAGGGGGAATTTTTTAGCTTTACATATTTAAACCTATTGAAATGCTTTGGAATTACAAAAGGTATATTGGAATTATTAAGAATTGTTTAGAGCCCATGTGCTTGCGAATGCAGGTGCATGGGGCTTTTATATTTATAAGGAGTACTACCATATATGGTAAGCATTGGAGAATTAAATAGTGTATTATGGATATAAAAATATAGACATAAGTCTAAAGCTATTTAATATAAAGGATGCAATAAGAGGAAATATGAGTATACAAAGGAAAACTAAACATAAAAAATGGAATGATGCAAGGAGCAGAAAATTACATACAAAATGGTATGGTAGAGACGAACGTATAAGAGGTCAAGGAAGAGTATTAAATACACAGTTAACAGATGTACATTTTGATAAAGAACATCAACTTATTGCAAAGATTCCAACTAAATTTAGTTTTGTGTATAACACTGAAGAAACGACAGAATATTTTAATAATATAGTAAATGTTATAAAGCAGAAAGTATTCAACCAAAAGTTTTTTATTGATGCGTCACAGGTCGAAACAGTGACAACAGAAGCGCTAATATATATCATTGCTATTGTATATAATATAAAGGCGAATAGAGCTCTTAAATATTCATTTACAGGAAATTTGCCTATAAATCTAATAGCGCGTTCTGTATTTGAGAAATCTGGATATTTAAATTATTTTCGTATAAAACGATTAATGATGCCAGATAGTTCAGAATGTGTTCAGATTGTCTCGGGTGACAAGGTGGAAACAAAAACAGCAAAGATGATGTGTGACTTTGTAATGGAAAAATTAAATATTGAAAAAAGTAAGATAAGTGTTTTATATGCAACGTTAGTAGAGTTGATGTCGAATACTGCAAAACATGCATATTCAATTGACCAGAAAGAAATGGTTGAGAGATGGTATTTATATGCTATGCATGAGAGTGACAAGGTAACATTTTCTTTTGTGGATACAGGACAAGGAATTCCATATACCATAAGAAAGAAGTTTTTTGAAAGATTAGATTTTGGAATAAAGGATTCTAATTTAATAAAAATAGCTCTAACGGAATCTGGAAGATCAGAAACAAAATTACCAAATAGAGGAAAAGGATTACCAAAATTGTTTGAAGAAGTGCAACAAGAAGCGCTAGATGATTTTTTTGTTCTTTCAGGAACGGGTAGCTGTTACTTTAGCCAAGAGACAAAACAATTAGAAATGTCCGATTACCCTAACAAAACATATGGTACGATTTTTAGTTTTAGTATAAAGAAGGAGAGATAGCTATGTTAAAAATAATAATTGCAAAGGATTTTTCTGAAACACCAGGGGCACGTCACTATTATGAAGGTGAGTTCTCTGGCGAACAATTTAGGGAGGAAGTTTTGATTCCATACTATTTGAAAGCAATAGAAAACAGTGAAAAACTAGTAATTGATTTAGATGGTTGTTATGGATTTGCAACATCATTTTTAGAAGAATCATTCGGTGGCCTTGTACGAAAACTAAAACAAAAAGGAACATTAAAAAATATGGAAATAATATGTACGGATGATTCTACATTGGTAAAATTGATTGAAGAATATGTAAAGGATGCAGAGGATAGATTATGAAAAAAACTACATGGAGAGAAGTTGTTGTTGGAATAACAATTGTAGTCATTCTTATAATAGGGATATGTAATATGATTTGTTATAATAAATTTTGGGAAACATCAGTTTCTTCAATAATAACATTATTGATTGCAGTTGTTTTTTCATACTATTTTACACAGTCTAAAAATGATATACGAAAGAAAAAGGAAAAAGCTGATAGACTTTTATATAAGATTCAAGATATTATTTTGGAAAAAGGTTTTATAGAGTCTGATCCGGAAGAAATATCAAGGGTTAATTTAATTAAGCAGAGATCATTAGCAAATAAGATAGAATGCTTAAAGAAAACCTGCAAAGGAGATGATGAAATTTATAAAGATATAGAGAAATTGGAAGAGGAGTTTTCCAGATTTAGAGAATTTTATGGAGAACATTACAAAGATTCCGAATATATGCTGAAATCTCAAAATGAACTTCAAAATTACGTAACAAAGATGGATGATATAGCTGACCAAATACATATAAAGATTATGTAAAAGTAATAAGTAACTAAAATAATTTTATCCTATCAACACCTTAGGACATTTGTGCTCTAAGGTGTTTTTATAATATTATGAAGTATATTCCTTCTGATACAACCTTTTTAAATAGTTTTTCTTAAAATCACTCTCTTTACCCCAGAAAGCGAGTTCGTGTTTTGAAAGAGTCTTGTTTTCCATTTTTAGACGAATCAGTTCTAGGGTGCATATTAAATCTGCAACTTGGAATAACCGGTATTCAGAAGGCAGCACCTTTCTAAATTCGACTTCTGGGAGAAGTGCATTTAGTACAGAAGAGAGGATTCGTGTAAGTTCAATCTGCCCGTTATCATAATATACCTTAATTTTGTCATAAGAAAGGAATTCATCGTAATTTTCACGGATAAAAGATGCCAATTGCTTAGAAAGCTTACCAGAAGCTTCGATGGTATCGGCAATATGTTTCTTTTCGATATGGAAGCATTTGAAAGAAATATCTAATTGACGAGTAAATGCAACCATTTTATTGAAAATGCGACGTCTCTCTTTTATATCCATGTGTTCATAAGGTGATTCTCTACGAATGATTGGACCATTATGTACACAATGTTGTTCTTCAAATCCTAGTAGAACAAGTTCATTATTAAATTTAGTAATGTCTTCTGAGATGTTGTTGTTTTGATTATGGAAAACCATTGTGATGATATAATATGGAGAATGGTGATTGTATTCACCAAAATCGCCACTTTCATCAACGAAAATACTTAGTTCATTCATATGTAGAATCTCCTAGAAAAAAGAGGCAGGGAACTTCCCTGCCGATAGATGGACCAGGGTCTTGCGACCAGCCCAAACAGCAATGCTGCTGATTTATTGTATGTTAATTATAAAAGATGTATTCTTTTTAGTCAATTGAAAGAATATTAATTTTTAATAAAAGGTTGTGTAGATAGCAAATAGTAAGAAAATCTTTGAAAAATCATATAAGGTAGAGTATTATGAGATAAATACTTTTGGTTAACAGGATAGAAATATGAAGAGAGAAAATCATTGGATGATGCGTTTGTTTATCCTACTATTTTCGATATCTGTATCGGTTGCAATTGTGCCGTGTGGTGTCGTAAATGTATATGGAGCATTGGGCGAAGTATATTCATCTATAACAATAGAGACAGAAAAAGAGACACAGTTTGTCAAAGCAGAGGTCTCTAAAGCAAAAAAAGAAAAAGGAATAAATGCATATAATGTTTGGTTTATTCTTTTTGTAACCGTTTTGTATATTGCATTTGTAGAATATTCAATACGATTACCAAGAGGAGACACCATAGTAACATTAAAGGTTCGAATGGATAATTAAAATCTTTCCGCACACTAACAGCAGAAAGGAGATTAATATTTGTTTGAACAGGATTATATAATGAGACTTGTGCATGAAATCGCGCGAGTATTAGCAAAGATTTTATTTAATATTGATTCGGAGACAGTATTAGAAGAGTTGGAAAGTAAGATAGAAGAAACAGATATATTAGAACAACTCTTGGATATGGTTGATAATGGACAAATCAATGAGGCAGAAAATAAACTGTATGATATGTTGGATGCAGGAACTCCGAATTGTATCGAAACAGCAATTTTATTCTATTCTTATTTGAATGAGAAATCAGATGAGTTCTTAAAAGAGAATGATTATAACAGAGGAGAAGTAAAAGAGGGAATAGAAGGTGTTGCTGAAAGAGTTGGACTAAGTGGTTTAATCAATACGCTTTTTATAGAGTAAAAACCTTATTGCTTGGCTATCAATTTGGTGGCCAAGCATATTCAGATTTATTGAGTAAGGAGGAAAGGAGATATGATGAAGCGATTAGTGGTAATAGTAGGACCAAATGCAGTTGGAAAAACAGCTACGGCAAAGTGTTTGGTAGAGCAACTCCCCAAAACTGCATATGTTGATTCAGACTGGTGTCGTTTTATGAATCCTTTTCCATTTACAGAGGTCACAAAGCAGACAGTGACAAAGAATATGTATGATATATTGCATAACTATCTTATGTGCGAAGAGTTAGAGAACGTTATCTTTACATATAGTTGGCATGGAGAGCGAAAAGAAATATACGATAATCTTATCTCCCAACTTAAAAGCGATGAAATAGAATTTGAAGAAAAGATATTTGTTTTAAAATGTTCTGAAGAAGAAAACATAAGTCGCGCAGAAAAGGACGGAAGAGATAGAACTCGAATTGAAAGAGGAATGAAAAATACATTTTCTTTTTATGATGTGTACGATTACCCCAGTATTGATTCAACAAATATGAGCACTAACGAAGTAGTAGAACGAATAGTTGAATTGATATTATAGGGAGAAAAGTTATATGAAAAATTACGTAGTTGAAAGTTATCAAAATTATAGAGAAGAAGAAAGATTATCCACAAACAATGCTCGTAGAATTGAGTTTATAACAACTGTACGAGCATTAGATGAATTAATAGTGGGTAAGAAAAAGATACTTGATTGTGCAGCTGGAACTGGGGTGTATGCTTTTTATCTTGCAGATAAAGGACATGAGGTTACTGCCACAGATATTACACCAAGACATATTGAGTTTATCAAGAATGTAGTAAAAGAAAAGCCATATGAAATGGATGCAAAGGTTTTAGATGCAACAGATATGCGAGTATTTGAAGATGAAACATTTGATGTTGTGTTAAACATGGGACCATTCTATCATTTGATTAGCGAAGAAGACAGAAAGAAATGTTTTGAAGAATCTCTTCGAGTGTTGAAAAAAGATGGACTCCTTATTACTGCATATATCCCAAGATATTATGTGTTCCAGTATGTTGCTATGCAGAATGATTATTTCTTAGATGCTAATCTTGCAAAGCAACTTACAGAAACAGGTATACTTCGTCATGATGATGAGAAATGTTTCTGGACAGATACTTATTATTCCACAGATGAAGAAATGGAAAACTTATATCGTGGATATGGAATGGAAGTGATTGATCATTTTGCACAGGATGGAGCAACATCACATTTCTCTAAGAAAGTAGATGAGTGGAATGAGGAGCAGTTTAAAGTTTGGTGTGAATATCACTATAGTATTTGTAGACAGAAGTCATTACTTGGAGCAAGTAACCATGTAGTGATTGTTGGAAGAAAGTAGGCAAATGATGAATATCGACTAGTAAGGTTATCAGAAGAATATTGAGAACTATTAGTTAAAATGATGTCTAAATGGTGTCGACTGGTGAAAAAATCGTTATGATGAGATTAAAGGGGAAAAATGATTCAACTATATGTACCAAAATATGAAGATTTATGGTTTAGACAGATGTTTATGTCGGATGATGAAACTATGTCATACAATCATAAATGGGGAGGTACGATTCTTTTTCCAGAAGAAGAATGGAAGGAATGGTATCAATATTGGATTGTAAATTCAGAGGGAAAAAGATTTTATAGATATTTGGTTGATGATACAAATAATGAGTTTGTTGGAGAAGTAGCATATCATTATGATGAACCGAGAGATGTGACAATAGCGGATATTATTATTGATGCAAAATATCGTGGTAAAGGATTTGGAAAAATTGGATTACAGTTATTATGTGAAGCCGCGAAAAAGAATGGAGACTGTGTTCTTTGTGATGATATTGCTATTGATAATTCAGCGATTGGATTGTTTGTAAATAATGGATTCGTTGAAGATTACAGAACAGAAGATTACATTATGTTAAAGAAGATATTATAGGGGTGAAGTTAAAAATGAAATTAACGGATTTTATAGAAGCAATAAAAATCGAAAAGGGTTGGTCGCACGAACGGAAATATAAGGTGACGAATGCAGAGGGAAAGAACTTCTTGCTTAGAATTACACCAATAGAGCAGTATGAATATAAAAAGGCGGAATTTGAAAATATGCAGATGATATCTGAATTGGGAGTTCCAATGTGTCAGCCGATTGAGTTTGGAACCTGTGATGAGGGAGTATATTCTTTGCAGAGTTGGATTGATGGTGTAGATGCAGAAGAAGCGGTAAAGACACTTTCTAATGACGATATTTATAAATATGGATATGAGGCAGGAGAAATATTAAAGAAATTACATTCTATTGAAGCTCCTGAGGGAATTGTAGAATGGGAACCATTTTTTAATCAAAAGATGAATCGAAAAATAGAAAACTATAAGAATTGTCCATTGAAGTATGAAAATGGAGATGCATTTATTACATACATTGAAGAAAATCGTCATTTGTTAAAGAATCGTCCAGTAACATATCAGCATGGAGATTACCATATTGGAAATCTAATGATTGATAACAATGGAAAAATTGTTGTTATTGATTTTAATAGAAATGAATTTGGGGATCCATGGGAGGAATTCAATCGTATTGTTTGGTGTGCACAGGCTGCTCCTTTGTTTGCAAAAGGAATGGTTGATGGATATTTTGCAGGAGACGTTCCAAAGGAATTTTGGGATTTACTTGCGTTATATATTTCTAGCAATGCATTATCTTCATTACCTTGGGCAATACCTTACGGACAAGATGAAATTGATGTGATGATTAAATTAGCAGATGATATTTTAGATTGGTACGACGGTATGAAAAATACTGTACCTAAGTGGTATTCGAAATAAATACTATAACTAAGAGGTTGTAAAAGATGGCATTATTTTATTTAATCAGACATGGGGAACCAGATTATGAATCAGTTAGTAAATTAGGCTTCTATGGTTTTGGAAGAAGTTTTGCACCATTATCAGAATGCGGATTGAAGCAAGCAGAAGAAACAGCAAAAGATATTAGATTATTGGATGCAGATTTGATTATATGTTCTCCATACACCAGAGCATTACAGACCGCTGCGATTATTTCAAGAGAGATAGACAAAGAGATTGTAGTGGAGCCAGAATTACATGAATGGATTGTAGATAAGACAAATTCTATTACATCTTCGGAAGAAGTAGAGATGCTCGGCAAGGAGTTTCAAGAGTGTAAAGGTGTTTACCCAGAAGGGAAGGAAATGAGATGGGAGTCTCTTTTATCCCTAAGAACTCGTATAAAACGTGTGGCAGATAAATACGCTGATTACAATAAAGTTATAATTGTAGGTCATGGTATGGCATTTCGAGTGTTGAAATATATCGAAAATATTGCACCAGGGGAGATTGTTGAGTGTGAATATGAAAAGGGACAAGAAGATTGTGAGTATGCATTTAGTAACAAAATAAAATTTAGATAAAAGTGTGAATCAAAGAGCTTTATTGCTTGGTTATCAATATGATAGCCAAGCATATTTAATTTTATAGTAGATTTCTACAAATCCCCTTGACCCTCTACCTAGTTTAGGGTGTAGCGTAAAAGAAAAAAGGAGTAATAAGCCATGAAAATAGGTGAAGTTGCAAACGAAACTGGGTTATCAATCAGTAATATTCGTTTCTATGAAAAGAAAGGATTGTTAGCACCATCAAGGAAAGAAGAGAGTGGATACAGGGACTATACATCAGAGGATGTAAACAGATTAAAAACAATTTTACTGTATAGGAAAATGGGACTTCCCATTGAAACTATATATTTAGTGTTTCAAGGAAGTGTATCGCTTAAGGTTGCATTAGAAAGGCAAGCACAGGAATTGGTGAAACAAAAGGAAGAAATAACGTCCTCGCTAGAATTGTGTCAAAAGGTTTTAAAAGATAGAAATTTAGAAAAAATAAACGTAGATACATATTTTGCCTTTGTCACAGAGGAAGAAAAAAAAGGAAAGCACTTTGTTGAAATACAAGAAATTATAGATGATTTTACAGAGTATACAGGACTAAGAAAATATGTATGTGGAAATGGGCGTATTGCACGATTTATTAATAATCCAAAGGTAATGAGAGCGGTATCATCAATATGGCTGATGACTTGCATTTTATTACCGATTTTCGTAATGTTAGAATCTTATGCGAGTGATGGATATGTATCATTTCAATTAATTTCGTTTTACGTTATGTGGGCTTTTATTATGTTAGTTCCATTCTTTAAATATCACTTTGTAGATAAGAATAGAGGTGATAGGTAGTGAATGTGATAGCAGATTTCATTGGGCAAGTTGTGAAAGTGTTTTATGCATTCACGGGCGATTATGGCATTGCTATTGTGATGATTACATTAGCAATAAAACTTTTGTTACTTCCTCTAAATATAAAGCAGAGAGCTCAATTAGAAAAGCAAAAAGAGGTTAGCCAGAAGGTTGCAGAAATACAGAAAAAATATGCCAACAATCAAAATAAGATGAATGAGGAATTGCAAAAAGTCTATGCAGAAAATGGATTAGGAAGCATGGGCTGTTTATCTACATTGATTCAAATGCCTATTATGATTGGACTCTATCATGGAATAAGAAATGTGATAACAGAAGATGCAACGAGCGTTTTATTACCATGGATTTCCTCGTTACTGTTAAGTGATGCCGCAGGAATATTGCCGATAGGCACGCTTATATTACAGGTGTTGCCAATGCTATTTCCATACATGCCTTGTTTTGAAAAGAAGCAGCTGCAGAAAACACCAATGAGAACGATTATAATGTTATTAGTGATGAACGGCATGTTTGTATTTATGATTCCGTCGGGTGTGGGATTGTATTATTTTGTATCTAGCTTGTTTACAGTGGTTGAGCAGTTTGTAATGATACTAAACACCACTAAAATCTTACCAAATAGCATAAATTGATTGTGTTTTATAAAAGGACAGCTATAATGGAAAGAAAAAGGGAAGGCAAGAGACAATGGAAACTGTTAGAATTGGAATTTGCGATGACGAAAGTTTCTTTCGTGGAGAATTAGAAAAATTAGTAAGTGTATATGCGAATGAGACAGAACAAAAATTGGAAATGAAGTCATATGATGCAGCAAAAACACTAGCAGAAGATGTTCTTTCGGAAAAAGAAATATTTCATATGCTATTCCTAGATGTGGAAATGGATGAAATGTCGGGGATGGATGCCGCCAAAAAACTGCGTGAAAGTGGATATGAGGGCATTATCTGTTTTGTGACAGGAAAAGATCAGTATGCCTTGGATGCATTTTCCGTAGAGGCCATTGGTTATCTGAGAAAGCCAGCTAAATATCAGGATGTAAAACGTATGATGCAAAAAGCTTTGGTACAGATTAGCTATCAATGGGATGAAGCTGAAGCAAAGAAACGATACCTTGAGATTACAACGCAAAATGAAAAGATGATGATAGATATTCGTCAGATTTTATATGTGGAGAAAAGAAGAAATCAATGTGTGATTCATTTAGAAGATGCTGAGATGGTATGTTATGAAACATTAAAGAGTCTTTATGATAGATTAGACAAGCGGAATTTCTGTTTCACTCATCAAGGCTTTATTGTGAATTTTGATAAAATCAAAGAAGTAAAAAAAGATATCGTCTGCCTTGGTGCAGGAAGAGAAATTCCTGTTAGCAGACGATATCAGAATGAGTTGCGTGAAAAACATATGAACAAAATCTATCGTTTGCGTCAAGAACGCAAAGATGATTAATAGTTTGGTATCAAAATGTTTACATCAAATTCAGTTTCACTATGTGTGATATCTATTTGTCCGTTTAACTGTTTTACAGTTGAACGGATATTTTTTATACCAAATCCATGAAGACCTTTGTTGTCTGTTTTTGTGGTTTGAAATTCCCCATCTTTTTTAGACAGGATTTCCTTGTGGTTATTTTTGATATGGATTTCTAAGTAGGAATCCATCTGTGTAAGAGATAAAGAAATCCATCCAGTTTCGCATTTTTCTGCTGCAGTTATGGCATTGTCAATTAGGTTTCCTAAGATTGTAATGATTGAAAAATCATCTATGTGTAGATATGGAAATTCATATTTAATGTCAAAAAGGATTTCTTTCTGCTGTGTAGTCTGATACTTCGTATTGAGCAAAGCAGAAACAACATCGGATGCAGTATGAAAAAGCGGTGCATCGGTGTAGTTATATGTTATGTTTGAAATATAGTTATGAATAGCTTCGTAATTATCTTCACCAGCATAGTCGTCTAGGATATGTAAGTGTTTATTGATATCATGACGGAGATTTTTTAACTCAGTTAAGTTGGATTCTATCTGAGCTGAATAATCAGCAGTCATTTGGGACTGCTCTAAAAGAATCTGAGCCTGTGTATTTTCGGTCATAAGGTCAATAAATCGCTGGTATATATGAATACAAACGATAATTAAAACATAAAGCGAAGTAAACAAGATTGGGATAATAGGAGTATCCAGTTCCTGTGTTTTGCAAATGAATAGGGTCAAATAACTTAAGGCGAATGAAATTGCCAAAATCACAAAAGAAAAGAGGTTTTGGTAGTGAGTTTGGAATGTTTTCATATGCTTATGATTTGTATAGAGTGTATAAATTATATATACATGCACTAGACAAATCGTCTCTTTACAGATTGCATAATATGGATTAGTCAAAGCTACATTAAAATCTAGCGTAAAAAGTGTATGAAAAAACTGAGCTACAAATTGTCCTAGTATTATGTATATTTGTGTTTTAATAAATATTATGGGCACTTTTTTAAATTGAGGCCAACAAAGTATGATTATTACAAAAAGGATATACAGATATCCTGCGATTCTTTCATAAGGTAATGTTGCCGGTATGGCATATAAAAAATTCGAAGATAAGAGAATTAGGAAAATATGTAGTTTGATTTTGACTTTAAGGTTGTTTTTTATAAGTGCACAAATAAAAATATAAGAAAAGAAATTATTCAAAAAATCAAAATAAATTCTTGTTACATTATCCATACAATCCTCCTTTCTCTCGGGGTAAATAGGGTATTATAATTTTTCTGAAATTTGCGAGATATACTGATGAATCGATTCGGATCGTTTCATGGATGCATATCCATCTATGGTTAAAAAGTGATTGCGCATATCATGGCGCAAGGAATGTAGTTCTTTTAATCGTTTGTCAATAGTATCTGAGTATTCCGCGGTTAATTTCGATTTTTCCAATTGAATCTGCATCTGCATGTTTTCTTCCAAAATGTTGATAAAGCGTTTGTAGATTTCAAGGCAGGCAATGATTAAAAGGAAAAGAGCTGACATCAAAATTGGAATGGTTGGTGCATCAAATTCCGTAGTCTTGCAAATATAAAGAGTCAAGTAACTTAATGCAAGAGAGATACACAGTATAATTCCAGAAAAGAGGTACTGATAAAACCGATTGATATGTTTCATTCGCTTGCCATGGATGTATAGTAAATAGAATATATAAACCAAAACACTACAAATAAGTCCTTTACTCCTATGGTAATAAAGATTTTCATCATAAAGAGCATTATCATTCAGAATTAGAAAGTGAAGCGTGGAAACGATAACTAATCCTGTGTTCTCGATAAAAAAATGTTTGATATATATTACAAAAGTTTTTTTCCAATGCGGATAGCAAATGGCAAAAGTGATACCGTAGGGGATTAGAAATGTAAAGAATTCATTATATGGAATGGATTTCGGAATAGAATACAACACATTTAACAATATAATTACAGCATTCTTTTTTGGAGAAAAAACAATGTCAGTATGATTTTTTGCAATGGCATAAATGAGTAAGTATGTGAAAATATTATTGAGCACATCAAAATAGATTCGTACAATATCTGGCATACATATTCCCCTTTCCTAAAGTAGATGTAATTGCATGCAATGAGTATATCATATTTTTACTAGAATGGAAATTTTTTACCAAATACCACCGAAATAATGTCAAACAGCACCGATTTATTGTAATCAAGATTTTGCTATGCTAGGGTGTAACTACGAAGACAACACATTGTCGGAAGGAAAGGATGTAGAAATTTATGAAGAACTTTTTTAAATCAATTGGAAAGGCTGCTATTTATTTTGTGGTATATTTGGTATCACAGGTTATCGTATCGTTTGTATATGGAATAATTTTTGCTGTAGAACTAATGGCAGCGGGAGATACTGCAGATGCAGCGGTGCTCACAGAACAGTTAACGACTCAAATTATGGACAAGGCAATGGAAATGACTTTTTTTGCAGGCGTGCTGACACTCATTATTTACTGGATTCGTTTTGCTGTTAGAAAGAAAAATTTATTCAAAGAAGTAGAAATCAAAAAGATTTCTATAAACGGACTTTTACCTATTAGTTTAATGGCACTTAGTTTTAATGCTATTATCTCTATGGTGCTTACATATTTTCCATGGCCACAGGAATGGATCGATGCTTATGCAACAAATTCAGCTCCATTGGATGGTTCAATTATGTCATGGATTACAGCTGTTGTAATGGCTCCTGTATTAGAAGAGGTTGTGTTTAGAGGATTGGTATATACAAGACTAAAAAAAGGTATGCCTACTATTGTAGCGGCAGTACTTGCTTCACTGTTATTTGGCCTTTGCCATGGAACTGCAATTTGGATTATCTATGCAACAGTACTTGGTATGGTAATGATTTGGGTGTTCGAAAGATATCAGTCACTTACAGCAAGTATTCTCTTCCATTTCACATTTAATGCTATGGGGCTTGTAATTAATATGATTCCAGAGAGTGTGGAATTTGTGCTTTGGATTTTATTCGCGGCAAGTGTAGTTGGTATGGTGTACGGAGTGAAAGAAACTTTGAAAGTTACTAAGAGGGAAAAAAGTGAACAGGTAGAAGTATACAACAATTAAATATATGTGAAATCAAAAGGGTTAGGCATAGTGGATAAAATAGCTGACGGGGGTAATCATAATGAAGACTAGCAGCAAAGCTTTATTTATTTTATCTATAATATGGATTATTGTTTCCTTAATATGGTTTTTATGGATTAAAAACACCATGATAGGTGTAATATGGCTATGTGTAGGCATAGTTGAACTGATTATTGCAATAATCAGTAAAAAGAAAGAACAAAAATAAATATGTTCAGTTATGTAAATTTGAATTTGAAGGAGGCAAAAAAGATGAAATGTCCGTATTGTGATAATGAGATGGAAGAAGGAACAGTGATTTCAAAAGTGGTTCCGCAGTGGATAAAAAAAGGCGAAAAAAAGGGGCAACTCTTAATTTGTGAAAAACATTTTTCGTATAATGCAATCTGTGCATATCGCTGTACTAAATGCAAGAAAATTATTATAGACGGATAAAGAAACTTTCAGATTGACGGAGCGATAAATTCCAATTTGTACATTTAATAACAAAATAAAATACTGAAAATATATGTGTCGATGAGATTACAATGTGATTTCATCGACATTTGTATTTAGCACCATAGGACGAAGCCTTAGAGTTATTTTTATGCCCAAGAGGTCTAAGGATTCCTCCTTTCGTGGCTACAATAGGTAGCCAGGTTTGCCCCATTGCCATAATTCACATGCCGAGGAGGCTCATGTCAAGAGGCGGAACCAATTTAACTTTTTTACAAATAAAAGTAGTCATTTCCCTAAAATGTTACCACATAAGAGATGTAGGAGATAACGGATAGAAAGGCTTGATACATGGCTCATAAACCGCATTTTATAATCGCGTGAACCTAACAGAAATCATTGATAATCAAAAGGTTTTATGGTAGTATGATACCAAATGGAGTAAAACCGGCGCAAAGCCCGTAAATACAGGAGGTCAAGAGACAATGGAAGCATACAAGCAGGAATTTATTGAATTTATGGTAGAAAGTGACGTATTAAAGTTTGGTGATTTCACACTTAAGAGTGGTCGTAAATCTCCATTTTTTATGAATGCAGGTGCTTATGTAACAGGTTCTCAGCTTATGAGACTTGGTGAATACTATGCAAAAGCGATTCATGACAACTATGGTGATGATTTTGACGTATTGTTTGGACCAGCTTACAAGGGTATTCCAATCGCAGTTGTAACAGCAATCGCATACAGCAATTTATACGGCAAAGAAGTTCGTTACTGTTCAGACCGTAAAGAAGAAAAAGACCATGGTGCAGATAAGGGAAGTTTCCTTGGAAGCAAATTAAAAGATGGTGACAGAGTTGTTATGATTGAAGACGTTACTACATCTGGTAAATCTATGGAAGAAACAGTTCCAAAGGTAAAAGGTGCAGCAGATGTTACTATCGTAGGTCTTATGGTTTCATTAAACCGTATGGAAGTGGGTCTTGGCGGTGAAAAGAGCGCATTAGATGAAATCAAAGAAACTTATGGTTTTGATGCTCGCGCAATCGTTACTATGGCTGAAGTAACAGAACATTTACACAATCGTGAATGCCAGGGCAGAGTGGTAATCAACGATGAAATCAAAGCAGCAATTGACAAATACTACGAACAGTATGGCTGCAAATAAAAAAGAAAATAAATTTGCAATGTGGGTATGCTTTATAGCATACCTATCTTTGCTTGGTTATGTGGTATTCTTTAGCTCTGGATTTAACAGAGAAGATCATGCAGAGTATCGGTACAATCTGACTCTGTTCCAAGAGATTGGGCGATATTATGGCGTGGGCGTGCGGACAGGATCATGGAGACTGTTCTGGTTGAATGTCGTAGGGAACGTATGTGTTTTTGTACCTTTCGGCGTTTTTTTGCCAATGCTTTTTAAAAAATGTCAGAAGTTCATCCCAGTTCTTCTGCTTAGTTTTGAGCTTAGCCTTGTAATTGAAATTGTGCAATTAGTGACAAGAGTTGGAAGCTTTGACGTGGACGACCTATTACTGAATACCATAGGTGGAATTCTGGGGTATATTACATATAGAATTCTAGACCGAAAAAGATAGCATTAACGCAGAAAGTAGGAAGATGCAATGAGAAGAAGACGCAGGTCGTATAAATTCACAGAGAAAACGCATTCTAAGAAGGCTATTGTGTCTTTTGTACTTGCGGCAGTTACTCTGGTGACATATTTTGTGTTTGTATATTTATCATATCAGGCAGCAGGACAGCTTTCGGCTTACTTCGGGGCGTTTGGCGTGTTGGCGATGTTGATAGCAGTCGTGGCTTTGGTCTTATCCATAACCACGTTAAAAGAAGAAGATTCCTTTACACTTTTTCCAAAGATGGCCATGATTACCTCAGTATTATCTACCCTTCTTTGGATAGGAAATTATGTGCAGGGATTTATGAGAGGATAATATGAAATATTTAGAACTAATCAAAGAAAGCAATGAAGAATTAAAAGAGCGCTACGAACTCGTAGCAGAGCGTGTAGCAGAACTCGCACAGGATGCTAGTGATGCGGGGAAATACGCAGCTTATTTTGAAAAAACAGCACAGTATCTCGTGCTTTTAAATACAATTTTAGACGGAGCGAAAGATAAAGAAACCAATGAAAAGCTTTATGCAGATATCATTGGAGATGCTTATGCAACAAGCTATGCAAACCCTACCTTTGCGGTGGAGCAATTTGGTGTAGAAGCAGGTCAGATTCTTACAGCGCTTCATGCAAGAATTCGTGGCTGCCGTCTTAGTGTATTTGAAGGAAACCTGCAGAATGTATGTATTATCAGCGAATTATTTGTAGAATTATATAGCTATTTCTGTGAGGAAGAAGTAGAGATTGCATTAGTAAAAGATGCACTTTACTCTTTCATGCATGACTATACTGAAGTGTTCAATGAAGATGCAATTGCACGTATGGTAAATCCAGACTACGATTACTATACAGACATTGTAATGGATAGTGATTTGTCTAATACAGATTACCTTTACAATTATGGTTTATACGTTGGAGAAAATGAAATTGGTATTTCCCAGTTCTTAAATACCTTCTCTGACGAAGAGATACAGGCAATGGCAGATACCTATACGGAAGGCTACCGCATGGGGTTTGTTGCGACTCAGAAGGATTTAAGCAAAAAGACAACAGTGGATGTTCGTTATCCGATTGGTTTTGAACGTATGGTTCGTGCGGCAATCAAGAATTTTGAGAAGTTAAATTTACGACCTGTAGTTCGTCCATACAGTAGTTCACCAAATAAGCAGTATGACTATGATCACAGAGAAAATCATGCTCTTTGGATGGATAAGGCGTATGTAGAAAGAAGCCTTGAAGTATATCGCACTGTATTTGAAAAATACAAAGATATCTGTCCAGGCTATGCTGGTCCAGCAGTTATTGAGGTGTTTGGCGAGGTGCCATTCTCTCCAGCCAGCAAAGATGCCAACATACATTTAGATGAAAAACAGCAACAGCTTTCAATTTACGAGCGTAGCCAGTTTGGTCAGATGTTAAACAAAGCGATTCATGGAGAAGAAAGAAGCTTTACTATTATTGCTTATCCTATTCCAGAAATCGGCGAGCAGTTTAAAGAAATCTTTGCGGAAACTGTGAAGTTAAATACTTTGGATTATGTGCTTTACCGCGACATGCAGCAGAAGATGATTGACGTATTAGACCAGGCAGAAAAGGTACACATTTTAGGTGCAAATGGCAACAAGACAGACCTTTATGTGTCAATCTACCCACTTGCAAATCCAGAAAAAGAAACTGCTTTTGAAAACTGTGTAGCAGATGTAAATATCCCAGTTGGTGAAGTATTTACCTCTCCAGTATTAAAAGGAACCACTGGTAAGCTTCATGTAAGCCAGGTTTACCTTGGAAATTACAACTACCTTAACCTCGAAATTGATTTTGTGGATGGTATGATTACCAACTATACATGTACCAATTTCGAAAACGAGGAAGAAAACAAGAAATACATTCAGGATAATATCCTGCATCATCATGATACATTGGCACTTGGCGAATTTGCTATCGGTACTAACACTACTGCTTACAAAATGGCTCGCCAGTACGACATTGCAGCGAAGTTACCAATTCTTATCGCAGAAAAGACTGGTCCACACTTTGCAGTAGGTGATACCTGCTTCACATATGACGAAGACAATATTACTTACAATCCAGATGGAAAAGCTATTGTGGCTCGTGACAATGAAGTATCGATTCAGAGAAAGACAGACATGTCAAAAGCATACTTCAACTGTCATACAGACATTACCATTCCTTATGATGAACTTGGATATATCAAGGTAATCAAAAAGGATGGAAGCACAGAAGATATCATCGTAGATGGTAGATTTGTAGTGCCAGGAACAGAAGAATTGAATAAACCATTGGATGAAATGTAGTGTATATGTGATTATAAGAGATTCTAAAAAATAAAACAAAAGTTATTAGAAAATCTAATCACAAAAATAACAATATATAATTGGAAAAAGATAGTGTTCAAAGGTATACTATACATGTGTATCTTTGAGCACTATAATTATGTTTGCGGTAGCAAACGATTATTTTAAATACAGGAGGAAAATAGAATGGATTACAAGAGTTCCGGAGTTGATATTGAAGCTGGTTACAAATCAGTAGAGCTTATGAAGGAGCACGTTAAGAAAACAATGAGACCAGAAGTATTAGGTGGTCTTGGTGGCTTCTCAGGTGCTTTCTCTTTAGCAAAGATTAAAGAAATGGAAGAACCTACTTTAGTATCAGGTACAGACGGATGTGGTACAAAAGTAAAACTTGCTTTTGTTATGGACAAGCATGACACTATTGGTATCGATGCAGTAGCTATGTGTGTAAACGATATCGCTTGTGCAGGTGGTGAACCATTATTTTTCTTAGACTATATTGCATGTGGTAAGAACTACCCAGAAAAAATTGCTACTATCGTAAAAGGTGTTGCAGAAGGCTGTCTTCAGTCTGAATGTGCACTTATCGGTGGTGAAACAGCAGAACATCCAGGCCTTATGCCAGAAGACGATTATGATCTTGCTGGTTTTGCAGTAGGTGTTGTAGATAGAAAAGACATCATTACTGGCGAGAACTTAAAAGATGGCGACGTTATCATCGGTATGGCTTCTACTGGTGTTCACTCAAACGGTTTCTCACTCGTTCGTAAGATTTTCAACATGGACAAAGAAACACTTGATACATATTATGAAGAATTAGGCACAACTCTTGGTGAAGCACTTATCGCTCCAACAAGAATTTATGTAAAAGCACTTAAAGCTGTAAAAGCAGCAGGTGTTACTGTAAAAGCATGTAGCCATATCACAGGCGGTGGTTTCCAGGAAAACGTTCCACGTATGCTTCCAGAAGGAAAACATGCTGTAATCGAAAAGAACAGCTACGAAGTTCCAGCACTCTTCAAGCTTATGGCTGAAAAAGGTAATGTAGAAGAAGATATGATGTACAATACTTACAACATGGGTATTGGTATGATGGTTTGTGTAGATCCAGCAGATGTAGAAACAGCTATGGAAGCTATGAGAAGCACAGGCGACACACCTTATGTAATCGGTAAGATTGTTGATGGCGAAAAAGGAGTTACATTATGCTAAAAATAGCAGTATGTGTATCTGGTGGTGGCACCAACCTACAGGCAATTATCGATGCGGTAGAGAATGGTACAATTACTAATACTGAAATCAAAGTGGTTATCAGTAACAACAAAAATGCGTATGCTTTAGAACGTGCGAAAAATCATAACATTGAAGGAATCTGTATTTCTCCAAAAGAATATGATACACGTGCAGAATTTAACAAAGCATTTTTAGAAAAACTGGATTCTTACGAAGTAGACCTTGTTGTTTTAGCAGGTTTTCTTGTAGTGATTCCACCAGAAATGATTGCAAAATACCGTAACCGTATTATCAACGTACATCCATCCCTTATTCCATCCTTCTGTGGAACAGGCTTCTATGGTCTTAAGGTTCACGAAGGAGCATTGGCAAGAGGGGTAAAAGTGACAGGTGCAACTGTTCATTTTGTAGACGAAGGAACAGATACTGGTCCTATCATTTTACAGAAGGCAGTGTATATTGAAAATGGTGATACCGCAGAAATACTCCAGAAACGTGTTATGGAGCAGGCGGAATGGGTGATTTTGCCTAAAGCAATTGACCTTATCGCAAACAACAAAGTGTCTATTGTAGATGGACATGCTATTATTAACGAATAATTTTCACAGGCTGTTTCAAAAGAGACAGCCTATGGTTTTTTGAAGGGAGACGAATATGAAAGTACTTATCGTAGGAAGTGGCGGTAGAGAACATGCTATCGCAACAGCTGTAGCAAAAAGTGCTAGGGTAGATAAAATTTACTGTGCACCAGGTAATGCCGGTATCGCTAGCATTGCAGAATGTGTAGCTATTGGGGCTATGGAATTTGATAAATTAGTAGCTTTCGCAAAAGAAAATGCAATCGATTTCACAATTATCGGTATGGACGACCCACTTGTAGGTGGTGTGGTAGATGCATTTGAAGCTGAAGGCTTAAAAGTATTTGGTCCACGTAAAAACGCAGCTATCTTAGAAGGCTCTAAAGCATTCTCTAAGGATTTGATGAAAAAATACAATATCCCTACAGCTGCTTACGAGAACTTTGATGATCCAGAAAAAGCAATCGAATATTTAAAGACAGCAAAGATGCCTATCGTACTGAAAGCGGATGGACTTGCACTTGGTAAAGGTGTTCTTATCTGTAACACATTGGAAGAAGCGCTTGATGGTGTAAAAGAAATCATGGAAGACAAGAAATTCGGTACTGCAGGTAATACCATGGTAGTAGAAGAATTCATGACAGGTCGTGAAGTATCTGTACTTTCTTTCGTAGATGGAAAGACAATCCAGATTATGTCATCTGCACAGGATCACAAACGTGCAAAGGATGGCGACCAGGGCTTAAATACTGGTGGTATGGGAACTTTCTCACCAAGCCCATTTTATACAGAAGAAGTAGACGAATTCTGTCAGAAATATATCTACCAGGCAACTGTAGATGCTATGGCTGCAGAAGGACGTGAATTCAAAGGCGTTATCTTCTTTGGTCTTATGCTTACTCCAGACGGACCAAGAGTATTAGAATACAATGCTCGTTTTGGTGATCCAGAGACACAAGTAGTATTACCACGTCTTAAAAATGATATCATCGATGTAATGGAAGCTTGTGTAGATGGTACACTTGATCAGATGAAACTCGAATTTGAAGATAAAGCAAATGTATGTGTTGTTTTAGCATCCGATGGATATCCACTTGCTTATGACAAGGGACTTCCAATCACAGGTTTTGAACACTTCGAAGGCAAAGATGATTACTTCTGTTTCCATGCAGGAACCAAGTTTGATGAAAATGGCAATATCGTAACAAACGGTGGCCGTGTACTTGGTATCACAGCAACAGGTGCAGATTTAAAAGAAGCAAGAGCAAAAGCATATGCTGCTACAGAGTGGATTCACTTTGACAACAAATATATGCGTAACGATATCGGTAAAGCAATCGATGAAGCTTAGTTAGAATTTCAAAGGGTTGTCGCAAAATGGACGAAAACGTCTATGGCGCGATGGCTCTTTTTAATTTGTTACCTTAAAATGTTGAAATAGTCAGAAAAAACGAGAAAATAATGGAAATAGTTATATAATTGTGGTACAATAAAATGCAAACTTGCGAAAATGCATTTTGGGGGACATATGGCAATATTTAATCGCAAAGAAAAATTAGTAAATAAAGAATTGTTAGAACGTGGTGAATTGCAGCTATCGCTTATGAAGATGATGGCAGAGCAAAGTCATGACAAGTTCCTAGAGTATTATCGTGAAACAGACACGATAATACTTAGTGAAATTGTCGATGGCAAATTCCATGTGTTAGAAACATTGGAGAATTTTATTTCCAAAGAAGACATGGTCTTAAACCGTATCTATGAACAGGACAAGGAGTTGTACCGTCACCAGATACAGGTGTGTCTTGCAAAGCCATGTAATAGTGTATTTGATGTGCGCTATATGGTGCCGGATTATGGCCCTAGATGGTATCGTGTTTTCCTGCTTAGTGTAGGAGATGAAAATGGTTATGTAACGAAATTCGTAGCAAGAATGGCGAATATACAGATGCAGAAGGAAGC
The DNA here is from genome assembly GCA_045530745.1 of Agathobacter sp. Taxonomy (GTDB): domain Bacteria; phylum Bacillota; class Clostridia; order Lachnospirales; family Lachnospiraceae; genus Roseburia. Next base: position 29,626 of record JAZSCQ010000044.1, read on the forward strand.
GCAGGCAACAATGCAGAATCAGGCTGAGCGTGATTCTTTATCGGGGGTGTATAATCATGCAACCTATGAGCATCTGGTGAAAGAGTTAGCAGAAAAAACAGATGATGGACTTGTCTTTGTCATGATTGATATTGACAATTTCAAGCATCTGAATGATACAAGAGGACATGGTGCAGGGGATAATATTATCCAGCATGTTGGTAATGTGTTAAATACTGAGGTCAAGGGACACGGATATGCTGGACGAATTGGCGGGGATGAATTCTCTGTTTGTCTGTATGATGTGTATTCGCGTGAAGAAGCCGCTTCACGTTGTGTTCATATCAAAACTGCACTTAATCAGTATATCAATACGGTACCATTTACCGTTTCGCTTGGTGTGACATTAAGTAATGGTCGTAAAATGACATTCCAGGATCTGTATTTTGAAGCAGATGAAGCTGTTTATTATGCCAAAAGCAATGGCAAGAATCAGATTGTATATAAGGATGAAATCCAAAAGAGAAAAAGAGAGAAATTCGAGGAAGAAAAAACGGAATACGCAGTATCTGAAGAAGAGATTGCATTAGATCAAAAAATCGAATATGTCGTTATTGTAGAGCCACTTAGTAAGAAGATTATATATATGAATACTGCGGCAAGAGCGGTTACGGGAATATCCTTAGAACAAGCGCAAAAAATGTATTGTTATGATATTTTTAAACCTTCCTCCAAGGCATGTGAGAGTTGTGAATTGCACGCAAATCACGCAGAGGTATTAAGTGGAGAAGAAGCAGAGGCATTGGAAAGATATATTCCAGGTGGTAAGTTTATTTTGCAAAGTACCAACACTATCTGGAAGGGAAATGCTGCGCGATATATAACCTTTTTAAACATAAACGACACAGAACATTTGGAGCAATGTCTGGAAGCGCAGATGGAAAGCAATGAGACTTTTTCAAAGTGTTGGTCTCTTATTTTGGAATCAAATTCAGGTGATACAGAGTATGAGAAAATTCTGCGAGTATTGAATGATTACTATGATGCAGAATGTTGTGCGATTGTTACAAAAGACGGAGAAGAATACAAAGAGCTCTTTGAGTATCATAGGAATTCAGGACAAGGTGTGGCAGAGGGACTTCGAATGTCATTAGGACAGGCACTTTTTGAAAAATGTGAGGTTCTTTTGGATGAGGAAGGCTTTATGCGTCCTCGTCACATCAATGAGAAGCTAATACAATATCCAGAACTTGCAGAGATTTTGGAAAAGAGATTTGTGCATGATACGATGGGAATTGCATTGAAGAAGTTTGGAGATATCATAGGTGTTTTAATGGTAATCAATCCAAGACGCAATGTCACAGATTATGCAATGATTAGTCGTATTGGTGTTTTCTTTGGGACGGATTTGATTCGTAAACGTTTGACCGATAATAAGACATATGAAGAAGATCATGATGTGATGACTAGAATGTGGAGTAGAGACTTCTTCAATAATGGATGGCAGTTAGACTTCCTTCCGATGTTTAAAAACGGTACTGGAGTTTTTACAGCCGATATTTATCGCCTCAAGGATGTGAATAAGGAGCTAGGATACGATACAGGAAATGACCGAATCGTTGAGCTGGCTAATTTGTTCCGTAAGGTATTTACTGGATATAGCATGTTCCGCTATGATGATGACCAGATGCTTGCCGTTTGCCATAATGTAGAGCAGAAGCAGTTCCAAAAGATGGTAGAGTATGCCAAAGAGCTAATAGAGGAACTGGATTTTGAGGTGAGCCATGGATATTCATGGAAGGAAGAACCAGTCGTATTTGAGATTATTTCAGCTGCAGAGGAGTTTTTAGCAATACACAGAGCTTATCTGGAAAAAGAAAATGCAACAGCAGAAAAGCTTGCCAAGAAAATTGAGAAGGATGTTATCGAACAGATCGAAATTGGAAACTTCCGTATGTTCCTACAACCTAAGATGGACATACACACTCAAAAAACAGTGGGTGCAGAAGCTTTGATCCGACTCTATCATCCAGAGAAAGGATATATCTCTCCAGCGAAGTTTATTCCGCTTTTAGAGAAACAAAATGAAGTACACCTTATTGACTTATTCATTTTGCGTAGAGCTTTCCAGTTCCAAAAGGCGGCTCGTGATGCTGGACGAGAGATTGTGCCAATCTCTGTGAACTTCTCAAAAAACAGTCTGATGTTTCCAAAACTAATGGACTATATCAAGGAACAGTGTGATACCTATGGTATGCCACAACAGATGATTTGTATAGAGATTACGGAAACAATCAGCAATATGGACCACATACAAGTGAGAAATATTGCAAATACTTTACACAATATGGGATTTTCGATTTCTATGGATGATTTTGGAACTCAGTATTCGAATATGGCTGTGCTTACACAGTTTGATTTCGATTCCGTAAAAATTGATCGTTCTATGATACTTAATATTCTTAACGATGAGAAGAGCAGACTAATTCTAAAACATACAATCGCTATGTTAAAGGAATTAGGTATGGAAATTGTAATCGAGGGTGTAGAAACAGCAGAACAGGTAGAGGTTCTCGCAGAGTTGGGCTGTGACATCGTCCAAGGCTTCTACTTTGGTAGACCAGAAGCAGAAGAAGACTTCTACAAACTATTTATGTAAAAAGAGCATCGCAAAATAGACGAAAACCGTCTGTGGCGCGATGTTTTTTATATTTAAAAGAATGAATATCTCCCCTTCTGCATTTGACATACGAAGTGTTATAGGAAAAGTCCATAGTCCTAAAAAGCTCTCTGCTGGATGTTTTTGTGTCTGTCAACCGTTCGACTATTTTGCGGTTGTGTACGTGGAAGAACGACTCGGAAATGACTTTTCAAGTTCCTCTAAGTGGGCAGCCTTTACAAAGTTGATATTAACATGAGCCATGCAAAAACTCCGCACAAAAACAGTGCGTCAAACAATTTGCATGGCTCATGCCATTTTGTAAATCCTGCCCACTAAGAGGAACTAAGAAAACTCCTTAAGGTGTCGTTCTTTCCACGAACTCAACTCGCAAAATTGCTCGAATCTTTGACAGACATAAATAATAAACAACAGCAGAGAGCTCTTTTGTAGGAATATGTGACTTTTCCTATGAATGAAGTATGTCAAATGCAGAAGGGGAGATATTTATATTTTATACCTCAAAAAAGGCATCGCGCCACAGACGGTTTTCGTCTATTTTGCGATGCTCTCTTTATTTTCCGATGGTCCAGGCTCCTTTGATGTCATCCTGGATTTGTTCGTAGGTCCAAGTCTGGCGACTACGGTATACGCACTTTGGATCGTTGATTTTGAAACCATTCTCATCATAGTCATGAATGAGAATAAAGTGACCACCAGAGGTGAAATCACCTGGGCGCACAGAGCAGATAATGAAATTACCTTTGTCGAGCTCTGCTTTCAACTTGCTTTCTTTCCATCCTATTTTAGTAGATTTTAAACCATACTTCTTTGGCGCAGCAGTCAATAGCGTCCATGCTGTTCCGACGCCTTCTACATAGTGTCCCTTTTCAATACTGTATCTTGCAATCGCGTCTGGTGTGCAGGTACGGTCACCTGTTAAGTAGAAAATGGCCATTGCCAAGCAGGTTGGACCACATCCAGAGCTACCCATATTTCCGGTACTGCCATATGGCATATATCCCCATCTTAGGTCAAATTGTAAAAAGAGAGGGTGGTCCTCTGGCTGTTCGTCATCCGCTAAGCCTCCAGTAACGCTTCCGTCGGTTGTGAGATAGCCATATAGAAATTCGGTCATTTCAGGATTGCCAGCACCAGAACGGATAAGTTCATTTCCATATTTGTCGGCATTTTGATATACGAAATACAAGGCTGGATACCAGCGGGAAAGCTCTTTGATATGCTCAATCGCTTCTTCGCGGTTACGCTTTACAGGTGGTTCTACATATTCTAATTCACATTTATTGACATGGCTTTCCACACGAGGTGTTGTCTGTGTAGTAATCTCAGGTTCTGTAATCTCACTCGCATATAGTGTAGCTGGAAGAATCAGACTAAAGCTTATAAGTAAGGCTAAATATTTAGTTGATTTTGTAATTATTACTGAATTGTTTTTTCTCATGTGGATATATTATCACATCTTTTTCTTTTTTTCATCCCTAAAATAAAGAATTTAGCGCACAAAGTGCACCCCATCCAGTCTCGGGATTAGGATATTGACGAAAGCCAGGGAGAGAACGTGTTCCCTGAATCAGAACTGCACGCATTTTTTCACCATACAAAAATAAATCATTTTCTTCTAATATGCCCCATTGTAAGAGCAGACTTGCGGCACCGGTTACAAATGGCGTTGCCATGGAGGTGCCGCTTCGCGTAGCATATCCACCGCCGGGCGAACAAGATATGATGTCGACGCCTGGTGCTAATAAATCAGGCTTTATAAATTGATTATTCCAGGTAAATCCGCGACCAGAGAAAGGAGCAAGGGTATTTTGCCTAGAGTCATAAGCCCCTACCGTAATGACGCGGGATGCAGTAGAAGGGATGGTCAGGGTTGTAGTAGGCGTAGGACGCAGGAAGGCAGTGGCGCTATTTCGGATGGAGGAGGATGGAAGCCACATATCCCACCCACCGCTTCGAATCTGCTGTGGAATGAGCCGAATGGTCCAAACGCCAGCAGTCAAATAGGTATCTGCAGGTATGAAGTCCAGATAAATCTCCTGAAAAGGGGTATAAGGGGTAGGCTCACCATTATAACTATAGACTTCCGTTTCGCCAAAGGAGTAACGCCAGCTTCCGGGTTCCGACGGAAGGGTTACAGAAGTACCGACAGGGGGAGATAGGGTTACACTAAATTCATCCCAGTAATATTTCCAAAGCTGGATATTAAGATTTGTCGTAAAATCACTAATGCTAAATTCGATAGTTTCGGTTTGCATTGGATTAAGTCTTCCGCCGATATGACCACTTGACGTTCCTTCATTACCACTTCCTACAATAATAGAGATGCGACCTAATTCACTAACGGAGTCTAAGTAGGTTTCTAACAGAGAGCTTCCGCTATGTGAGCCATAGGTGTTGCCAAAACTCAAGTTTAATGCGAGAGGCTGGTTTTGGCGTAAGCTTTCTCGCACACAGAAATCAATTCCCATCATAAGAAGAGAGGTGCTCGGAAAACTATTCGGTCCAGGGGTTCCTAGTTTTACGACAAGCAGGTCTGCCTCATATGCGACTCCGCGATAGACACCATCGGATGCCCGGCCGTTTCCTGCCGCAATTCCCGCTACGTGAGTACCATGACCAGAGAGATCTCGGCTAGGACAGATAGAAAACTGTTCTTGAACGCCGTTCATATCAAGTGCGGAGTTGATGATATCGCGTGAGAACAGTGTTCCAAGAGGATATCCTTCTGGTGAAGATAATGTAGAATCAGGGTCTTGGTAATTAGGGATACTATTTGTAGGGATGGTTTGGTCCCAAAGATTTACAATTCTCGTATCTCCAGAAGGAAGCCGAAAATCTGGATGAGCATAGTCGATTCCAGAGTCAATGAGACCTATCAAAGTGCCACGGCCACTTAGCCCTGGATATCGTGCCTGCAAGGATGTAATACAGGAAGCACGTTTACCTTCGTTTACCTCAAAGAAGAGCTGTTTGGGTTTTTCCATGTAGGTGATAATATCCTCGGACACAACGGAATCAATAAGAGCTTCTGGCAGTTTAAGGATTCCATAATTGTTTAACAGTTCGGTGACGACAATGGAAGGATATTTTTCGTTTAATGAGCGTAGGTTTCCCGTGTGCTTAACAATAACCTCCCAAGTGTCCTCCAAAGCGTTAAATCCAATTGCAAGATCGCTGGATTTGTCTCTTTCGTCTGGTGATGCATTTAATGCAGCACGAAATAAGGTTTCTATTTTCTGATTTGTTTCCATAAATTATCTAGGCTTTTTCTAAAATATATGTAAATATTAGGAATAAAATAATCGAACATTTGTTCTTGAAAAGGTGCACAAGGTGTGCTAATATAAAAATAGAACAAACGTTCGAGAAACAATGCATTAGAATTTGCGGATAAAAACAGGAGTATAAGATGAAGACTATAAGTAAATGGGATAGCATTATGAATAAATTAACCATTTTATCTGACTCGGCGAAGTATGATGTCGCATGTACAAGTAGTGGAGTTGAGAGAAAAGGTGATGGGAAGCATATGGGAAGTGCCGCTGGCTGTGGTATTTGTCATAGTTTTGCTGCGGATGGACGATGCATTTCTTTGCTTAAAATTTTGATGACCAATGAATGTATCTATAATTGTCAGTACTGTATCAATCGTGCCACCAATGATGTGCCAAGAGAGACATTTACGCCAGATGAGATTTGTACACTTACGATGGAGTTTTATCGTCGTAATTACATTGAAGGGTTATTCCTAAGCTCAGGGATTATTGGTTCGCCAAATCACACAATGGGACTTTTGTACCAAACGCTATTTCTTTTGCGGAACAAATACCATTTTAATGGATATATTCATGTGAAGGGGATACCAGGAGCATCTGCAGAGCTAGTAGAGCTAGTGGGATGTCTGGCAGATCGCATGAGTGTAAATTTGGAGCTGCCGACAGCTGATGGATTACGCCAGCTTGCCCCAAATAAGGTGAGGACAAACATTCTTACACCTATGCGACTAATTCAAAATGGTATGAAAGAAAGTCGTTTAAATCACGGCATATTGAGTATGAAGGCGCGTATGACGGTAGATGAGAAGGAGTATTATAACCAGCTCGCACAGATACAGGAAAGCTATGACAAACTTTGCGATTATCATAGTGCCAAAGGTGTATTAAAGGGAGAAAAAGCGGCACAGATTGCACAGAAGGCATGGCAGATTGAAGACAAAGCGGGTGTGAATTTGATTCGTGAGTCGAATCATGGATATGGACTTACGCATGGCAATCGGTATTTCGTCCCAGCGGGGCAGAGTACGCAGATGATAATAGGGGCAACACAAGAGACGGATTATCAGATTATGGCGGTATCGGAAGCTTTGTACAGACAGTTTGATTTAAAGAGAGTGTTTTATTCTGCATTTATTAATGTGAATCGGGATGAGACACTTCCCGGACTTACAAGTGGACCACCATTAAAACGAGAACATCGCTTGTATCAGGCAGATTTTCTGCTTCGCTTCTATGGGTTTAAAGCAGACGAGTTGCTGTCAGAGGCACGTCCTAATTTTAATGAGTCCATAGATCCGAAATGTGACTGGGCAGTGCGACATTTGGAGCAGTTCCCTGTAGAGATAAATAAAGCGGATTATTATACCTTATTGCGTGTGCCTGGGATTGGAACACGAAGTGCGAAGCGTATTATGTCTGCTCGTAAGCATGCAAAACTTGGGTTTGAAGATATCAAGAAAATGGGTGTGGTGTTGAAAAGAGCGCTTTATTTCATTACCTGCGACGGGCGTATGATGTATCGCATTCCAATGGAGGAGAATTACATTACAAGACAGCTTGCATATTGTGAGAAACCAAATCAAATGTTATTAGAAGGTGGGGGAGTGACAAATTATGAACAAATGTCCATCTTTGATTTTGCAATGTGAGGATTCACTAGAAGGGATTCTTACGGCTATTTATGAGGCATTCGTAGAGAAGAATAAAAGACAGGAGTTTCATGATGGGGATATAGCGATTGCGATAGGCGAGAATCATACTATTACGCTGTTTGCCGAGCATAAGATAGTGAATACAGATTTAGACAAGGCACAGAAGACATTGCTAAGCATCCAAAAGAAGATAAGCCTTCTTGCATATAAGAAAGTCTTAAGTGCACTATGTCATTATGATCTAGAACGCGCCAATGTGGTGTTAGGGTTTCTAATAAAGGGATTTCCGATGGGACCAAGAGTGTTAGAGGATATGGCAGATCCTTATGTGATGAGAGTGATTGAACTTGCACGCAAAGTAGATAATGAGTCACATATGTTTTGTGGTGTAGTTCGTTTCTTTGATTTGGGGAAGTTTTTATATAGTGAAATAGAGCCGAAATGTCACGTGCTTCCGCAAATTATGGAGCATTTTGCGGACAGATATCCAAATGAACATTATGTCATTTATGACAAGAGGCGCCGCGTGGCACTGATTCATCTTGCGTACGCGGAAAGTGTCTTTGTGTCTGGCGATGAGTGGAATATCGATTTGTCACAGCATGAAGACTATTTCGAACGTTTGTGGAGTCAGTATTTTAAGACCATTGCCATTGAAGAACGCTATAATCCGCGCTGTCAGAATAATCTGATACCGAAGTGGTATCGTAAGAATATGATTGAATTCTAGATTTCTTCAAAGGCAATTTCGTGCTGCTTCAAAAATTTGGTAACCATTTTATCCCATTCTGCTTCAAGTGTTTTGTCGGTTGAGAAAATGTTATAAGCGATACCTGTTGTTAAGGATAATAATTGGTTCTGGTATTTTAAGTTAATATACATTCCTGTGACATCAGATGCTTTATAAGAACTTCCGACTGCCGAGATGGTTTTTTCCATGTTTGATGGGGAAAGCAGGAATACAAAGCGGAAGGAAGATGGTGTCTTTTTCCCTTTGATTAAATCAAAACAGTTCCCTTTTAGCATGGAGAATGGTAGAAAACGATAACCAGTTAAGTGGAGTTCTTCGAGTTCTTCATCTGTATAAAAGCCTTTGGTAATCTGACCATTTATAGTGTAGGTTGCACTACTTGTAATTACAGCTTCCTGAAGGAGAAAGTGGTCGAAGACTTCACTTCGAAGCAGTTTATTCATGAAATCCTTGATGTCAGTTAATTCTAAAGCTATCATTGGGCCTCCGTAACATATACTTTAAGTGTTTTCTGCTTTCTATCTTAGCAAAAAAACTACATATTATCTAGATATATTTATGGAAGAATTGAGCCAAATGTGCTATAATTGGCGAAAATGAATTCGAATAGGAAGAATCCCAAAGGAAGGTATATAAACAGATGAGTGAACAGCAGAAATTATTTGAATTATTACGCGCAGGTGTAACTCCATTTATGTGTGTAGAAGAATGTGAAAGAAGACTTGGAGCGGACGGGTTTGAGTCTTTAAGCTATGAAGCTGCATGGAATCTTGTGCCAGGCGGTAAATATATGATAAATCACCATGGAACGACTTTATTTGCGTTTACAGTAGGTCAGGAATGGAAGGCTGGAGATATGCTCCGTATGGCAGCAGCGCATACCGATTATCCATGCCTTCGCATCAAAGCGAATCCAGATTTTGTGACTAATGGATATGCACAGGTCAATGTGGAAGTATATGGTGGACCAATTTTAAATACATGGTTAGACAGACCTCTCGGTGTAGCAGGACGTGTGGCGCTTCGCAGTGATAATCCGTTTAAACCAAACATGGTATTGTATCGCAGCAAGAAACCAGTTATGACAATTCCAAACCTTGCAATTCACATGAATCGTGAAGTAAATAGTGGTGTTGAACTGAATAAACAGGTTGATATGATGCCTATTATGGATATGCTTTCCGAAGAACAGAAGGATACCAAGTATTTTATGTCGTTCCTTGCAAAAGAATTAGGAGTAGAAGAAAAGGATATTCTTGATTTTGAACTTAGTGTATTCCTTATGGAAGAACCTATGTACATCGGCATGGAAGAGACTCTCATTTCTGCACCTAGAATTGATAATTTATCATCTGTATCTGCATTGGTATCAGCGATAGCAGACGCAGAACGTACACAGGGTATCAACCTGATTGCATTATTTGATCACGAAGAAATCGGAAGTGGAACCAAACAGGGGGCAGCTTCTATTATGCTTCATGATATGACAAGACGTATTTTAGACAACCTTGGAGCAACTCCAGAAGAAATTGAGCGTACTCTCTACGGTGCGATGCTTTTGTCTGTAGATGTGGCACATGCGCTTCATCCAAACAAAGCTGGTAAGATGGATATTACTAACAAACCAGTACTTGGCAAAGGACTTTGTATCAAACAGGCATCTAGTCAGTCCTACGCGACAGACGCAGAGACCTCTGCAATTTTCTGCCAGATTTGCGACAGCAAAGAGATTCCATATCAGAGATTTATGAATCGTTCGGATGTTGTGGGTGGCGGTACATTAGGCAACCTCGCAGCGAAGAACTTCCCAGTAAAGACGATGGATATCGGTGTACCAATGCTTGCGATGCATTCTGCTCGTGAACTTATGGGTACAAAGGATATGGATTCGTTAAAGGATGCTGTAACAGCGTATTTTTCAATATAGTGGATTAAGAGAAATCAGAATGTTAAGGAGTTGCTAGGATGTTTGGGCAATTATTTGGAAAATATTTAGTCAAAAAGGGATTGTTGACAGAGGATGAATACCGTGATGCGATACAAAAGCATTTGAGTGTACGTGTACCAATTGGTACGATTGCAATTGCAGAAGGGGTATTGACAGAGGCACAGGTGGAAGAAATCCACAGACAACAGAAACAGTTCGACAAGCTGTTTGGAGATATTGCAGTTGAAAAAGGGTATATGACAGAAGTACAGGTGGAAGACCTTTTGCATAAACAGGGCAATCCATATCTGCAGTTTTTGGAGGTGCTGTTAGAGTCTGGTAAGCTTACTATTTCGCAAATGGATGCGGAATTTACCGCATTCCAGAAAGAAAATGGTTTTTCAGATGCAGAGATAAAAGCATTAAAGCAGGATGATTTTGAGCGACTTGTTCCAATTTTTGCATTTTCGTCCAAGCCATATGTGACCAACCTGGTAAGTCTGGTTTTGCGTAATGTTAACCGCTTTATCACCAGAGATTTTTATATTGATAAAATCTATCATGTAAAAGCGATGGATTATATATGTCTCGCAGGACAGGAAACAGTTGGAGAGCATAATATCCAAATCGGATTTGCAGGAGAAAATGATACGGTAGCGTTTTTAAGGCTCGCGTCTGCTATTGGCGGAGAAAATTACAGTGAAGTAGGAGAAGATTCACTGGATGCGGCATGTGAATTTGTAAACTGTATCAGCGGTCTATTTGCTGCTGACCTTGGGGAGATGGATGTCGACGTGGATATGGAACCAGTATATGCTTTTGAGAATCAGGAGATTTTTGGTGATGTATACGTAATTCCACTCTATATTGATGGAGAAGAAGTAAAGCTGATTATCGATGTGGACAACGAAGCAGAGCTTGGACAGATTCCACATAAATTCCAGTATGAAAAGGTGGAAAGCAGCGTTGCAATTGGCCTTGCAAAAGGAACGGTGGTTGTAGTAGATGATTCTAAGCTTTCCAGAAAAGTACTTCGCAACATGCTTGAAGAGGCTGGATATGCCGTAATTGCGGAAGCTACGGATGGTGAAGAAGGAATTGCTGCTTATCTGCAGTTTAAACCAGATGTGGTGACCATGGATATTACTATGCCAAACATGAATGGTATGGAATCCTTAAAAGAAATCCTTGCTATGGATAAGAATGCCAAGGTTGTTATGATTTCTGCAGCAGGCCAGCAGAAGAAGATTATCGAGGCAATTAAACTTGGGGCGAAGCGATTCATCACCAAGCCTTTTGAAGAGGAAGATGTAGTATCCTGCATGGATTCACTTTTAAAAGAAAAGTAGGAATGAAGATGAAATACAGTTATGAAGAAGTAATTGATATTATTGAAAATACAAGACGCTTTGGAAACCTCACAGGCTTTGAAGTGTCCAAACGAATGTTAGAACAGTTGGGGAATCCGCAGTGCGGTATTCCCTTTGTTCATGTAGCAGGTACCAATGGTAAGGGTTCTACAACAGCCTTTCTGTGTAAGATTTTGGAGCAGACTGGCAAGAAGGTGGGAATGTTTACTTCTCCACACCTGATTACTTTTGAAGAGCGTATTCGAATCAATGGAATGTATATTCCCAAGGAAGAGGTAACCAGACTTGGAAATCTGCTTCTAGAGATGCAGTTTGATGTATCGCCAACGATGTTTGATTATTGTCTTGCTATGGCAGTGCTTTATTTTAAAGAGCAGGCATGTGACATTATGGTGATGGAAACTGGTATCGGTGGAAGATTCGATTCAACCAATGCACTTGGTGTGCCAGAGCTTGCAATCATTACCAAGATTGGCTTTGATCATATGGGAGTATTAGGAAATACTTTGGAAGAGATTGCAGAAGAAAAAGCCGGCATTATTAAAACTGGGTGCTATGTGGTTACAAATGAGCAGCAGCCGCAGATTACAGATGTTTTTCTCAAGAATTATAAGCAGGTAAATCAGTTGACAGAAACGATTGTGCCAATTGGATTTGCACAAGAATGGGAAGAAAAACCAGGAACATTAGTGATACCTGATGCACCAGCCTATTTTAAAGTAAATCGGGAAGCGATACGTATCGCAGGTGGTATTCCGATGAAGATGCCACTTGGATATCAGATTGAGAATGCAGCGACAGCGATTTTAGCGGCTCGCGTATTGCTTGAAAAGTGGATGCGAGACGGGACCTTAAAAGGCCGTGAGGAAAATATTGAAGAATATATTCGTAGTGGTATTTCTGAAACCTTCTGGAAAGGCCGTATGGAAATCATCAATGAGAAGCCATTTTTCATGATTGACGGTGCACATAATTCCCATGGAGTATGGGCGCTGAAAGGCAGTTTGGAGGAACTATATCCAAATGAAAAATTCCACTTTATCATGGGTGTAATGGCGGATAAGGACTATGAAGAGATGATAGAAGCGCTATTGCCACTAGCGATAGATTTTGTCACTGTGACACCAGAAAGCAACAGAGCTTTGCAGTCGAAGGATTTGGCAGAGTGTATCAAACGAAAAGGAATACAGGCCAGATATGCAGAGGACATGGAAGAAGTAATTCGACCTCTTTTGCCACAGAGAAACAAGGACGCAATGGTGATATCAAAAGAGAGTGAAGACATAGACATTTGCCATACAGGTAGAGGAAATAAGACGGTTGCATTTGGTTCACTTTACTTTATTGGAGCAATTGAAGCTATGCTTGAGGAGAATAACAGATAATTAGAGCTAAAAACGCAGGTTATAATATTTATAATTATTTACCATACCGAAAATGAGTGGTAAAACCTAGACAAAAAAGAATGATTGTACTAGAATGTACAAATAACAAGACACGACCAAGGAAACGTTGCAAGGCAACTTTGATCGCGCATAGATTCGGAGGAACATAAAAATGGAAAAGAAAAATCTTGATTGGGCAAACCTAGGATTTGGATATGTAATGGCAGATTACCGTTATGTATCTAATTATAAGGATGGCAAATGGGATGATGGTGAAATCACAACCGATGCCAACATTACTTTAAATGAATGTGCAGGTGTATTTCAGTACGCACAGACTTGTTTTGAAGGCTTAAAGGCATACACCACAGAAGACGGACATATCGTATGCTTCCGTCCGGACTTAAACGCACAGAGAATGGTAGATTCCTGTGAACGTTTAAAAATGCCAGCATTTCCAGTAGAAAGATTTATTGATGCAGTAGAAAAAGTAGTAAAGGCAAATGAAGCATGGGTACCACCATACGGTTCAGGTGCAACACTTTACATCCGTCCATACATGATTGCAACCAATCCTGTAATCGGTGTAAAGCCAGCAACAGAATACCAGTTCCGTATCTTTGTAACCCCTGTAGGACCATATTTTAAAGGCGGCGCAAAACCACTTACTATCCGTACTTGTGATTACGATAGAGCAGCGCCATGTGGAACTGGACATATCAAAGCCGGCCTTAACTATGCGATGAGTTTATATGCTATCGTAGATGCACACGAACAGGGCTTTGACGAAAATATGTACTTAGATCCAGCAACACGTACCAAGGTAGAAGAAACCGGCGGAGCAAACTTTATTTTCATTACCAAAGATGGCAAGTTTGTAACTCCAAAATCAGATAGTATCTTACCATCTATTACAAGACGTTCTCTTATGGTAGTTGCGGAAAAATATCTTGGTTTAGAAGTAGAGCACAGAGAAGTTCTTTTTGATGAATTAAAAGACTTTGCAGAATGTGGTCTTTGCGGTACAGCTGCAGTTATTTCTCCAGTTGGAAAAATCAATGACCATGGTAATGAAATCTGTTTCCCAAGCGGCATGGACGAAATGGGACCAATGACCAAGAAACTTTATGAAACACTTACAGGTATCCAGATGGGTACAGTAGAAGCACCAGAAGGCTGGGTACATACGATATTATAATGATTTAGCGCAGAAAAGATTTTTCTAAATACTACGAAATAGGTGCTCCAATATATTAGTCTCACACACGCTTTCGCTAAGTAGCGGACTCGTTACGTTACTAACCTCGTATCCTCCAAAAGGAGTCTACTCGCTAAGTAACGACGGCCGCTAAAAGTGTTCGTCTAATATATTGGAGCACCTATTTCTTACTCTTTGGCTAAATAATCTTTTCTGCGCTAAATACCGTATATCTATAGGGATAGTTCACTAATTTGAGGGTTTTGAATGTGTAAGAAAAGGGGACTATGTATATGTAAAAACTTGGACCTTTAGCGCTCCGTCGTTACTTAATGAGCAGCACTTGGTGGTGCGAATTTAGTAACGCAACGAGAGCGATATGAGTGGAAACGCGTCCATATTTTTATATATACATAGTCCCCTTTTCGTATTATTTAGAAAACCTAAATTAGTGAACTATCTCGTTAATTTTCTTAGTGATAAAATAAGATGAGTGTGATATAATAGGAAGATAAAATAAGGATAACTATGCGTACAGGGACGACATAGTAGAAAGCGACGGTGGGGTTATGAATTTATTTGATATTATTGGGCCTGTTATGGTGGGTCCATCCAGTTCTCACACAGCGGGGGCAGTGCGAATTGGAAACGTAGCAAGAAAGCTTGTTGGCAGTGATATTAAGGTTGCAAAGATATATTTCCATGGTTCCTTCCAGTTAACAGGAAAGGGACATGGTACAGATAAAGCACTTTTGGCAGGACTTATGGGTATGCCAGTAGATGATCCACGAATTCCACGTAGTTTCCAGGAAGCTGGTACTCGTGAATTGGCATATGGCTTTTTCCCAATTGATTTAGGAGATGTGCATCCAAATAGTGTAAAACTGGTATTAGATGGCAAGAATGGCAGACACCGTGAGATCGTAGGTTGTTCTATCGGTGGAGGCCGTATTGAAATTACAGAAATTGATGGACTAGCTGTTAGATTTGGCGGAGATTATCCTACACTTGTAATTCGTAATCAGGATATTCCAGGACAGGTACAGCAGGTAACTACTTTCCTTGCAGAAGAGAATATCAATATTGGTGCTATGCAGCTCTATCGTTCACATAGAGGCGCAGATGCAGTAATGGTTATCGAATGTGACAAAGAGGTTCCAGAGGATGTAGTAGGGGCGTTAGAAGGTCTGAATGGAATCGTACGTGTTACTTACTTGAGCTTGAAATAGAAGTGGGAGGATTTTATGTATAAATCATTAGAAGATATTATTGTAGCAGAGAAAGAACAGAATCTGCCATTTTGGAAAATTGTTATGCAGGATGATTGTGTAGAATTGGATATTTCTGAGGAAGAGTCCTTTAATCGTATGAAACGTATGTATGAGGTTATGAAGGAAGCAGATAAGGCATACGAAGATAACCTTATGTCACGAAGCGGACTGGTAGGTACCGATGGTAAGAAAGTACATGATGCCAGACTTGCGGGCAAACTGGTATGTGGTGATTTTATAGGACGTGTCATTGAACGCGCGATTAAGATGGGAGAGTCCAATGCATGTATGAAACGTATTGTAGCGGCACCAACTGCTGGTTCCTGTGGTGTTATCCCAGCTGTATTTATTACGGTTCAGGAAGAACAGGGCTACACAGATGATCAGATGACAGAAGCGATGTTTGTAGCAGCTGGTATTGGTGGCGTGATTGCACATCGTGCATTTTTAGCAGGTGCTGCAGGTGGATGTCAGGCGGAAATTGGTTCCGCATCCTCTATGGCAGCAGGTGCGATTGCATATTTGAAAGGTGCAGATGCAACTGGTATTGCACATGCAGCAGCAATTGCGATGAAGAACTTGCTCGGACTTGCCTGTGACCCAGTAGCGGGACTTGTAGAAGTACCTTGTGTAAAACGTAATGTAGTAGGCTCCGTGAATGCTTTGACTTCATGTGATATGGTACTTGCGGGTATGATTAGTAAGATTCCACCAGATGAAGTATTTGATGCGATGAGAGCAGTAGGCAGAGCGATGCCAGAAAACGTAAGAGAAACAGGAACAGGAGGACTTGCAGCTACTCCAACAGGCGTAGCAATGAGAGAGCGCATTACCTCATTATAGTAGCGGCAAATCACAAATTGGAAAATTTCGAACGAATCAAAGAGTTAAAAAAAGAACGCATATTAGAACGAAGACGTCTAAGAAGAAATAAAATATTGTGGCATGTAGCAATCTGCTCTGCGGTAGCAGTGATTATACTATCGGTAGCAACGGTTATGCTTCAGATACAGAAGAATGCCATGGATGATGGGAAGCCTTTACTTCGTGTAGAGGAAGCACCTGAGATGATAAGTCAGATAATACCTTTGGATGAATATTCCAGACCAGGGACGAAGCTGGAGCAGGTCAAAGGTATTGTGTTACATTGCACAGGAGACGGGGCTAAGGCGGGTAGTCACTATGTGATAGGTCAGACCGGGGAAATTGTACAGCGAATACCGTTGGATGAGGTGTCAAACTCCATAGTGGAGCGAGCAGCCGATACCATTTCGATAGAGGTCTATTTTGATAATGGAAAAGGTGCATGGAGCGAATCTGCATATAATGCAACGGTCGAACTGACCGCATGGCTGGTAGGAAAATATGATTTAAAGATAAGTGATATCCTGCGCTGTCACGATGTAAGCGAAGAGAATTGTTCGAAATATTTAGTAGATAATGAAATGATATGGGAAGATTTTAAACTCGATGTAGAGATTTATATTGAGGAGAATGGAGTAAAAAAATAAACGCAAGAGGTAACCCTTTGGAACAAATTTTAAGAGACTTAACAGAAAATATAAATATAAGAGCCAATTTAAGTAGTCTTAGACAGATGATAAAAGAAGTAGAGAACAAGACGAAAGCAGTTGAACATCTGAAACAGCATGAAGATATATATATGTCTTTTTTGCACAGTGAAGATGCCAAGACTAGAAAAAATGCAGCTCTTTTGCTAGGAGATTTGGCCTGCCAGGAGGCATTGGAGTCTTTGTATCAGGCATATGTAGATGAAAAGACCTTGTTTGTAAGAGCATCTTATTTAGAAGCAATTGCCAAGTTAGACGCCAAGGACAAGCTTTCTGCATTAAAGGAGACTTTGGCAAAGCTTTTGGAAACAGAGCCAGAAACAGAAAATAAGAAGCATGTAGAAGAAGAAATCCGTGCACTTCGCAAGATTGTAATCCAGACAGAGGGTATTTGTCGTCACACGGCAGATATCAAAGGAAAACAGGTTAGAGTAATTCTTGTTACAAATCGTACACAAAGAGAAACCATCCGTAGAACCATTGATTGCGGTACTGCAAGTGTACATCCATTGGGAGTTGAAGTAGTAACAGACGATTTAGAGAAATTGATGCAGCTTCGCACCTATCGAGAGATGGTATTTCCATTAAGTTTAGAAGGATACCTATCGGCAAATCCGGCAGAGGCGGCAAAAGGACTTTGGGAATCAAATATCATGGAAGTTTTAGATAATCTTCATCAGGAATCTGGGGAGTATTATTTCCGTATTGAATGTAAGAGTGCGATGGATTTAGAAAAACGTAGTGCTTTTACCAAGAAGCTGGCATCGGAATTGGAGAGCTTATCCAAAGGCAGACTCATTAACTCAACCAGCGATTATGAGGTAGAGATTCGTCTGATTGCCAACAAGGATGGTTTGTTTATCCCAGTGCTTCGCCTTCTCACAATCAAAAACAATCGATTTGATTATCGTAAAAATGCAATTGCAGCATCGATTCATCCATCTACAGCAGCACTTATTATGGAGCTTGCTAAGGATTATCTCAAAGAAGATGCACAGATTATGGACCCATTCTGTGGTGTAGGTACGATGCTTATCGAACGTAATAAAAAAGTGCATGCGCGTGAGATGTACGGAACAGATATTTATGGTGAAGCAATTGCGTTTGCAAGGGAGAATACACAGGCAGCAGGGGTGCGTGTGAATTATATCCATCGTGATTTTATGGACTTTAAACACGAGTATCTCTTTAATGAGATAATTACCAATATGCCAATCCGTGGACAGAAGACGAAGCAGGAGATGGACCAGTTTTATGGAGACTTCTTTACAAAGGTAAAGACACATCTGACTAAGGATGCAGTGGTAATTATGTATACCAATGAGCTGGGATTTGTAAAAAAACAGCTTCGACTTCATAAAGAATTTACGTTGCAGCAGGAGACCTGTATGCAGCCAAAGACTGATTTTTACTTACTAATTTTGGGGTACAAGGGGTAAGGTATGAGAAAGAACCTCGTCGACAAAGAATTATTAGAAAAATTACAAAGGCATTTTTGCAGAGCAAATGATGTGTATTTAGCATGTGTGGATCGAGATAGAAACGTGCTTACCTCACATCATGGAACAGAGGAGGAACAGGCATTTTTGAACCAGTTTCGCCCAGCTGATATGGAAGAGAGGTTGTTCCAGGCAGTTGCAATGAGTCAGGTTGAGACGATTGTTGAGGTAGATACCTATGTGCCATTTTTGAAGCAGTGTGCCATTATCAATCGTGTCCATGGTTCTATTAGTATTTTATGGATTGTAACTGCGGTAATAGAGGAACTGATTCCAGTTGGTGTTGAGGTGCCAGATTGTGTTTGTAGAACGAGTGAGAATCACTTCTACCGTTCAATGGCATTTTTAGAAGCGCTGTCTCGACAGATATTTATTATCAAGGAACAGGAACTTCTCGCACAAGAGACCATGGAGCAGGCGCGTGAAGCCGAAGAACGTTACAAGAGTCAGCTGTATCGTAGTGAAGCGATGGGAGCTGTTGTACGTATGATGGAATCTGAGGATGCATTTTCGCAGATAGTAGACAACGCGGTGCGAGAGGTATGTCAGGTTCTTGATATTCAGGGGGGCTGTCTCGTACGTGTGAGTGCAGATGGCAAGACGATAGATGCATTATGTGAATATAGTGCACAACGAGATTGGAGCCTTGCTGAGAAATTACAGGGAAAACTGATAGGAAACCTTCCATTTTTCGATGGAAAGCCATATATGCTGTCATCGGATTCTATGATGCGAGAGGATTTGGAGAATTTCTTTATCCGTTACCATTTAGCAGCAGGCGTATTTCAACCAATTGAAATAAATGGAAGTAATGATATGTATCTATGTTTCTACGAGTTCGAAAAGGAACGTATTTGGAACATGGAAGATATCAAATTTATCAATGATGTAAAACGTGTGATACAGGGAATTTTAGAACGAAGAATCGCAAAGAATTCTTTGGCGGGATCATACGCATCATTAGAAGCAATTTTGGAAAATGTGGGATGCGCAATCTATGTGGTAGATTATGACAGGAAAGAAGTGTTATACATGAACCAGTTTTTCCGTCAAATGATTGCCAAGGATATGGACAAAAATGGATTGAAGGAGTATTTTTTTACAACAGAAAATCCAGAGCGCGAATTTCCTCAAAGAGAGATACATCTTGCCAAACATGATATCTGGTTAGACATGAATCAGGTGGAACTTACCTGGGTGGATGGTCGCAGAGTAAGTCTGGGGACTGTATATGATATTACCGACAAGAAGCACTATCAGCAGAAGATTGAAAAGCAGATTAGTAATGACAACTTAACTGGTCTATACAATCGTATGCGTTGTGAACAGGATTTGGAGTATTATATCAAAGACGCCGAGCAAAATGGTAGTGAAGGTGCATTTTTATGTATCGACTTGGATGATTTCCAGAATATCAACGATGGACTTGGTCATCAGTATGGAGATACCTTGTTAAAAGCAATTGCACACAATCTTCCACGCATTGTGGGTGTTGAAAATAATTGCTATCGTATTAGTGGTGATGAGTTTGCGGTTATTGTACATGGAGACATGTACAAAGAGCTCAGCCGTATCTGTAAAGAGCTTCGTGAGATATTTGAACGTCCATGGTTCTTAAAGAACGAAGATTATTACTGTACCATGAGTATGGGTGTGGTATGTTTCCCTACGGATGGCAATACCGTGGATGATTTGACACGTAAGGTAGGTGTTGCACTTCAGACTGCCAAGAAAAAAGGTAAGAACTGCGTAGAATTCTACAATGAAAAAGTAGAAGATACTTCTATCTATCGTTTGGATCTCGAGCAGAATATGCGTCGCGCAACCCTAAATTCATGCAACGAATTCGAGGTGTATTATCAGCCGATTATTATGCATGGCAAAGAAGGAAATCCATGTTGTGGAGCAGAGGCTCTGGTTCGTTGGAATTCTACCGATTTAGGCTTTATTCCACCAAATGATTTTATTCCATTGGCAGAGTACTTGGGCCTGATTAATCCAATCGGAGAGCATGTGTTGACAGAGGCTGTAAAGCGTTGTAAATATTGGAATGACTGTGGTCATCCAGAATATAAGGTCAATGTCAATATCTCAGTTATCCAGCTGTTGCAGCCGGATTTCGTAGCTAAGGTAAAACAGATATTAGACCGTGTAAGAATCAATCCGAAAAATGTTACGCTTGAGGTGACAGAAAGCCTTGCAATCAATGATATGAACCGTATGAAGAAGGTATTAAATCAGTTAAAAGCATTAGGAGTATGTGTTGCTCTCGATGATTTTGGAACAGGCTATTCTTCACTGAATCACATCAGGGAAATGCCTATTGATGTAATAAAAATTGACAGATGTTTTGTCGAGCCATTGACAGAGGATGAGTTTGCAGGTGCATTTGTTAAGATGGTATCTGAACTTGCCAAGACAATTGGGGTGGCGGTATGCGTAGAAGGCGTAGAACAGCGTAAACAGCTTGAAGTCTTAAAAGATATGAACGTAGACATGATTCAGGGCTTCTATTACGGCAAACCAATGCCTGTAAAAGAGTTTGAAAAAATTTATTTGTAAATTTCAAAAAAGTTGTTGACAACGGTAGAAACATTTGTTATTATAACCAAGTCGCCGCGAGAAATCGAGGCGCACATGCGGAAGTGCTGGAATTGGCAGACAGGCAAGACTAAGGATCTTGTGTTTGTATAGACGTGTGGGTTCAAGTCCCATCTTCCGCATTAGAGCGAAAGTAGAGCAGGTCAAATGACCTGCTCTTTTTTCGTTCTAATGCCGAGGAGTCCCTTGAACCCAGGGTTCAAGGTCTCCTCGCCACGGAGTGGCTTCGTCGGTCGGTTCGGTGGGAAAAAGGTCCACTGGACCTTTTTCTATTTCCACCTCACCCCATCTTCCGCTGGATATATGCTAATTGATGAAGAGTTAAATTTATTTGCTCGTGTTGCGAAACATGGTATAATTATCTAGATATTTTAATTTAAGAATTTTGAAAGGACGCCATACAAATGAGCAAAATTACAGAGTTTCCAAGTAACATTATTCAAGAATTAAATTATTATGTATATATTTATTCAGACCCTGATACACTAAAACCTTTTTACATTGGTAAAGGAAAGGGAAATAGATGTTTTAATCATCTTTTTCAAGAGGGCGATACTGAAAAGATAAAGAAAATACAAGAATTGAAAGAACAAGGAAAAATGCCAATAATTGAAATCCTTATTTTTGGTGTTGATGAAGAAACAGCTCTTAAAGTTGAAGCGGCCGCTATTGACCTTATAGGGATAGAAAACCTTACTAATATACAAAAAGGACATCATTCTGCAATGTATGGACGAATTGATGTTGATGAATTATATAATAGATTTAACAGAGATGAGTTAAGTAGAGAAGATATTACAGAAAATGTTATGTTTATTAAGGTAAATGGTTTTCATTATGGCATGACAGATTTTCAGTTATATGACCAAACCAGACGCTCATGGAAAGTGAATGAAGACAGAGTAAAACAAGTAGAATATGCTTTTGCAATTTATGAAGGTCTTGTGCTTGAAGTTTATAAAATCGCTGGTTGGTTCCCTGCACATACAACATATAATTCAATTCCTGTATCAGAGGATATAATCATGCATGATGTTGAGGGAAAGAGATTTGAATTTGTTGGGCAAGTTGCTGATGATAGTATTAGAAAAAAATATGTTGGAAAAAGTGTGACATCTTTTTATAAAAAAGGTGAGCAAAATCCAATTAAGTATATTTTAAAAGAAAACTAGGTAACTACTATACGATGGTTTGAAATCAAGAACTTGCATAAAACGGATAAGAAAGCATAGAGAGGTATAAACAATGGATATAAATTTTGATGTTAATAAGGTTTTTCAAGAAAGATTAGCATCAAGTATGGGACTTGATAAATATCAATTCATCATGGAGCAGCTAAGAAAAACGAATGTATCCACAGATGCTGTTTTTCAAAGAACATTTAATGGATTTTATATAGTTAGACGAAATGATGCATGGCGAAAGGTATATTATGAGTATTTTGAGCATGTAAAGAATGCGACACCAACATTTGAAAGTATCCTTACATATTTATACGATTGTACAGGAAATATCGAACCTTCATTTACAAGTAAGATGCTCGCAACGATATATCCAGATAAACCAATCTGGGACAGATATGTAGTTCAGAATTTAAACATGGAGTTAGTCGGTACAACCAAACAAGAAAGGCTCAAAAATGCTATTGTGCTATATTCGGATATAGAAAAATGGTATGACGATTTTTTACAGACTGAAAAAGCTAAAGAATGTATAAAAGTATTTGACAATGTAATGCCTGACTATAAAAGTATAACAAGCATAAAGAAGATTGACAGTATTTTGTGGAGTATTAGATAAACTACACTTTGTAAAGGTCAGCGGAAGTTTGTTACACTTTTCTTACACTTAAAGATGATGTGTTGAAAAGCCCCTTTCTATCAGTATTTACGGAAGTATGAATTTCTTCAAGTCCCATCTTCCGCATTGAAAACAAAAAGACTCAGACGAGCAATCGTCTGGGTCTTTTTTGTTTTCACATGCCGAGGAGTCCCTTGAACCCAGGGTTCAAGGTCTCCGCGCCACAGAGTGGCTTCGTCGGTCGGTTCAGTGGGAAAAAGGCTTGTCTGTACCAGATGCTCAAATGCTTGCGGATATAGCAGAAGTTTTTAATGTATCAGTTAGAGAATTGCTCGGAAGCGATATTGAACAAAAGAAAAAAGAAGAAACAAAGAAGAAAATATTTGAGATTGTTGGGGTTATTCTTTTTATTGTTTTTATGATTTGGGCTATTGGTCTGACAGTTATTGAAATTATTTTCATTAGATGGCAGAAAAATAAGTAAGAGTATCAACAAAAAGTTTATGGTTGCATTTTCCTTTTATATGACATATAATTCGCATATAAGAATTCTCTTCTTTTCTACTTGGTCTTGACATTCGTCATACAATCCCAAGTTACAATAATTTAATAGCGAGGCATAATATGATAAGTATTAATACAAAGGACGAACTATCTTTATATAATTTGGAGGGAAAGTGGAATGATTTTATAGCTGTTCAGAAAGAGGTTATTTCTGTGTTAAAAGCGGAAATGTACTTTAATGACAATATTGTTAATAATATCAATAGTGGATTAAATATTAAAATTAACCCTAAAGGTATAAAAGAAACAATAGGAGCAGGAAAGCGTTTTCAAAGATTACCTAGAAAATTAAAAGAATATAAGATTTCGACTCTTAGATATTTAAAAAGGATTATTAAAACGGCGGAATTGTTAGTAGATGATGTGCCTAATTACCATGTTGAGGGTATTTATTCATTTGCATATTTAAAAAATGAAATAATTATTGATGGAGAAATGGTAGACATTAGAATTTCAGTAATGAAGCGAATTGATTGTAATTGGTTTTGGATTCATCATATTGATGAAAAAGGAAAAAGTTCTAAATTACTCGACCCGTCCGAGGAGACGGAATTTAAAGAGATTTAGAACTCTATTTAATAAATAACAAATCAGCTTATGTTTGTCAATAATAAATTGTATTGTTTTATACTATGCTGGCGTTTACAGTGGATAAAGGGTATAATGAAATAGATAAATTTGAATATGTAGGGGAGAAATATTTATGTCAAGAATAGGTGCTGGCGAATGTGAACATATGGATATGGGAACTAATAGAGTATTTTGATAGAATCAAAGATAAAGGGAGTCAGTTATGAAAGCAGAATTAACCGAAGGTTCCATTGGAAAAGCGTTGCTTAAATTCTTTTTTCCAATTATGTTTGGGACATTTTTTCAACAATTATATAATACGGTGGATGCCATTGTTGTAGGGCGATTTGTGGGGAGTGATGCCTTAGCGGCAGTAGGTGGTTCAGCGGGGATGATCGTGAATCTTATTGTGGGATTTTTCGTCGGTCTTACTGCGGGGGCTTCTGTTATCGTGTCACAGTTCTTTGGGAGTGGTGACAGGGAAAAGGTAAGCAAAAGTATGCATACGATATATGCCTTTTCGATTATCGGAAGCCTTGTGATTTCGTTGGTAGGATATTTCCTTGCGCCAGCATTGCTTAAGTTGATGAGTACGCCAGAAGATATTTATGCAGATTCGCTATTGTATCTGAGAGTGTTTCTGATTGGAATTGTGTTTATGTTTATCTATAACACAGGTTCTGCATTGCTTCGTGCGATTGGAGATTCCAAGCGCCCACTTATTTACCTTATTGTGTGTTGTATCATAAATATTGCTTTGGATGTTTTATTTGTAGCGGTGTTTCAGATGGGCGTGATTGGTGCGGCATTAGCGACACTGATTTCACTTGCAATTAGTTCGGTGCTGGTTACAAGGGCACTTGTAAATTCGAAAGAGCTGTGTGATTTTTCGATAAAAGAGATTCGCATTGATGGTGCCACCTTAAAGAGACAGATTTACATTGGGTTTCCTGGGGGGATTCAGAGTTCGATGTATAGCTTGTCGAATATGATTTTGCAGGTTGCAGTAAATAAAATAGGGACGGATGCGGCTGCAGCCTGGACTGCATTAGGGAAAATGGATGCCCTTTACTGGATGGTAGGTGGTTCACTGGGGACAGCGCTTATAACAGTGGTAGGACAGAATTATGGTGCGGGTAAGATGGACAGAGTAAGAAAGAGTGTAAACATTGGACTAGGTTTGTATTATGTATTTTCCATTGTGATTGTCACAGTTTTAATGGCGTTCCAGAGACCGCTCTTTACAATTTTTACTGATAATCAGGCTGTTATAGATATTGCGGTCAGTGCATTTAGCATTATGGCACCATTTTATGTACTGTTTTCCTTTATCGAAATTTATTCCAGTGCTTTGCGTGGAATAGGAGATGTAGTGATACCTATGATTATGACGATGACAGGAGTGTGTGGCTTTCGAGTGTTGTGGTCAATCTTTGTCGTACCAATGAATCCAAGCATGGAGTTAATTTCCTGGAGTTATCCTATATCATGGGCTTTAACAGCAGTTTGTTTTATTGTGTATTATAGATATAAGATAAAAAAGCTTTGTAAAGATGCGTAAATACTTTCTACTTTACTTTTCGCTTTATTTGTGGTAATGTATTCACGTTGAGCAGGAGTGGCGGAACGGCAGACGCGCTGGCTTCAGGTGCCAGTGGTAGCAATATCGTGTGGGTTCAAATCCCATCTCCTGCATATAATGAATGGATAGGGTTTCCTATCCATTCAGCTTTTTGAAAGGAGAACATAAGATGGATTTAATTAAGAAATTTTTCCCACAGGCAATGCAGGCTCATGATGTAAAAGGTTTAATCATCGCTATTCTTATCTACGCAGTAGTTAATTTCCTTGGCGGTATTGTGCTTGGCCTTTTGAATGGTATTCCATTGGTTGGATTTGTATTTGGAGTAATCGGATGGGCATTAGGTATCTACTGTGCGGTAGGTATTATCGTTGCACTTTTAGTATTTTTCAAAGTTGTAAAATAGTTTTAAGAAGTCCTAAGAAATCCCTCTAAAAGCAGAGGGGTTTCTTATTTTTATGAAATAAAAGTAAAAAATACTAGGTATAGGAAAAAATAGGAAATTGACACAAGCGCTAGTATACAGTATGATAAGGGTATGAAGAAGATAAATACATTTTTAAGAAAAAATAAAAATTTCATAGCGTTATGTCTTGTGGCTTCACTTTTGATAGCGGTTCCTTATGTAGCAGATGTGTATCATGCTGCGAAGACAGCTGAGGAGAAAAAAGAAGAAGCAGAGAATAAAAAAGAGGAAGCTGAAAACAACTTGAACAAGGTTGAAGATGAGATGAACGACATCAAGGATAAGCAGGAAGATGTTGCTGGGGAAATTAAGGATGTCAAGAAGCAGCTTTCTAATCTGATTTCGAAACAGGACAAGTTAGAGAAGGAAATTAGTCAGACACAGGCAGAACTTGACAAGACTTCTAAGGAACTTGAAGCGGCAAGAGCTGATGCACAGGAACAGTACGAGGCAATGAAGATTCGTATTAAGTTCATGTATGAGAACGGCAGTGATGACAATCTTTGGACTGCAATTTTTGATTCCAATGGTATTGCAGATATGCTTAATAGAGTAGAATATATTGCTACTATTTACGAGGCAGATAAGCAGTTAACGGAAGAATACAAGGCAACGGTTGCTCAGATTGAAGAGAAGGAGCAGCAACTTTTTGAAAAGAGAGATACTCTTCTTGTAAAGCAGGAAGCTTACATTGGACAGCAGGCAGAAGTAGAAGAGATGATGGCGAATCTGAAGGATTCACAGAACGAATACAGCCAGCTGATGGCATCGGCTAAGAAGAAAGCACAAAGCTATCAGGAAATCATTAAAATTCAGGAAGAGATTATTCGTAAGGAACAGGAAGAAATCCGTAAGAAGCAGGAAGAAGCCAACAAGAAACCTACCTATCCAGGTGGTAAGAATGTAAAGGGTGAGGTCCTTGTAAATTACGCTCGCCAGTTCGTAGGTAACCCTTATGTATGGGGTGGTAACAGCTTGACCAAAGGATGTGACTGTTCTGGTTTCGTTCATCAGGTATACAAATACTTCGGCTACAACTTAGTTCGTTATTCGATGTCTTTTGCATACGAAGGTGTGCCAGTGGATATCAAGAACATCAAGCCTGGTGACATCGTAGTATATGCAAGAAATAGCAAAGGTATCGGACATGTAGCCATCTATATCGGTAATGGAAAGATTGTAGAAGCACAGTCGAGTGAAAAAGGTATTACAGATACACGTGATTTAAATTGTCGTAAGATTGTTGCAATTCGTAGAGTTTTACCTAATCCATAAACCTATTTATTAGAAATATCACACACCGTATCAGAATTGATGCGGTGTTTTCTTTTTGCGACAAAAAAGGATAAATTTTTTGTGGAAAAATTGAAAATAAAAAAGGAAAACGGAAGGTTTCGCAGAATAATATTTATGTAGACCGTTCTTTGGTTTGTTACAAAAGGAGATTATTATGACAATACGTGAACAAATTCAAGAAATGGAAAAAGAAACGCTTAGCCCATATGCGTGTTTAAGTGTGAATAGCAGGGGACGTGACAGAGAAGAGCCAGAATGTGATATTCGTCCAGTGTTCCAGAGAGATCGAGACCGTATTTTGCATTGCAAGGCATTTCGTCGTTTAAAAAATAAGACACAGGTGTTTTTGACCCCAAAGGGTGATCATTATCGTACCAGATTGTCGCATACCTTAGAGGTTTCTCAGAATGCAAGAACAATTGCGAAAGCGCTTAGACTGAATGAAGACTTGGTTGAAGCGATTGCACTAGGTCATGATTTGGGACATACTCCATTTGGTCATGCGGGAGAACGCCTTTTGAATGAGGTATACGAGGGCGGATTTAAGCATAATGAACAGAGCGTGCGTATCGTAGAGAAATTAGAGAAAGACGGAGAAGGGTTAAACCTCACCTGGGAGGTGCGTGATGGTATTCGTAATCACCAGACAGGCGCAAATCCTAACACCTTAGAAGGCAAAATTGTACGTCTTTCGGACAAGATTGCGTATGTAAATTCTGATTTTGATGATGCAATTCGAGCTCAGATTCTTTGTGAAGACGATATTCCGCTACATATTCGTAAAACTTTGGGATTTGATACCAGAAGTCGATTGGACTGTCTGATTCATGATATTATTATAAACAGCAAGGATAAAGATGACATTATTATGTCAGAAGAATGTGCTGGAGCTTTAAAAGAGCTTCGTAGCTTTATGTTTACCAATCTTTATCTAAATCCAGTTGCAAAAAGCGAAGAGGTAAAGGCAGAGATTATGCTTCGTCACCTCTATAATTACTATATGGAGCATCTTGATTTGCTCCCACCAAAATTCCTTCAGATGATAGATGAAGGAGAAGCGGTTGGTCGCGTAATGTGTGATTTTATTTCTGGTATGACAGACCAGTTCGCAATCAACCGTTTTACAGAGTTTTATTTACCAGAAGCCTGGCAGGTTGACGGCTTCTAATTAAGAAAAGGAGGGCGTAATGCCATTTTATTCGGATGAGCTAATTGAAGAAGTGCGTTCACGAAATGACATTGTCGACGTGGTCGGCGGTTATGTACGCCTTCAGAAAAAAGGAAATACATATTTTGGACTATGTCCATTTCATAATGAGAAGACGGGGTCCTTTTCGGTAAGTCCACACAAGCAGATGTATTACTGCTTCGGCTGTGGCGCAGGCGGTAATGTATTTACATTCCTTATGCAGTATGAGAACTTCACCTTTGGAGAGGCAATGCAGACCCTGGCTGACAAGGTCGGTGTAGAACTTCCAAAGCAGGAGATGTCAGCTGCACAGAAGAAGGAAGCGGACAAGCGTGCGTTACTCTTGGAAATCAACAAGGAAGCAGCCAAGTATTTTTATTCTTTGCTCAGACATCCAAGAGGACAGAAAGCATACGACTACTTTAAAAAACGTGCATTGTCAGATGAGACCATGCAAAAATTCGGACTCGGATATTCTGACCAGTACAGTGACGATTTGTACAAATATCTAAAGGGTAAAGGATATCAGGATGAGATTTTGAAAGAAAGTGGTCTCATTACCTATGATGAAGTGCGTGGTGGACACGACAAATTTTGGAATCGTGCGATGTTTCCAATCATGGATGTACACAACCATGTGATTGGTTTTGGTGGACGAGTGATGGGGGATGGAGAGCCAAAGTACTTAAACTCACCAGAGACTAAGGTGTTTGACAAGAGCCGTAATCTTTACGGTTTAAATATTGCCAGAAGTACCCGAAAGGACCAGCTGCTTTTGTGCGAGGGATATATGGACGTCATCGCGTTGCATCAGGCAGGCTTTGACAATGCAGTGGCTTCTTTGGGAACTGCACTTACCAGCGGACATGCGAATCTGCTGAAACGATATACCAAGGAAGTATACTTAACCTATGACAGTGATGGTGCAGGTGTAAAAGCTGCACTACGTGCTATTCCGATTCTAAAAGAGGTTGGAATCGTAACCAAGATTATCAATATGCAGCCATACAAAGACCCAGATGAGTTTATCAAGGCTATGGGGGCAGAGGAGTATCAGCGTCGTATTGACAATGCGGAGAATTCATTTATGTTTGAAATCCGTATTATGAAAAAGGACTATGATATGTCTGATCCAGAGTCCAAGACTGCATTTTAT
The DNA here is from genome assembly GCA_045530745.1 of Agathobacter sp. GTDB lineage: Bacteria > Bacillota > Clostridia > Lachnospirales > Lachnospiraceae > Roseburia. Next base: position 59,411 of record JAZSCQ010000044.1, read on the forward strand.
AATGAAATTGCAAAGAAGCTTCTCGCTTTCTCAGAGGAACTGGAGAGAAACAATTATATAGAAGCCGTTGCAAGAGAATACAATATCAGTTTTGACGATTTACGCAAGCTTGTGAACAATCTCGCCATGAAAGGTGGCGTGATAAACAAGCCAACCCAGTTAAAGAGTGGTATCCATGAGAATAAGAAAAAAGAAGATGGCAAGAAGCAATCACAGAAATTGTTGCTTACATGGCTCATTGAAGATACCAGACTTTTCCATACGGTTGCCAGTCTTATCTCACCTGATGATTTTACGGAGGAACTGTATCACAAGGTCGCGACGACACTGTTTGAACAGTTCAAGACTGAGGGCGCTGTAAATCCAGCCAAAATCATTAGTATGTTTGAGGATGAGGAAGAGCAAAAAGAGGTTGCAGGACTTTTCAATGCGCGTATCCATGAAGTGGAAACCCAAACGGAGATGGAGAAGGCGTTGAAAGAGACCATTATCCGCGTAAAGCAAAACAGTATTGAATATAGGGAAGCACATGCAAATCCAAGCGACATCAACGCAATGATGCAGTTTATCAAGGAACGTAAGGAACTGCAACAGTTGGAAAAATTGCATATTTCCATCAATTAAGGACAAAATAGTAAATAACCTGAGAGGATGAAACAAAAATGTCAAAGAAAAACGAAACACCAGTAGTAGAAACAGAAGAAATGAAGCAGAAGTTTCAAGAGAAACTGATTGAACTTCTTGCGCTCGGTAAAAAGAAGAAAAACATCTTGGAATATCAGGAAATCAGTGACTTTTTCAAGGACATGCCTTTAGAGGCTGAGAAAATGGAACTCGTTCTTGATTATCTCGATCATAACGGAATCGATGTTTTAAGAATTAGCGATGATGATGACGATGATGATGAAATTATCTTAAGTGAAGAAGATGATGTAGAGGTAGAGAAAATCGACCTTTCTGTACCAGAAGGTGTTAGTATCGAAGACCCTGTACGTATGTACTTAAAGGAAATCGGTAAGGTGCCACTCCTTAGTGCAGAAGAAGAAATCGAATTGTCACAGAAAATGGAAGCAGGTGCAGTTGCTACCGAGAAAATCGCGATTTTAGAAGAACGTATGGAAGGTGCAGACGAAGCGGAAGTGGCTGAGCTTAAGGAAGAAATCGCAAATCTTCAGAAGGATGTAGATTCAGGATCTGAAGCAAAGAAACGTCTTGCAGAAGCAAACCTTCGTCTCGTTGTAAGTATTGCAAAACGTTATGTTGGTCGTGGTATGCTTTTCCTTGATTTAATTCAGGAAGGTAACTTAGGTCTTATCAAAGCTGTTGAAAAATATGATTACCGTAAAGGATTTAAGTTCTCTACTTATGCTACATGGTGGATTCGTCAGGCGATTACACGTGCGATTGCAGATCAGGCTAGAACAATCCGTATCCCAGTTCATATGGTAGAAACCATCAACAAACTGATTCGTGTATCTAGACAGCTTCTCCAGGAGCTTGGTCGTGAACCATCTCCAGAAGAAATCGCAGCAGAAATGAACATGCCAGTTGATCGTGTTCGTGAAATCTTAAAGATTTCTCAGGAACCAGTATCTCTTGAAACACCAATCGGTGAAGAAGAAGATTCACATCTTGGCGACTTTATCAAGGACGACAATGTACCTGTACCAGCAGATGCAGCTGCATTTACCTTGTTAAAAGAACAGTTAGAAGAAGTGCTTAGCACTTTAACAGACAGAGAACAGAAGGTACTTACTCTTCGTTTTGGCTTAGAAGATGGACGCGCACGTACTTTGGAAGAAGTAGGTAAGGAATTTAACGTAACTCGTGAACGTATCCGCCAGATTGAGGCAAAAGCGCTTCGTAAGCTCCGCCATCCAAGCAGAAGCCGTAAGTTAAAAGACTACTTAGAGTAAAATGATTAAATTATCCAAACGAATGAAAGCAGTTGCATCCATGGTAACACCAGGGTCTGTACTTGCAGATGTAGGTACGGACCACGGATATGTACCGATTTCCCTGGTGCAACGCAAGAAAATACCAAAGGCAATTGCTATGGATATCAACAAAGGTCCATTACAGAGAGCCTGTGAGCACATTGCCGAATTCCAGTTGGAGGAATTCATAGAGACCCGCCTTTCGGATGGGGTAAAGAAACTAGAGGTAGGCGAAGTGGATTCTATCCTTATTGCTGGGATGGGAGGAGAACTGGTGATTCACATTCTCACCGATGGCATGGAAGTATGCAGACATGTCAAGGAGCTGATACTTCAGCCACAGTCGGAGCTTGAAAAGGTACGCCAGTTCCTTCGTGAAAATAAATTTAAAATTGTAGATGAAGATATGGTTATCGAAGATGGCAAGTACTATCCGATGATGAAGGTAGTACCCGTAGACGAGGATGAATTTTGGGGAAATGTCCCAGAAGAAGCCGTTCGCGCCTGCTATATGTATGGACCAGTGCTTCTAAAAAACGGGAACCCATCTTTACGTAAATTCCTGGTAAAACAGCACAAGCAATTGGAAAAGATTCTAAAGGAGCTGGAGAAACAGCCAGAGTCAGACAAGATTGCCAAACGTAAACAGGAAGTATTAGATGAAATATCTTTGAATGAATCTGCATATACAATATTGGGGGCGATAAAGAATGCAGGAATTTAATATTATTATCAAAATCAATAATGAATTTTTTACAGAACGAGTGGCAGAAGACACTCGTTTTGTGTCTTTAGCAGAGAAATACCAGACATACTATAAGGACAAAATCGTACTGGCATCAGTAAACAATAAGCTGGTAGAGTTAAACAAAACTGTAGAAGCGGATTGTGAGCTTCAGTTTGTAACTATGACAGAACGAGATGGCAAACGTGCCTACCGTAGAAGTGTAACGCTACTTTTACAAAAAGCAGTATATAATTTGTGGCTCAATCAGGTGCGAGTTCGTGTGCTACATTCCCTTGGAGAAAGCTATTACTGTGAATTAGAAGAGCAACCAAAGGAAAATGGAGTTGTTGAACAGTGTTCACATCCGATTACAGCAGATGATATTGTGGAATTGAAGAACGAAATGCTACGTTTAGTTGAGGAGAATCATGCTATCGAAAAATGTGTGATTAAGACTGACAAGGCACGTGAAATGTTCCAGAGCTTTAAGATGCATGACAAGGAACTGCTTATGACCTACCGTCGCAGTTCTATGGTCAATATTTATCAATTAGATGGTTACATTGATTACTATTATGGATATATGGTCCCATCTACCTCATATTTGACCTGTTTTGATTTGCAACTTTACGAGGATGGTTTTGTGCTCATGTTCCCAAATCAGAATAGTGATGTAGTAGAGCCACTAAATACATCTAAGAAATTGTATCATACCTTGGATGAAGCCAAGGAATGGAGCCGTATGCTTGGTGTAGGCACCATCGGTGCTTTAAACGAAGCAATTGCACAGGGCAGAGGCAATGAAATTATACTCCTACAGGAAGCGCTGATGGAACAGCGTATCGGAAATGTGGCTGCCCAGATTGCACAGGATGAAAACAAGAAGTTTATCATGATTGCAGGACCTTCCTCTTCGGGTAAGACATCCTTCTCTAACCGTTTGTCTATCCAGCTGAGTGCAAAGGGACTTCGTCCACATCCAATTGCATTGGATGACTATTATGTAGACCGTGAGAAGAGTCCAAGAGATGAAAATGGCAACTATGACTTTGAATGTCTCGAATGCATTGATGTAGAGCAGTTTAACATCGATATGACCCGTCTCTTAAATGGCGAGACAGTAGATATGCCAACCTTTAACTTCAAGACTGGAAAGCGTGAGTATCGTGGTCATACGCTCAAATTAGGTGAAAACGATGTATTGGTTATCGAAGGTATCCATGGATTAAATGATAAGCTTTCTTATTCATTGCCAAACGAAAGCAAATTCCGTATCTATCTTTCTGCATTGGCTCCACTGAGTATCGACGAGCACAATCCACTTCCAACTACTGACGGAAGACTTCTTCGTCGTATGGTGCGTGATGCTCGTACAAGAAACACACCAGCTCAGGAAACCTTGCGTATGTGGTATTCGGTACGTCGTGGCGAAGAGAAATATATCTTCCCATTCCAGGAAAGCGCAGATGTGATGTTTAACTCTGCACTCGTGTACGAAATCGCAGTGCTCAAAACTTATGCAGAGCCACTTCTTTTCCAGATACCACAGGATTGTGAAGAGTATAAAGAAGCGAAACGTCTCCTTAAATTCCTCGACTACTTCCTGGCGCTTCCTACAGAAGGAATTGCACAGAATTCATTGGCGAGAGAGTTTATTGGGGGAAGTTGTTTTAACGTATAAATATGAGAAATTTGAAATGGCAGGTGGTTTTATAACTACCTGCCATTTTGTGTGAATTATTTCTTGAGTTGCTGTTCCAGTTGTTTAATATACTCTGTTAAATTCGCTATTGTGGAATCCTTTTCCGCCAAAGCCGAATCCTTTTCCGCCAAAGCAAATTCTTTTTCTGCAAGCAGAGATTGTCTTTGGGCAATTTCATGTTCTAGAGATGAAATCTCAGATGTTAAATCGTGAAGCATCTTTTCTGTAGTATTCTTCTGTTTATAATAGTCTCGTCTGGCACGGCATTTGCGTTTCGTAGCTTCATCTGCATTTGCTTCATAGAGTGTTTGTGCAGCAGCCTCTAAATGTGGACTATATTCTGTTATCATAATAACCTCCTCCCATGAAGTGGCAATAAAGAATCTAGCCCATGCATCTACAAGGGATTCTTTATCTTCATTGGTTGCTAGTTCTATATGCTTTAAGTCTATCACACTTAATGAGAATTTGTCACTATAAACCATGCCATTTTTCTCGTTAATTAGCTTGTAGGTGGCATAGAATTCTGGGAATTCAGGAAAAGGATGAAAGTTTAAAAAGCCAATATATTCTATACATGAGGATAGTTGTGTGTTAAGATTATAGAAAATAAATACAAAGGAGAAGTAAAATGGGAGTATTTAATTATATTTTTGCAAAACCAGAGTATAAAGAAATGCTGTTGCCATATACATACGATGAAAACGAAGATGATGCAAGTGGTGGCATGTTTTTCTTTGAGTTTTATGCAAATGTGTTAGGGGAATATAAGTATAGCAGTGTTTGTTATCTTGCAAAAACCGATTATCCAGAGGCTCTGGCTGAGAAATTACGTGTACATAATGGAGAAAAAGTAAAGGTCATTTTCAAAATCAAAAATGGCAAAGTAAAGACAGTTGAAATTGACTTGGATAATTTGGCTCAAGTTTGTGATGACGAAAGTTTTAGGGACATGGAAGTAATTGCGTGGGGCTATGATGTGAAAAGTATTGAAGAGGTTAAAAGAGAAGAAAATTTTAATGTGTAAATTGTAAAGTAGAAGTGGCGGGTAGTGTAGAGCTACCTGCCACTTTTTGTGTCATAAACCAACGTTTGTGCAAAAATCAATGGCGTTTGCGCAAATACAGCTTACTGAAATCAGAAACTCTTTTATAATAAAGGAAAATGTGGAGGTGTGTTATGCTAGACAAAGTATGGGACTATGTATTAGGAAAAGATGATAGATATACAAAACGTGTGATACATAATGTTCGCGGATTATATGAGGTATGTTGCACACAAGGGAAGAACGAAGCCTATGAGGGTGTTTCGATAGGAGATATTTTAGTCGACGCAGAAAATGTACGCGAGTATGCAAATGGCATAGAGGGCTGTCGTATCGTAGAAACGGCTTTTTTGAAAAAAGCTGAGAGAGAATCTGCTGTTATTATGAAATGTCCATCAGGTGAAAAAGAAGAGCTTCAAATCAAAATTATCTTTGCAGATAAAAAGAGTTTCCTAAGACAGTATGATAGGCTGACGGATGTTAGTCGCACAACTCCAATTATCATTGCTGGTGAATGGGAAACTACACCAAATGAGACAGAATATCAGAGCCAGTGCATTATCCATAGAGCAAAGCAAATTTATTATGTAAATGGGTAATTAGACGGCGTTTGCACGAAAAAGAATGGCGTTCGCACAAATGCTATTTACTTTCTAAAATTTCATGTTTAGTTTTATTCCCCGTAACTATTTAACAAGGGTTAAGAAGAAAGGGGAATAGAGATGTTTGATGTATTTGTAGAATTATTAAGAGTAATCTTAGGATACTAGTTAGCTACCATATATGGTAGTGGTTTCTCTAGGAATTATGGTATTATATAGTTCTGGAGGTAATAGTATGATGTTTTTTCTTGAAAGCGTAAATGCTATAACATATTTTTTGTGTGTAGAAAGTATTGGTGAGTTGTTTTTAGGTTTTGAATTAAAAAAGATTCGCTATAAAGAAGTAATTCTTGTTGTGGTAGCTATTATAACTGCGGCAGTTATGTTGAATTTCAATATATGGATTAAAGTAATTGGACATGCCTTGAGTAGTATTATAGTTTCAAATGTATTTTTTAAAGAAAGTTGGAAAAAAATATTGGGGCTATATGTTGCAAGTATGGCGGTGTTGTCGATGTTATCTATGTTATTTAGTGTTATTTCAACAGAGATTATTTTATTCTATCAAATCAAAGATATTTATAACATAGCAAAGGTTGCATGTTCTATTGTTGTGCTATTTATCATCCAAATAGTTGGAAAATACTATAAAAATAAGTGTGGTGCTGGCCTTAAGAGCATGGACGTAAAGTATTGGGTTTTCTTTATGGTTGTGATGTTTTTCGATTCAACTGTAATGGTTGTAATAGGAGATTTTATAATAAACACAGTTCATGTACAAAGACAGGATATAGTAATCTTCTCCTATTGGTGCGTCGTAATAGGTCTCCTAATCCAATTAGTCCTACTAATCAACACGCTAGTAACACGAAACGTACATAAAGAGAACGAAATGCTAGCAAAGCAATTCCTAGAAAGCCAAAACGAACACTACCAGTACTTAGAGAAACGAGAGTACGAGACCAAAAAATTTCGTCATGATATCAAGAATCATTTGTTGCTGGTGGAGAATCTGATAGCTACCGAGAAATATGATGAGGCAGAATGTTACTTGAACACCATAAACGAAAAGGTACTTTCCTTTAGCAACCAGATTAGTGTGAATAATGGAATTGCCGAAGCAATATTAAATCGTTTCTATGCGGAGGCAAAGGAAGATGGTGTTACACTTAAGGTAAAAGGTCATTTCCCAATGGGGTGTTATATTTCTGCATATGATATTTGTACGATACTGTCAAACTTGTTGAGCAACGCGATACGAGCGGCAAAGGAGGCAGGTGGCAATGAAGTATTGATGAATATCAAATATACAGAAAATCAAGTAATGCTTGCCATAGAGAATGACTTTGAAGAGTTAGATGAAGTTGACGGTGTATTTAAAAGCACAAAAAGGGACAGTCTGGGACATGGCTTTGGACTTAGCAATGTGAATGAATGCGTAGAAAAAAATGGTGGGTATATGTCTATTTCTACTCAAAATCGTCGCTTTAAAGTAATGATAATGTTATTAAATGAGGACGAAGGTACAAATGAGAATTGCAATCGTGGATGATCAAGAAAAATGGCGTCTTTGTATAGAGGCGTTGATTAAAAAGTATTACGGCAAGAGAGAATCGCAGATAGACCATTATGACTGTGGAGAAGATTTCTATAATCAAACGGGATATGATGTCGTGTTTATGGATATAGAAATGAAAGAGATGGATGGTTTCGAAACTGTGAAACTCTATAAGAGCAACAATAAGGATGCAATTATCATTTTTCTGACTACGCATGAGGAAATGAGTAGACAAGGATATCTAGTTAATGCTTTTCGATATATTATAAAATCTAATATAGAAGCAGAGCTGGAAGAAGCATTGAGTGCAATTGATGTTTTGCAGAATAGATCAAGACTAATTCAGTTTCATGTTATTAATATGAGGACAATGTATATAAAAGCAGAAGATATTCTGTTTATTGAGACAGATAATCGTAATGTTATTATTCATACCAAAGAACAGGATTATGTTAGTAATAAAAAAATGGATAAGCTGGAACAAGAATTAGACGGAATAGGTTTTTTCCGTTGCCATAAATCATATTTAATAAATCTAGAACATGTATATAAATTTGATAGATTAAATGTATATTTTAAGGACGGAAAAAAGGCTTTGGTTAGCACTCGAAAATATACACAATTAAAGGATAGATATTTTGAACAGAAATTTCTAACTGCAAATTCTTAGATAACAAGAAAAAGAAGAAGGTTTTTCGATAGAAAAGCCTTCTTCTTTTTACGTTGAGGCAAATATCAACTACGTTAAGACGAGTGCCATGGCGGGAGATATGGATTAAATTATATAATTGATAAAAGATTAACAAATTAGTACGGCATTGAGTATGGGGGAAGGTAATCATGGATTATGAATATTATTATGATAATGCGAAACGTAGATATTACAACGCATGTTCTGAGATAAATGATTGCGATAATCGCATAAGTGATTTAAATAATCAAAAGTGGCGTAAAATGAATGAAATCAATCAGTTAAATTCACAGATTAGAAATGTAGAACAAGCATTAAGTGGTATTGAGCAAATGGTCAAAAAAGATGCGGGATTAGGTCAAAGTTTTTTGAAGATTACGAATACAACGAATGAAGCGGCAAACAATTATATGCGAATGATTAGTTCTGACAATATTTCTAACAAAAATTTAAATGATGTATATAGAAATGAGACAAATAATACAAAAAAAATCTTAGATAATATCTTTGATACTCTAAGAAATAAGAAAAATGTGTTAAATGCTAGAATTTCAGAACTAAAAAGTGAATTGCAAAGAGCAAATAATGAGTATCAGTCATTTGATAGCTCAATAAGAGCGACAGAGTCAAATAGACAAGATTGGAAAAGGGTAAAAAGAAGTGCAGCCTATGATATGGAATATTATAGGAAAAAAATGCAAGAAGTAGCATGGTAGTTATAGTGTAAGGTATTGGGGAAGGGTGCGTTATGGCAACTATTGCATTATATGTAAGCAAAGTAAATCAGATGCCAAAGTTGATAAAGGACGTAAAAAAGCAGGTAACAGATTATAATTTTGAGCTATCTAAATTAAGAACACAGGCGCTCACTATTAATAAAAGTATATGCAATTTGGATGATGTGGTTAATTCTATTCAAGCCTCATCGAAAATACAAGAAGAGAAAATAGAATCATTAGAAAAATTTCAAAGCGATAGTGAAGAGTTTATAGAAGATGTCGTAAAAATAGATGATAGAGCAGCGGATACAATTAATAAAAGAAAGAATGATTTTTATGACAGATATTATTATTTAAAACCAGAGTGTGAAAAAAGCAAATGGGAAAAATTCAAGGATAAATTTAAAAAGATTGTAGACTGGATAAAGGAACATTGGCAATCAATTGGGAAAATAGCACTTACCGTACTAATTGTAGCAACTATAGGTGTTGCATCTGTTTTAACGGGTGGAGTAGTGGCTGTGATTTTGACGGGAGCCTTTATAGGAGCGTTATCAGGAGCATTAATTAGTGGAATTGTAGGTGGAGTCACTAGCTTAAGAGGTGGTGGCTCATTTATAGACGGATTTGCAGATGGAGCTTTAGAAGGTGGAATTGCAGGTGCGGTAACAGGAGCAATTTTTGCGGGAATTGGAGTTGCGGGTTCTGCATTTGGTACATTCCTTGGAGGTGCATGCAAGTTTGCTCAGAGTGCAACGAAAATATTAAGAATTCTGGAATGTACTTCCAAAATAACAGGAGTACTTTCTATAGGAATGGGAGCTTTTGATACACTTTCCTTAACAGTTGGTTTGTTTAATCCAGACAGCCCGTTCGTGAAGTTTAATGAAAAGCTACATTCAAATAGTTTATATAATGCTTTACAAATTGGAATAAGTATAGCAGCAGTATTTAGCGCAGGCGCATATGGTGGAATGATGAATCGAATGCAACAAGGCCCACCAGCATGTTTTGTAGCCGGAACTATGATACTTACTGCACTAGGACTAGTTGCAATAGAGAACATCAAGACTGGAGACAAAGTTTTATCAATGAATCCAACAAACTTGGAAAAATCAGAAAAACTAGTCCTAGAAACATATAGGCGTGAGGTTCCAAAGTTAGTGCATTTGACAGTCAAGGATGAACAAATATCGACAACGATAGATCACCCATTTTACATAAGTGGACGTGGATTTGTAAACGCAGGTGAGTTAAAAGTTGGTGATATGGTGTTAAATGCAAGTAGAGAGAGGTTCTCTATTGAACGAATCCGTATTGAAGTGCTTGAGAAATTAGAAGTGGTATACAATTTCCAAGTAGAAGATTTTCATACGTACTTTGTTGGTAAGCATAGTTTGTGGGTGCACAACGAGTGCAATTTACCAACATCAAATTCAAAAGGATTTGTTAGTAGAGTAGATCATCCAGATGGTAGTGTAACTATAACAAAGAAAATCGATGGTCAAAATGTTAGTGTGTTGTATACGAAAGGTGCAGACGGTAATTTATATCCAAGGTTTGAACCTTTTGCACATCCAGATTATCCAAATCCAATTAGAATTGAGCAACGCTTAACAGGTAGCTTTGGTAAGGACTTAGCAATTATAACGAAAGAAACCGAAATAAGGTTGCCAAAGGGTTACACATGGCATCATTTAGAAGATGGTAAGAGTGTAATAATGGTTGCATCAAAGATTCATTCTCCAGGTTGTGGTGGATTTAGTCACATGGGTGGAGGAACCGGTTTAAGAAAAGGGATATTGTAAAGGAGAGTTCGAATGGAATTAGTTGAGATTGGAAAAAGAATTACAGAGGAAGAAATAAGAGAATTAGAAATAAAAATTAAGCTAGAACTTCCAGCCGAGTACAAATTCTTTCTAATGGAGAATAATGGTGGAATGCCTAAAGACATGGTTGGTTTTAAATTTATTGAAAGAAATGTTGCGACACAAGAAACTTGGGAGCAAGGGAGTGATATACATTACTTTTATAATGTAGACGAAGTGATGGACGCATATGAGAATCTAGTATGTGAAGGAAGTATTACAAAAGAACATTTGCCTATTGCCTGTGATTCGTTTGGTAATGATATAGTATTGTGTTTAACTTCAAATAAGAATTACGGAAATGTTTGTTTTGTTAATCATGAACTCGAAAATGTAGAGAATACATTTGGGAATATATCCTATATAGCGGATTCTTTTAATGGTTTTTTGGAACTATTAGAGGTAATTGATTTAGGCTAAAACGGGTTATTTAAAATCGAAAAACAGGAGGAACATAACCAGATGAACGACAAGATAAAGCAGCTTTTAGCTGATTCTCAATTAGCTTTTATGAATCAGCAAAATGAAGAAGCACTGAGATTAGCAAATGAAGCAAAGAAAATGGAACCCAATAATGCAGACGCCCATAAGTGTGCAGGAAATGCATACATGTCTATGGGAAAATTGGAAGAAGCAATTAAGTGTTATAGTATTGCATCCAAATATGATGCAAATAATGGAAACAGATATTATGATTTAGGATTTGCATATGCTAGCAACGAAAAAATAACTGAGGCTATGAAAAATTTTGCAAAGGCAGAGGAACTAGGATGTACGCCAGAAAATCTGGTTCAATTATATAACATACTAGGTATTATTTGCTTTGATATCGGAAGATATGACGATGCTCTTATCAATCTGGGAAAAGCAGAACAGCTTATAGGAGTAGATATGGATATCCTACAGCGTAAAGCAATTATTTATGGTATCAAGGATGACGTAAAAAGTGGGTTGCAGGTTACAAATCAAATCAAACTGGTTGCACCAAGTGAATATATAGGATATCAACTTGCATTCAAATTATTAATTCAGGCAAAACGATATGAAGCCGCACAAACAGAATTACAGAAAGCTGAAAAATATGTAAGTCCATCTATGGATATGTATTTTGATAAGATGACGTTTGAGTTAGAAAAATATCGTTTAGATAAGGATAAAAAGCACCTACATTTGGCGGCCAATATTATAGAAATTGCATTAGATACGGTAAAACCGACTGTTCTTGAAGTAATGGAGAGTTATATCAACGCTGCAGAAATATTCTTGCAGTCTGAAAATCCAGAACGAACCATCGAATGTTTAGGTGCAGCTGAAAATCCTGTTATCGCATATAATAATGGATTTAGAATAATTGCACCAGAGTTTTACACGGTAGAATTAACCGACTATGATGTACAAGACATGATGGAAGAGGACAGAACCAGAATCATAGAAGAATTTGGAGACTACGGACTAGAAGAATTCGTGGAGAGTCATGAAGCAGATGAGGATGGAAACCACGTATATTTTACAGAAATAGAAGAGGAAGCTACAGAAGAAGCGAGTGTATATAAACTAGATGAAGCAGAAGAATTTACATATACTCCAGAAAACGTAGACCAGATAAATAGACTCTATGTGGGTGCATACACATTGAATAGAGATTTTGAAAAGGTTATTGAATATGCAAGAAAATTGCAAGCGAGTGAAAATATCCATAATTCTTATGTTGGAAAATATGCAGAAGTAAATGCAATGAAAGAAATGCAGTCTCCAGATGCAAACCGTAAATATGAGGAAGTCATTCGCTTCTTTAGAAATGCGATGATAAAAGACCCAACAGATATTATGGCAATAACAATGCGTGTACAGTGTTACATAGATACAGGAAACTACGAAGAGGCAGAAAACGTATGTAACCTTCTTACAAAAGAAGTTCGCGAACCTATGCTTGAAAAAATCAATGAAGCGAAGCATGGAGGTGAGTAGTAGTGGCATTATCAAAAGATATAGTTTTAAATGATGCAGCATTAAAAACTGCAGCGGATGATATGGAGACGCTTAAAAGAAGAACAGAGGATTTAAAGCAAAAACTAAAAACGATGTACCATGATCTTACTACAGCGTTAGATACTCCTGCGGGTAAGGAACTAGAATTTACGGCAGAATCGGTTCTGATTGAACCAATCGACAAAATGCTTTTGGTGATTGACCATATTTCGGATACGCTGAACGAAGTAAAAGGTAAGGGCTACTATAAAGATGTATTTGATAAGTTTGAAAGGCTTAATCAAAATATAAAATTTAATTAAAACGGAGGAAAAAATTATGGCAATGGGAAGTACCGGAACGGTAAATATTACACCTGAAATGCTGAGAAATGCATTAAGTGTAATCGCAGATTATCAAACAAAGACAAACAATTTACGCACACAGTTGGATGACACTGTAACAGCATTGATTCCAGGTAATTTTAGTGGAAGTGCAGCAGATGGTTTTAAGGATTTTTATACCAATAAGATTGATCCAATTGTGGATGAGGGGTTAACAGGAATCATTACAGCTTTACATGATATTGTGGAAGGTACCTTGGAAGCAATTCCAGATACAGATGGTTTAGATGATCAGCTTGGTGAAGGCAATAAATCAGTATAGGGGGAGGAAGAAAAATGGCAGGATGTAGAATTGTAAATCAGGGTGTTGAAACTGCAAGAGACGAAATTAACAGAATTGCAGGCGAATACAAAACTGCAGGAGAAGATTTTGTTAGGGATTTAAATAGTGCAATCGCAGAGATGGAAGGCGAAACCAAGGATGCATTAAAGAAGTTCATAGATGGTGATGTAAATACATTTGTAGCAACTGACCTTCCAAATGCATTGATTGGAATGAAAGATTTATTAGAAGCAAATAGACAAAATTTCGTGGATGTTGATAAGCAGATTGCAGAAAGTATAAGCGGTAACTAAAGAGTAGTACCAGCCATAGCCATATTCATGGGATGGCTGGTATATAACTTTATACGACAGGGAGGGTATTATGGCATTTAGAGTATTAAGTAGTGAAGAAGTAGAATTGCTGGAGGAAAATCAAAGAATACAGTATGAAAAAGAATTGGATATGTATCAGCAAAGAGCTGCTTTCGTGGAATGTTTCGAACGATTAGAGAATGCTCAGATAGAGCCATATCAGCCGAAGTTGAAAAGTATCAATGTGATAGATGGACGTGAACTGTCAGAAATAGAATACCAAAAGATAGAGATGAAAGAACCTAGTATGCCAGAGATATCAGATATTTCTGTACAAGTGAAGGATTATAGAAAACAGGAGCCTTCAAAAGCAAACCTGCCGGAAGTAGCAATAGCGAATGTGCAGGTGAAAGAATATGAAAAGATAGAAAGTTCAGAAGTAAACTTACCAGAAGTAGCAACAGCAAGTGTGCAGATAAAAGACTATGAAAAGATAGAAAATCCAGAAGTGACCCTGCCAGAAGTAGCAATAGCAAATGTGCAGGTAAAAGACTATGAAAAGATAGAAAATCCAGAAGTGACCCTGCCAGAAGTAGCAACAGCAAATGTGCAGGTAAAAGACTATGAAAAGATAGAAAATCCAGAAGTGACCTTGCCAGAAGTAGTAACAGCAAATGTGCAGGTAAAAGACTATGAAAAGATAGAAAATCCAGAAGTGACCCTGCCAGAAGTAGTAACAGCAAATGTGCAGGTAAAAGACTATGAAAAGATAGA
>JAZSCQ010000025.1:0-6358 GCA_045530745.1 Agathobacter sp.
AAACTCTTATATTTCTTAAATCACGCTTTCTACTTAAATTTTATGTCTTTCAATTATTTTACTATCTGCGAAGTATGCTCCGTATGAGAAAGACGCCTGAACATCCTTTCCTAGCATCTCTAAATACGGCAGCTTTATAAATGATATTACATGTGCTGGCTTGAAACTCGACGCAAAAGCGGCGTCTCAGACAGTCAAGCCAAGCACATGACATAATATAAATCTGCCGTATTAAGAGATGCACGTAAAGTCTGTAATGGTGTCTTTCATCATACGGATATACTTTCGCAGATTGTAAAATCTTTTGAAAGACATAAATAACAATAGAAGTAGAAAGTGTGATTTTTAGAAATATAGAGTTTTTCTTAACGAGAGGAATTTACAAAAATATATAGTGACATATGTATTTTGAAATACTAAGAAAGGCTGCCACAAATTTATATTTGGGTGCTCTTAGAGAATAAAACGGCCACTCTACAAAAGTGGGGCAGTCTGACTTGATTATGGTATGTTTGGCGATTGCAGTGCATATGCTTTTAAGTAAAACAATTTAAGGAGTTATCGTATGAGCAGTATCGCAGGCTTTTTTCAACCAAATACCATTTACTCGAAAGAGAACGAATTTTGCATCAAAACCATTCATGATATGTCACAGGCACTGATTCACCGTGGCCCAGATGAACAATCTTTTTACTATTTTCCACAAGGCGCCTTGAGTCAGAACTTCCTGCTAGCAGGCTATATCCCTGGTACTTTTTCTCACAAAATGCAACCGGTTACAACTAACTGGCAGGGAAACACCTATACCTTGCTGTTTGATGGTTTCATCAGCAATCCCGAAAGTCTGGCCATGGATTTAGAAGTACAGCGAATTTCTACAAAAGAGATGTCTTTGGAAGAACTTCTTCTATTTTCATACATCCACAAGGGAATCGATTTTATCAAGGACGTGCGTGGGGCTTTTGCGGTTGCTATTCTTGATGAAAAGACAAAAACGCTTTATCTCTTCCGTGATGCACTTGGGTTACGTCCGCTTTTTTACACCTTAAAAGCTGGGGCCTTAGTATTTGCATCTGAAATCAAAGGACTTTTTTCATACCCTGGTATCTGTGCCGTTTTAGATCAAGATGGCCTTACTGAACTATTAAGTCTTGGGCCTGCTCGAAGACCTGGTAGTGCGATTTTCAAAGATATCTATGAGCTAAAGCCTGGTTACTATCTTACATATAATCGGGAAGGGATTAAGCAAACTTCGTTTCATCAGTTTGAAATCAAGGAACACAAAGACAGCTATGAGGACACATTAGAAAACATCAAATATCTGCTAAATAAATCCCTAGATGGACTAACCAATTCCGTTATGCCCATCTGCAGCTTTCTTTCCGGCGGATTGGATTCCTCAATTGTAACTGCCAAGCTGAGCGAATCCCTAGAAAGTCCGCTTGCGACCTATTCTCTGGAATTCGACAATAGTCGGCAACACTTTAAGGCGAATTCATTTCAGCCAACCTTGGATGCTCCTTTTGTGCAGGAGATGGCTGCACATCTTGGCACAAAGCACACCATCTACACCTGTAACAATCAGATTCAGCTCGATTATCTGAAAAAATCAGTTCTGGCACATGACCTCCCTACCATGGCGGATGTGGATTCTTCTTATCTGTATTTTTGCGAAAAAGTTGGAAAGCAACACAAGATTGTGTTTACCGGGGAATGCGCTGATGAAATTTTCTGTGGCTATCCTTGGTATCATAATGAGGGGGATGACCCTAAAACCTTCCCATGGTCTATGGATTTATCGCCAAGACTGGATTTATTACGAGATGATTTGATTCAGCAATTGCCATTAAAGGATTGCACACACACAGCCTATATAAACACTTGTCATGAAATCGGACTTGATGGAGACAACACCCCAGAAGACATGGTACACCGCAAAATTTTCTATCTTACTGTGCGTTATTTCATGCAAACACTTGTCAATCGTGGTGATCGCGCTGCAGCTTTCAATCACATGGACGCCCGTGTCCCATTTGCACATCAAGATTTGACCGAATATCTATTTAATGTTCCGTTTGAGATGAAAGCAAAGAATGGTGAACGCAAGCATCTCCTGCGCGAATATGCAACTGGTATTCTCCCGGAATCTGTGCGCACTCGTAAAAAGAGTCCTTATCCTAAGACCTATGACCCAGGCTATGAAGCACTTATCAATCAAGAACTGCTTCATGCTCTATCAAAACCTGATTGTCCGCTTCATACTTTCGTGGATAAAGAAAAAGCCGAAAGTTTCTGTCGCCAAGTCAAAAATCTCGGTCGTCCTTGGTACGGACAGCTCATGGCAGGACCTCAACTCGTGGCACATTATTTGCAGATTTTATATTGGATTGAAAGCTATCATATCGACATCCAAATTTAATATTTAAGAAGGGGCTGTCGCACAAATATCAATTTGTCGACGCCCCTTGCTGTTTAATATTTTATAAATAATGGCACTACCTTTTTCGCCACCTTATAAATAGGTCCCTCTAGTACCTTTTGCGCATTCTTTAATTCTTCACGAATCTTAATTCCCTGCGGACAATGTTTCTCACATTTTCCACAACCAATACAATTTGATGCAGATGTTACATCTTTTCGGAAGGTGGTACTGCGAAGATATTCATACATCGCTTCTCGTTTTCCATCGATAGAAGATACATTATATGCGGCAAAGGTACCTGGTATATCTACGTTAGCTGGGCATGGCATGCAGTATCCACAACCTGTGCAGCCAACCTTCATCTTGGAATTGATTGCTTCTACAATCTGTGCAAGTAACGCATCGTCTCCTTCTGTCAATTCACCCACCTGACACTCACTGGCTACACGCACATTCTCTTCTAACATCTCCATAGAGTTCATTCCTGAAAGCACACAGGTAACCTCTGGCTGATTCCACAGCCAGCGGAATGCCCACTCTGCTGGTGAATACTTCTTTGGATGTTCTGCAAAAAGCTTCTTTGCTTTTTCTGGAAGATTATTTACAAGCTTTCCTCCACGAAGAGGTTCCATAATAATAACTGGAATTCCTTTTGCTGCCGCATGGTTTAATCCTTTACGTCCAGCCTGTGCATGTTCATCTAAATAGTTATACTGAATCTGGCAGAAGTCCCAATCATACGCATCCACTACTTTACAAAAGCTTTCTGTATTACCATGATAAGAAAAGCCAATCTGGCGAATCACACCGCTTTCCTTCTTTTCTCGAATCCAATCTAGAATCCCCCTATCAACCAGCTTATCCCAGGTCTTTACATCATTTAGCATGTGCATGAGATAATAATCGATATAATCGGTACGAAGTCGACTAAGTTCTTCCTGGAAACATTTTTCAATAGATTCTATTGAATTCATCAAATAATGTGGCAACTTGGTTGCAATGTTGATTTTTTCTCTGATTCCATTCTTTTCAAAAATCTTCCCAATGGCAGCTTCACTTCCGCCATAAATGTAAGCGGTGTCATAATAATTTACGCCCATTTCATAGGCAGCCATCAGTTCTTTTTCTGCCTTGTCCATATCAATGAGGCCTGCGGTCTTGGTAAAACGCATACAGCCATAGCCTAGGACAGATATTTTGTTTCCATATTTGTCATTACGATATTGCATAATCATTTCCTTTTTATCTTCTCATAAGTTTTACTACCGTCTCAATGTGTGAATCATTGTCCAAACGCAGTTTCATATCTTCCTTTATAATCGGAAGTTTAAACTCTATGGACTTAAGCCACTGTCCGTTTGACTGTCGTTCTTCATAAATTTGTACATTATCAAGTAAAACTGTTATGAATTCACGACGTTCACTATCATTCATTTTATCATAAAAATCATCAAAGTAAATCAGAGCTTTATAAATATTGTCTCCGGTTACTTTGTCAGCCATAATGGACTTACCAGATTTACCGGCATCCTCATATCCACCCGCAATTTCATAATCATTATATTCACAGAATGCTTTCATACGCGATTTCTGTATATCTAAAGAATAACTATATCTGCACCTAATAATAATTTATCTATCACTGGATGAATCATCTCTATATTCTCAATCTTATTTATAGCACATAATTTTTTTCCTGCATCTTTACTAGATGCACCACAATGATATACGTGTTCTGTAGATAATCCATAGTCAATCACTATCAATCGGTCATGGCAATCTGAATTAGATTTGATCCGAAGTGGTGGATACTGATTGATAAAGTCACTTACAACTGCCGATGTCAAAAATCCTTTTTTGCCATGTCCGTTCTCTGTAAATAAAACAACCTCTACACCTTGTTTCTTCTGTGATAAAAGCTGTAATGTCTTAGTATTCATATAATCATCAACCACGTAAATACTTGTTGTTGCCTGCTGATAGATATCTATGTATGCTGCATCCGCCTCAAATTTCTGACCTTTATAGATAACAAAGTTTTTGAAATCCTTATCCGATACAAAATTCTCATTGAGTGTGTCTATGCTTTTTTGAATACTTACAATATCGTTTTCTGTTTTCTTTTTCTAATCTGAAATCCCTCCAACCTGCACCGATATCTCGGACACTTTTGCTGTTACAAGTTTCATTTCCGCTCCAGTAACAAACTGTTGGTTCTGTTTTATATAATGTCGCATTTCTCGAAATGCACGCATAATAAATATACTTTGTTGCTCCGCAAGTTTTCCTTTCAAAACTGTAGCAAGCATATATATACCTTGTTCAGTAAATGCGTATGGCATTTTTTTGATATGAAGACCTCTTTTATTTCCACTTTCGTTTAAAGTCACAATTTGTGACTTTAAAAAATCTTCCGGTATTTCTTCTTTTTTTAGTTGAAACATAAAATCCTCTGGAAATCTATCAATATTTCTTTTCACCTGCTGATTTAATGCTTTAACTTCGTATCCATAGAGTTCAGCTAAATCATAATCAAGCATAACCTGCTGACCTCTTATGATATGGACTTGATTACATATATTATCAACTGTCATCAACTCTGTACCTTCTTCCATAGTACCCCCTCCCGTCTTTTGTCTTTAACTTTTTTTGCAAAAACATTCTGTGACCTGCTTTTATCTTTTAAAATTTTAGATATTCTTTTACTGATAATCATACCCTCTTCCCATTTCACACTCGTATATGCGTATAGATTAGCATCATATATTTGACTAGTCAACCCATTTTATCTCTTTTCCTTCAAACTTTTTCTTGCACTATGTACTTAGGGTTTGAAATCGTTGATTGTAAAAAATTGAACAAAACTTTCAAATATTACAAAAAATGAGATGGTTTTTTCACCATCTCAATCAAATTATTCGTCTTTCTTACATATATACAATAAATGGCTTGAACTGCCGAGCAATTCTCTCTTCTCACATGTCGCTAAATGATACTTAACAAACAACTCAAACTCTTCTTCTGACATCTTAAAATCGGCTCGTCCCTCTGCCAATTCTAAAATATTATCAACTGCTACTGTCGTAATATATTTCGTCTTATGTGATTCAAAAAGCTGTTCAAATTCTACAATGTCATATCCTGTGAATAACTGCTCCTCGAAGTGTTTTACCTTAAACTCAGCATCAAAGTTTTCCTCTACTCCTGCTACAAATGTTCCGTTAAGGTAATTGTCGTTCATAATGGCATATACAGAAAGAAATGCTACCAAAATCACACCATCATTTTTTGTAACTCGAATTGCTTCATCTATTGCTTTATGTACATCTTCTTTACTGTATAAATGATACATAGGACCAAACAATAAAGTAACATCAAACTGGTTATCTTCAAATCTGCTAAGGTTTAAAGCATCTCCCTGATAAGAAACAATATTTTTAATATCACTACTATTTTTTCTTAAAACTTCAAGGTTACTTTCCACCAATTCAACAGCCGTTACTTTATATCCTTCTTTTGCTAATGCTATGGAATATCTACCAGTTCCCGCACCAATCTCTAATACCTTCGCTCCAGATTTTGCATACCGATGAATATATTCCATTGTCGTCGCATACTCTAACTGTCCATGACGACTTCTGTTTAATCTGCTGTCCTCGTCGATATCATCATAAAATGAACTTACTATTTCTATTCTTTTGCTCATATTCGTTTCCTCCAATTTCTACTTCGTATTGTCAATCCAATATCTTTGTTCTATAACACCATCAACCTCTACTTCATTTTCAAGCACACCGCCATTATTGATAATACTTTTTGCAGAACCAATATTGTCCTTATCGCATACCATCAACACTTTTTCAATTCCTAGTTTTCTGCATTCCTCTAATGCGAGGGCTATCATTTTGGTAGCAATTCCTTTTCTTCTCTCAGATG
>JAZSCQ010000010.1:0-12344 GCA_045530745.1 Agathobacter sp.
TTCAAATAATCGCATGCTTTCGTAAAATTACACACCTCGAAGTCGCACTTCAATATCCGATGCAGTATATAAAACATCAGTTACAATAACTTTATCCGCACGAATCGTATAAAATACAGAATAATTATCCACTATCATTCGTCGTAGTTCCATCTGCTTTTCTGGTTCCGAATCCATAATCCTATAACGCTGTGGAAATGTATCCAAGGTTAATATTTCATCAGCAATCCGATTGTATTGCCCCATTGCATTCTCAGGCGAAAGTAGTTCTAACGCAATATAATTATACATATCTTCCATATCCTGTAATGCTTCTTTTGTAATTTCTACCTTATATTGTTCCATTAGTGCCTCTCTCTAAATGCTGCAAACGCACTTGCTGCATCTTCAACATTTCCTTTTTCTATATCTGCATAACCTTTTTTCAGTTTTCGATGTATCTCTTCCGCAGACATCAACTCTGTATTTACTGTACTAGCAGTTTTAGGTAAAACTACAGAAAATGGAATTCCACCAACCAATGATATTTGTTTTAAGTACATATCTATTGCTGTAGCCATTGGTATTCCTAATTGTGCTAACACACTTTCTGCATTTTCTTTCACATCCGGATTCACTCTTAAATTTAATGTTGCTGTTTTTCCCATTATATGCACCTCCATTTTTCTTTATTGTAACGCAAATTGCGTTACAAGTCAATCTATGATATATATTTTCTGTGCGACAATTTAACATTATTTTGGTTTACCATAGCATATCTTAGTGTTGTATCTATCTGTTCATGTCCTAGTATCTTCTGTACTTGCTCTATAGGCATTCCCTTTTCAATCGCTCTGGTTGCCATAGTTCTTCTAAATTTATGTGGATGAACTTTTTCCACACCTGACTTCTTCCCCATCTCGCGTAATCGTAATTCCACTCCGCTTTCAGTTAGTCTACTGTGTGGTTGGTTTAACGACACAAATAATGCAATATTATTATCTGTCCTTGATTCAATATAATTCAACAAATGAATTTTTGTCTTAGCATCAAAATATGCTTTTCTCTCTTTATCTCCTTTACCATAAACTACACATTCTCGCTCAGAAAAATCTATATCTTCAATGTTAAGCCTTACCAATTCACCCACTCTGATTCCTGTCGAAAGCAGAAAATCAATCATCGCCCTATCACGAAGATTATTACAATTATCTCTGAGAATTTCAACTTTCTCATCCGAAATGGTGTCTTTCACAATAATAGCCGTCTTCACCTTATGAATTCTTTTCATCGGACTTTTTATAATATAATCTTCTTCCTCTAACCATGAAAAGAAAGTGGAAAGGCTTCTACGAATATTATCAATAGTTACCTTTCCACAATTATTTATCGTTTGATACTCCACAAGATATTTTCGCAGCATTTCCGTTGTAATCTTTATCACCGGAATATTTATTGTATCCAGCATTTTTTCAATATTACACCTATAATAGCGTATTGTTTTGTCAGAGCACCCTTCTAAATGCTTTGCAGTTAAAAACATATCTAGAAACTCCACGTTCGTGGTCTGCAAATAATCAGATACAGTATTTTCAGACAAGCGTTTTACCAACACCTCTTGTAGTTTCTGCATCTGTGATGCGTTTAATACCTCTGCCATGTCATTAATGATGTCATAAATTTCTCTACTCATAAGAGTTCACTCCTTTTTGAAGGAGTATATCGTAGAAAAATCGGAACATCAACAGAGCGTATTACTGAAATTTTCCTCTTTCCCATAATCACTAACCATTTCAAGCATATTCTCTCGTCCCGTTTTTGTAACAGCATTTTCATACAAGAAATCACTATATGGTCTTGATTTTCCATGTGCAGGTGTATCCCATATAATTACGTTGTATGCATCTTTGAAAAAACTACTTGCTTTTCAAACATGGTATGATTTGCAGATCATATCTTTGGTTCCATTAAGTTTCTCACAAACCTAAATGCTAATTACACCACTCCAATTCATACCATAGCCAAAATCGTATGCATGCCCTGCGGTATCGACATAAGCTTTCATATCAAACGGTTTATCTTCGCAATGCAGTTCTACCGTTTCCATATCTGCTGGAAGCTGTACGGGGAGTCTTCCCTGCGGTTCGTATTTTCCACATAACAATTCGCAAATTGCTTTCTGTGTTACACCAAAATCTACTAAAATCGCATCTGCATATGGTTCTAATTCAGCCATTACCATTGGATGATGCATACGAACAATAGCAATTACCGGTTTTTCACCCAGCTTTTCTTTGGCTTCTATAACAAGATCTAAGTCTTTTTCGTTTGCTACTGTATTTGTTTTTCCTTTATAACTGCGGTTTATAAAATCTTCCCTTGGGTCACCTCCCGCAATACTGCATTCTCTTGCATGTTCTGCCTTATAAGGACGATATTGCAGAGATACCGGCATATATCCATTACCGCCATTTTTCCTGTCCTCAATACTATATCCATCAGAAAGCGGACTTTCCAGAAAAACAAGCGCTGCATCTGCTTCTTCTAAGGTATTCACCCATTCAAAATACTGTCCAATTACCTCTTTCGATGCACCCGGCACCTCTTTTGCTTCATCCATCATACGGAAGAAATTCATTTTCGCATCGATATGACGATTTGGTACATACACCTTTCTACGCTCTTTCATTGGTAGCACACCCTTGTTTTTCAACATAACCACAGATTTTAACTGTGCCTCATATCCTGCCTGAATATGTTCTTTACACCCTACAATCTTTTGGCTTTCTTCTGATATCAGATACGGATTTTCGAACAGGCCACATAAAAAAATATTTTTTAATAAGCGTTTCGCAGATTGCTCAAACCTTTTGCGCATCCATTCTTCCCCGTGTTTGCTGCTGCCCAATTCATAGGCTTCTAAAATCGGTACAATATCTGAATTTCCGCCAAACTGATCTGCCCCATTTTCAATAATCCGCAAATGTCTTTCTGCTTCACTCAAATGCTCCACTCCAAAGCATCTGCTTCCAAATTCATCTACATCTGGACTCTGGTCTCCCGTAATGCCCCAGTCCGTACATACCACGCCGTCATAACCATATTTTTCACGCAATAAATCATTGATAAGATAATGACTGTAAGAATTCCCAACATTTTCTCCATCTGCCTTATCCATTTCCCAAGAAACAGAATAATATGGCATAATGGATGCTGCTTTTCCGGTCGGTCCATCCAGACGAAATGCTCCTTCCACAAATGGTTTCAAATGTGTTTCAAAACTCTCACTTGGATAAACTGCATATTTTCCATATGCATAATGTGCATCTCGCCCACTTTCACAAGGGCCTCCGCCCGGCCAGTGTTTTGCCATCGCACAGACACTATCTGTTCCCCATCCGGTTTCACTTCCTTCTGTTGTCTGTAAAGCATCGCAGTATGCCTTTCCAAAATCAGTTACAAGCTGAGGATCTGTTCCGAATGTATCTTCTACACGCATCCACCTTGGTTCTGTTCCAAGGTCAATCTGTGGATGAAGTGCTACGGTAATACCTAAAGCACGATATTCTTTTGCTACGACTTCTCCAAATTTTCTGCACTGTCCTACATCAAATGTAGATGCCATGCCAAGTCCTTCAGGCCATTTTGATACATCATTTGCTTCCGTTTTAAACTCCATTGCAGATGCTCCTGCTCCATGGCGTGGATCACTTGAAAATGCAATTGGAATACCATGTGGAAGTACCTCTGCATAACCCTGCATCTCGTTATTCCACTGCACCACAGTATCTACATCTGAAAAACGCATTAACAGTACATGACGAATGCCGTCTTCCGCCAAAAGTTTTTTCTGTTGGTCTGTCAAATCCCAAGGCTTTGCACCGCTTTCTTCAAAACTTTTTCCACCATAGGTATAATGAAATGGTCCAAATGTAATTCCTGGTACCATTTGATGCGGTGAATACATCATAAGTCCCGCCATTTCCCGTACCGACATACGTGATACCAAATCTGCAACTCTCGTATCGGTATCTAGTCTCCAATCTTCATATGGTAACAGTTCTCCTGTACCTTCTAAATCCCTAAAAAAAAGCCCATCCTTTTCTATCACATTTCGATTCGATACCCCAATAATCGGTCCATTTTGATTCTTATAAAATTTAACTCCCATCTGTCTTCTCCAATAATTTATTTTAATTAATTTTACGCCAAAACTATTTTACATTCAAGCCAAATATCAATCATGAAAATTCAAATTTTCACATAGATTCTATCACTTTACTTATCTTATATCAAATCTCCTATTACGTATGATAGTAAGTACCCCAACTCACACTCTAAACTCCATGCAAAAAGGCTCCATATCAACCATTTCTGATTGATATGGAGCCTTTAAAAGTCAACTCACTATATTCTTACACTAAATCATATAGAAAAGTGCAAACTACTTATTGTTGATAGCAGCCTGTATGACCGCACCCTTAGCATAGCGAACGTGTATGCATGGATTCGCTGTAAAACTGAAAAGATTTTACTCTCTCAAATACCCCTTATCAAGCACCTCATCATGACAACACTCTCCGTCTGAAAGGTCTGAATATCTGATGAATTTCACATGTCTTGTTAAGTTAGCATAAGCGGATTCATCCGTTAGACAGAATATCTTGCATAATCCACGTATGCCATAATGTTCAAACATATCAATATACATACATTTTGATATACGGTATTCAATCTTTCCCTCTGTCACATTAAAGTAATCGTATGTAATACTTCCATCCTTTATTCTGTTCTCATAGTCTGTGATATTCCATTTCTTTGCAATCTTATAGCTAGTAGGCAGACTATCTATTATCTTTTCAGCTACTGCCAAAATCTTTTTTAATCGTTTAAACCCACTGTTTACAATATCTATAATTTCTTTATCTGTATATTTATCCTTTTTTAGTTCCAGGCACATTGCAATAACCGCATATATTTTGGTTACATCCATGGTAGGATAAACATTATGCTTTGCGAAATCCTGAGAAGCATACATCCCTTGTAATCTATGTACATAAGATTCTACTCGTACATCAATATCCGAAAAATTATTTTCTATCAATGCAGTTCTATATATTTTTGCATATTTCTTCACGAATTTTTCCATAACAAATTCTTCACCTCTTCTGCCCACTGTTCTGGATAGAGCACCAGTAATTCTTCATGCTCCATATCAAACTCATGGATGACAGGATTTACGAAATGCGTCTTATATCTATCTAGATACTTCGCACCCATTTTCTTTGCATAAAAACAATGTATTGTTGTGCCGGAAACTGATATGCCTTTTTCAAGTGGTGTAATTAAATCGCTATAAAACTGATTATAAACACTTTCCTTTTTTATAAAAGGTAATCCCCCATTTCCGATACCAAACATAGTCATAAATTTATCACGATAAGGTGTGCGTTTCTTTTCCACTAATCCTTGGAGAACTTTTGGATACTCACCTGTACTCACTATTTTATGCAAAAGTGGAATCGCTATTTTACACTTTAATTTTGCCTTCCAGACTTCATCTTGGTCTAAATCTGAACTTCCTAATATAACTTGTTCTATATTTATAATCTTTCTCTGTACTAACAAACCTACAAAAGAACCACCTAAAGAACATCCATAGGCAGCCTTAATCTTTCCATCATAATTTTCTAAAATATATCGTTCTATTTTTTCTGTTTGAGAAATCATATCATCAAACACCGAATCTTGTGTTTCATCAAAACCATCGTAAGAAACACAAACCACATGAAAATCTAGCGCTAAAAGTGGAATCACTTCTTCGAAATTGAGTTTCCAATGACAGCAGGTTCCTGGCAAAAGCAATATTACTG
Organism: Agathobacter sp.; assembly: GCA_045530745.1. Classification (GTDB taxonomy): domain Bacteria; phylum Bacillota; class Clostridia; order Lachnospirales; family Lachnospiraceae; genus Roseburia. The sequence goes on from JAZSCQ010000010.1 coordinate 5,853, forward strand.
CATCATTTTCTTTTCCATATTCATAAAACTTCATTCTATCTATCTCCAGTATAAAACTTCCATCTCATCTATAAAATAAACTGGATTACCAATCCTACAATTGCACATATTACCAGCGCAATAATCTCACCTATCAGACTTCCTTTTATATGGAACCAGTAATTGTGGTATTCTTCAACCATGTCCTCTGTTCCTTCAAACACAAATCTTGGATCATGACAAAACCAGCAAATATCAAGAACGATTGCGTCGTAGGCATTCACAATGGTCCATAACAAAAAGCCATAACCAAAGCCTTCTACAAAGGTTGTATATCCATTCACATATCTTAAAATCAAACTTAGAATAATAATAAACAATACTGACGCCGCTAATTTCGCTGTAATCTTATTCTTCTGCGTTGGTATCTTATCCTTATATCGTTCCAAGGATTTTACTCTTTCCTGAATCTTTGGTGGATAATTGTATAGTGTCTTAATTGGATCCTGAGCCATTATAATTACCATTATGGTAAATAATGCGCATAAAATGATTGCTTCTATTGCAAAAATCATACTATTCCCCTTTTGGTTAGTTTTGTCTAACTGATTATAAAACAAATTTTCTTAGATGTAAAGAAAAACTCCCTCGCCAAAGGCGAGGGAGTGAAAGAATTGTTAGAATAATCCAAACAATCAAATTATTTGTTGTTGATAGCAGCCTGGGAGGCACACTATAGAAGGAGTAGCTATCCTTAGGATAACGAAGCCTATTTCTCAATGAAGTGCATATAAAATATGGCGGGAAGTTCTCCCGCCTATGGTGGTCCAAAAAGTTTTCACCCAGACCTATTTCTTTTCATTTTCTTTATATTGTAATAGTCTCTTTTCTAAATCAGCAGGAATTGGCTTACCTTGCATTATCAAAATTTGAGCTTCCGTTCTATCTCGTTCTATTTCAATATCTTTATCTTCTTTTTCTGCACCATCTATCACACCATAAGGAATTCCATAGTATTCATACAGTTTTTCTTTTGTTTCTGTCATTTTAATTTCTTTTTCTGATTGTGGCTGATACCCCAATGGTAAAAAACTGTTTGCCATACTTAATCCCTCCTTTTTATGCTACATTTATATTTAATACCTATCTTTGAAGCATTCTTTGCTACATTTTTTATACCAGAATACTCTCCAGTATTTTTGATTCCATCATTATAATACACCATAAGAGCAATTGGGTCAAATGTCTCTGTTTTATGTATCGAATAAATTGTGCCATCATTACATACTGCTGTCATAGCATAAATAGATGCATAATCAACGAAGGATTTCAAATCTGCTCCAGAAAACATACCATTTCTAGGATGATTATGCATTACAACAATCGAATACTTTGGTGCAGTTTTTATCCAATTGCGCAAAACATCATCTGACAACGAAATACTCTTTTGATTTCCCTTTACAACAAAAATTTCATCTAAATTATTTAAATCCCAAAAGAATCCTACTTCACTACTATTATTCTTCTTCATAGAAACATTTAGCAATTCTTTGTGATGACTATATAACTTTAAATCCATCTCATTATTGTTAAATAATTTCACCTTAGGAATTTTCTCTATTATTTCAGGTGTTAATACCGTGATCGTATTCTCTTTTCCTTTCTTTATTTGTTGTAATTCTATCAAATGATTCCTCCCGATTTCACAAAAATATGATTTCTCTAATGAAATAAATGGCAGAGACTCCCCCTGCCACACTAAATAAATCGCTCATTTATAAGGCTGTGCATCACCATCTAAAAACAATATACTACTTCGTGCTCTTATTTATTTCATCATAATATGCCTTATACCTATATGCTGTTCTTCTACTAATCTCGCCCATATTAACGATTTCCATAATAGACATCCCCGCTTCATATTTCAAAACAAAGTCATTATACGATGCCATCCACGTCTCATCATGTTTCCGACGTCCAGCTGGTGTAATTTTTTTATATCGCTCTAATGCTTCACGTAATATCTTATTCTCTGATTCTAATTCAGCGATACGATTTAATGCTTCTTCTAATGTAGTAATCATAACAACCTCTGTGTCATTTGTTTATTGACACTATTTTAGCAAAAACATACAGATGTGTCAATATGCTTTTGACACACCTGTATGTCACAAAATTGGAATTCGTTATTCAGTAATAAATGGTTCAATATATTCCTGTATAAAATCAACTCTATCAAATATCGTAGGTTTAAAATAGGATGATACTGCTATTACAATATTCTTTTCTGGATTAACATATATAACATTTCCACTATTTCCGATAGCCGCATAAATATTCTTTTTACGGTCAATAATCCACCACAAATAACCGTAATCCATTCCTCTAAAATAATCACTCTCAACCGTTCGCGGGTATGTCATTTCTTCTATCCAGCTGGAAGATACGATTTGATTATCATTAAAGCTACCTTTGTTTAAACATAACAATCCTATTTTCACCATATCTTCTGCCGACATACAGAGACCATATCCAGGAGTTCCTAATCCTTGCGTATCACAAAACCATATATGTCCCTTCGGCAATTTCCCGATAGTAAATGCTTTATGCTCCTCTGCTGTTTCCACATAATAATTTATATGTGGTTTAATTCCTAATGGTTTAAATAGATATTCATTTGCATACTCTACAGTTTTCATATTTGTAGCTTTATATAGAATTCCAGAAAGCACATGTAAGCATACCGTTCTGTAATCAAATTCATCCGTTAATCCCTTTCTCCCACCTAAAAAGTCAAGTGAAGAGTAAGTCCAATTATCACTTGCACACACTTTAGACCAAGGATCTCCCTTTCCTTTATAAGGCGCTCTCATGGTTAAAAGATGTCTTATCGTAACATCATATATTGTCTTTTCTCCTCTTTTTACTTTATAATCAGGGAAATAATCTAACACTTTATCATCCACGCTTCCTATTTGCCCTTTATCTATGGCAATTCCGACAAGCAAAGCCATAATGCTTTTTGTGGCTGACATGATATGAGTACAATCATCTTTCTTATAATCATTCCAAGTATCACTATAAACAATTTGGTTATCCTTACTTGCCACTATTTGACATATATTTGGCTGTCGATTTTCTATAAACTCGTGCAATTCTTCTTTATTCATAAAACCATATCTCACTTTCAAATTTTCATAAAATTTGGACGTCCTAAGATAAGCATAAGTGGATTTAAAATTGATTTCAATAGTTTTCTACCAAAAAAGATATCTTTTCTACTGCAGCCTTACTTCCTCCACATTTTGAAAAACTATTACTTATCATGTTTGCTTGTTCTTTATACTTTGATTGTTGCAAGAGTTCTTTAACCGCCATTTGAATATCTGATATAGCATCACTACTTAAATATATTCCTGCCCCAAGCTCGTTCACACGAAATGCAACTCCCTTTTGTTCATTCGTCTGTGGATACATTACAAGTGGCACCTTAAAATATAATGCTTCACTTACACTATTCATACCGCAATGCGTAAGGAATGCATCTGCTTTCTCAAGTACTGCAATCTGATCCACATAAGGTAGCACATGAAACTGTGCCTTACTCTCTGACTTTGTCACATATTCTTCTAATTGCTTTATATCAACTTGACTACCAACAGAGAATACCACTTGATAATCACTATCTTTAAGCGCATCTATGCAGTTTTTGTAAAAGATAGTCATATCGTTGTTTACTGTTCCCATCGAGATGTAAACAAGTTTCTCTCTTGTCTTTTCAAACGCATCGTTTTTCGGACGAATGGATGGACCAACAAATGCATATTTTTCAGAAAATGTATCGGAATATGGTTGAAACTCTGGTGATGTATAGACAATCGTATTCGTATCATTATCATTTTGAATAATCTCGATTACATTTTTTATGTCATAACCATTTTCCTGTAATCTTTTGATATGCTTTTGGGCTTTTCCCATTTGAATTAAGACTTTAAACAAATCCTTTAGACTACCTTGCATCACTTTTGCCGAATCTTTATTAAATGCGAAAGTTGTGGTAGAAGAAACAAACGGAATATTAAGTTTCTTTGCTATAAGCTTTCCCCATAACGCCATAGAATCTGCCACAATGCAATCTGGATTCCACTGTTTTATCTGCTCCAAAAGTGCCGCATCCATCGCAAGCGTTGAATTCACTAAGATTTCAATTGCAAAAGACATATCTTCTGCGATATGTTTTCCATCTGCTGGAGTCAGTTTTTGTTCAAAATCATACTCATCACAAGAAATATACTCCGCTCCTGTGGATTCTATCTTTTCTCTCATACATTCATAAGAATAATATCTTACTTCATTTCCCTGATGAATGAGTTCTTTTACCACTTCTAATGTTGGATTTGTATGACCATGTGCTGGAATACAAAAGAATGCTATCTTACTCATATTGATCGCCTGCTTTCTTCACTTCGTTTATCATATTTAAAAAGTTTGATTCCTTTATTAACGCTATCCCTTGATATTCATCCCCAAGAACAATAAATCTATCTCCACTCTGAACCTGAAAAATCTTCCTCGCCTTGTGTGGTATCACAATCTGTCCTTTATCTCCAACTGTCACTACACCAAATACATGCTTACCCTTTGGTGGTACATTAAGCCCCATTTCATCTTTCGTATAATTCACTAAATCATCCAGTGTTACATTATAAATATCTGCCAGCAATACACATTTTTCTATATCTGGCATGGTTTCTCCGCTTTCCCATTTTGCAAGAGCTTGCCTACTAACGCCTATACGCTCTGCTACTTCTTCTTGCGTCAACTGATACAATTTTCTTAAAGAATATAAGTTATCACTAATCATCTTTTTCCCACCTTTGTTATGTTTGATTACATTATATCTATGACTATCCTGTCTTACAATCAACCAAACTTACCATTTTGCAAGAATAATGTTATGATTTGTTACCTTAGAAAAAGGTCGCTAAATATCTAGCGCCCCTTCTTTCTTATACATCTATTTTTGAAAACCACCTCGGTACATTTTGCAATAATCTATGATAATATATTTCTTCACTAACATTGTTATGAAAACTCGATTGCTTTTTCTCCACAACTCCATGTCCCGCATGGCTTTGTGCCACTTTCGCCCACAAAAAAATAATCCCACCAGAACCATTATGATTCTAGTGGGATTTGATATTTTACATAAGTTTGCTCAACTGTTAGTCAAGCGATCGCTCTACTTATTATTGATTGCAGCCTGTGTCGCTGTAGTACACAGGTGAGTAATGAAATAAAATTTCAGAATTAGTATTTTTAAAGCCAAATCAATTCTCGTACTTTTCAAAATATCCCATTTCAGTATATGCATACTTCGTACTCTTAATCTTATTGGAAATGATAAACGGCAAACGAATCATAAATATGATGAGAAATGCTACAAAAGCTAATCCCCATAAATCAGATTTTACAAATGTTCCTGATGTTGTCAGCCAATAAATACCATATATACTCACTTCTAGCAATAAACACCATGCTGTAACCAAACCTGGAGAATATAATGTTTTCTTACCCTTGGATTTATAATGATTCAAAGTAATAATACTAAAGATTGTATGTACAACTGTTTCACCAATGCCAAAGAAAACTGCAAAAACTACACCTTTATTCCCAAGCATCGGGGTAATAAAAGTAAGTACTATAAGCAACAACTCTGCTCCAAAATTTGTTATCATATCCGTTAAACGATTTTCTGGATATGCCAATGGATTATCTGACTTCTGCATTAACTTATTCATCATAAACTGAAATCCATTTGGCCATGTTAGTTCTTCAAAAACATGAAGTGGAAGAAAAATGGTCAACAGACACATTAACTTCTGTGGTACATCCCACACTCCCCAATTAATAATAAACACATTAAACATTACAATTCCAAGAAAATAGGTTGCATGTAACCACGGTTGTCCACACCACCAATTTAATAATGATTTTTTCATATACTAAGTTACCTCTCATTCATTTTATATTGACACTATCAGTCATTATAACTAAATTATAATTAGATACACCCTCTAATTAAATAGTGGTTTTTAATTTTTTATCTAATTAACATTAAGGAGAACTAATCACATGGCAAGACCTGCATACGACAATTCGCAACTAACTGCAAAGGCTCGTTTAAAAGAATCTTTCTGGAAATTACTTTCTGAAACCAATTACAGCCACATTACTGTGAAAAAAATATCGGCTTTAGCACAGGTTAATCCGAATACCTTTTATTATCATTACAATACCATGGATGATTTAGCTTTGGATGCACTTAATGATGAAAAATTATATGAAATACCTTCTATTATTCGCACAAAAATTCTTTCTGATAATCAAATATCACTAGGTGAAGCATTAGAATATATTGTAATTAATGAACGTTGGAAAAGGATACGTCTTTTTATTATTAGTGATTCGACAATTTTACAACAACATTTCTATAACACTATGGAACAGTTT
>JAZSCQ010000026.1:0-42683 GCA_045530745.1 Agathobacter sp.
GTCTGCTCTTTTTGCTCCAAGTCTCTTTGATTCAGAGTCACGACCGTTCTTTGTAGAACCTACACCCTTTTTATGAGCAAAAAACTGAAGGTTTAATTTCATCATGGTTTTATACCTCCTTAAAGTCTAGTATGAGAAATTGCTTCCCATAATCATTTTGTATCTCTTTTAGTCCGAGAATCATAGTTTCGATTAATAACTGTGCGTCATTGCCGATTTCTTCTGTAAACCAGAAATCAATGTTTCCTGTGTTTTCATCAGATTCGCAAACAAATGCATCTGCTGTGAAAATCTCAATTGCATTGATAGTATTGATAACAAGTATTGAAATACTTGCACATACTATATCATATCCAGGATCATCATATTCCGCATGACCATTACATGTAAATCGCTGTACTACTCGATTCTCATTTCGATAAATCGTTATATGAGTCATAACAATTCCTTTTAGTCATTAAGCATTGATTTTTTCAATCTTAACCTGTGTGAACGCCTGTCTGTGACCGTTCTTTTTGTGATAACCAGTTTTTCTCTTGTACTTGTAAACGATTACCTTTTTACCTCTGCCTTCTTTAACTACAGAAGCTTCTACAGTTGCTCCAGCTACTGTTGGAGTTCCAACTTTAAGTTCTTCTCCACCTACAGCTAAAACCTGATCAAAAGTCACGTTTTCACCAGCTTCAACACCAAGCTTTTCAATGGTAATGATATCGCCTTCAGCTACTTTGTACTGTTTACCACCTGTTGCTATAATTGCGTACATATGGCACCTCCTATTTTATCATTACTCGCCAGTTACGGTGGTGTCCAAAAGGGCACACTTCTACCTCACTGTGCGGCATACCATGAAATCTTAACATGTCAATCTAAGAAAGTCAAGCGCTTTCTAGATGTTTTTGGTTAAATTTTCATGTATTTTTCCTAAAACAATGTGTTATGAAATATATACATCCATTTCATGAGAAACAGATAAAATATTGTCTAAAATTTCTTTAGCTTCTACTGCACTATGATAATTATCTTCGGTAAGTTCCGTTGACTGCTGTGCTGATGCAGTAACTTCTTCTGTTGCAGCAGATAAGGTTGTAATATCATTTACGATTTCTGTATTTGCTTTTGCAAGATTATTTAATCCATGACCAATTTCGTTTACATCATATCCTAATGCACTGATATTAGCATTAAGTTTTTCAAATTGGTCGGCAATTTCCATAACCATCGTTTCTTGAACATTACCTATTTCTAAGGATTTTGCAACTGCATCAGCAGTTTCGCTTGTATTCTTAGCAAGTGCATCTAAAATCTGGGCAATATTTTCGGTTTCCTGTTTCGTACGTTCAGAAAGTGTACGAATTTCATCTGCTACTACGGCAAAACCACGACCAGCTTCACCAGCACGAGCACTTTCAATAGAAGCATTGAGTGAAAGTAAGTTGGTCTGTGATGAAATATCCATAATGGTATTTGTAATCTCTTTTACACTTTCTACATTCTGCTGTAAGTGTTTCATGGATTCTGCCACCATATCATTAGTCTGCATCAAAGTAATTGCTTCATCACGAAGTCGATGGATTTTTTCTAAGCTTTCTTTATTGAGAGTTTCTGACTCATTTGCAGTTTGAAGCATTGTTTCTGCTCTTTCAACAACCTGATCTAAGTGTTCCTGAATATTTTGTGTCATTACACTCTGGTTTTGAATACTGTTTGCGGTAGAGATACTACCACTACTAATATTCTCAACTGCCTGATTTACCGTCTTGGAAGATTCCTGTAATTCATTCATTATGTTCATTGCCTGATTGGTTCCCGTACGAACACGTTCTGCAATGCGTATAATATTGTCCGTCATTTCTTTTTGATTATCGGATTCGAACTGAATCTTTTCCATGGAATCGCCGTTAAATTGTTTGCCTACACCTGTTACATAAGAAATTAAACACATCATAACTGTAACAGCAAGAGAGGCTACGATATTTTGGGTAAATAAATCATCCTCATAGCCTTGCCACAAGAATTGACGTCCTAAAGTGATAAGAATGTTTTCTAATGAAATAATTACAGTGGATACCTTGCTGAATTTTGAATCATAACAAAGCACTGTGGCCATTAAAGGCATTGCAGCTAAAAAGCGCATATAATAATCTTTGTATGCATATACAATCATAGCCATAATAATACAAAGACCAATCATAATATACCAACGTAGTTTTTCACTTCCACTATCACGCTTTAAGGTCACAAAGCCTGCAATAATGGTTGTAAGCATTGCAGCTAACATCCCTATTGCATAAGTTAAAGTACGATTTCCTTGAATTACAGAAACTATAACTACGATATAGGTAAGTAAGTACACAACTAATGTACTAAAACATAGAAATGTATTTACTTTTTTGATTTGTGCAGCTCTTTCCGCATATCTAAATTTGTTTTCTTCCATGCTTATGTCCTCATTTTTCTGTTGTATTTTCTATTCAGCAATTAATTTGGCTTTTAAAACACCTTTACAAGCTTTTGTAAAATCTTCTACTGTTTTCTCTCTCCATTCTTTTTCAGTTGGATAGAAAAGCTCCTGATATCGTTCTTTGATAATTTCATTTGTTGTATCATTATTGGATGGATACCAGTGATTTTGATTTTCTTCAATTGTATATTTCATAGAAATAATACTATCTATGAAACTATCACCAATCGTTCCAAATTCAAAACAGGTAGAGAACAATGCAGTATCTACACCTAATTTTTCATGTAATCTATAGTAGAAATCTGTGGTATCACCTGTAGTTGGATAAAATGCCTCAGAGTCATGAGCAATTATATTGTCATATTCAAACAATGCAACACTTTCTGCTTCATTCATAGTTTCAAATACAGAGTTAAAAATTACCATGTTATATCTTGGACCATAGCCAGAGTGAACATCAATATGTACGATGTTTTCGTAATTGCTTTCTAATGTCTGCTCGAACACATTTTTTAAATAGGTGGTAGAAGCTTCATCTCCATTTCCGCCATAGTATACACCCTCAGGAGCTTCATATTGTCCACCTAAAAGCGCATTAGAAATAACATCTGCACCATCTTCAATAACTTCTTTTACTAAGGAACCATAAAAGCCAAGCTCATGTCCAATAATATTTCCCATGGTATCCTTTGGCCCAAGGAAGCTATCTACCTTTGGATAATCCTTGTTTACCGTCTTATCAAAGGAGTTCCAATCCAAGATAAAGTTTCGATTTAAATCTACGTTATTTTCATTATATCTGCGGTGATATTTCATACCATAAGGATTTACATTGGCTACAACTAATACACCAGTATTGGCTTTGTTGATTTCACTTGCGTAAATCTCTTTCCAGAATACATCAAGCATAACTGATCCAATATATCCTTCAATACCATGTACCCCGGTGGTAATTACAATTAAGTTGGTCTGCTTTTCTGTTGCTGGAATATAAATAGAATCAATATATAATCCATCTTTCTCATCGATTGCATGGCTGCTTAACTGCACGTTATGTCCTTCTGTCTTTAATTCTTCAACAGTATCAAGCAAGTGTGTTCTTACCTCATCATATTCATTATAAAATACATCACTATACTTATACTCTTTTGCTACTTCTTCCTGCTTGTCCAACATTAAAACGATATGTGGACCAAACACAGTAATTAGCAGGATTAATGCTAAAATAATGCTCCCAATTGTAATTAACTTTTTCTTCATACTATATTTTCCCTCATTTGTGTATTATTGCATAAAAATACATATATATTGTACCTTATACAACCTATTTTTACAACATAAATATAAACTCAACCTATGGTTTGTTGCATTTTTCGAACTCTAAAAGTACAATAAATTTATATACAAGGAGGATGAAATATGGAAAATGTAAAAATGGGTGAAATCATCCGCGAAGCACGTAAGAAAAAAGGTCTTACACAGAAAGATATAGCCACACATCTGCATATTACAGATCGTGCTGTTTCAAAATGGGAACGTGGAATATGTGCACCAGATCTTGCCTTGTTGGAGCCATTGTCAAAAGTGTTAGAAGTCTCTATTACGGAATTAATTACTGGTGAAACGGAGAATATAGTTGATAATAAAGAAAAAATTGAACTTGTTGTGAAGGAAACTATTGAATATTCAAAACAAGAAACTACAACGAAAAACAAAAAGAATCGTGTGAAGGTTTTTTTCATAATCATAGCCGCAATTCTCCTGCTTTTATCTTTGATTTCATTTATGTTACATAATGGATTCTTCCATAAAGTGGGAACATATCCTTCTCCAGATGGAGCTACCATAGTTACTGTATATAACTGCCGCTTACAAAGAAATGGTTTTCCGACCAATGAAGGGTTTACGGTAGATATAAAAGGTAAATGGACAGGACGTCACTATTACACAAGTTGTAGTTTTAAAGGAACGTGGTGGTCTCCTGATGGTAATTATCAGGTAATAAGTATGTATGACCATAATAATAAAACACATCTTGTATTAGACGACTATATAGACAATGCTGGATGTAATTTAAGCGCATATTTAGAAATGGCACTTTATGATAATGGATTTTTTTCAGAGGTACCTTTGGGAGACGATGGTTTTCTTGATATAAATTTTGAATTTCTTCAATGGAGTGAAAAAGATCCATCTGTTATGCTCATATATTTCAACTATAATGATGCAAATGGAAAATTCCATGATGGATATGTATGGTATGATTGGGAATCTCTTCAAATTTCTGGTGAAATGGAATTAAAGCAAGATAAATAAAGAAGCGACTAATTAAAGTCGCTTCTTCATTTTATGAGATCAATTCTTTTAATGATTTGTAGGTTTTCTTTCGTGTTAATTCTACTAATCCAAGCTTTGTCACATCCATAAAGGTGCAGGTTACACTATCTTTCTTTAGCTGTTCTTTAAGAACGGTGCATAACTCATCCATATGCTCTTTTGATTTCATATTGATAAAATCAATAATAATCATACCAGATATATTACGAAGTCGTAGCTGACGTGCAATTTCAATTGCTGCTTCTTTATTGATTTCAAAAATTGCAGACTCATTCTTGGAAATATTCTTACCTGAGTTGATGTCAATCACAGTCATCGTTTCGAGCTGTTCTATAATAATATTTGCTCCGGATTTGAGCCAAATGCGTTTTTCAATCAGCTTGTCAACTGAACCTTTGAAATTATATAAAGTTCCAAGAGAAACTTTATCATCTATATACAGTTTCAATAGCCCTTTATCCTTTAAATAAGGCAGATTTACTTCAATCTCTGTATAAATTTCTTCATCATCTGTATAAATGCAATCTAATGCAGATAAGTCAGCTGATTTTAACTTCTGAATATATGGTGCTTCTGGTTTCTCCAATACTGCAAAAGCGGTTTGATGAGCTGCTTTTTCTTTTAGAAAAATGAATCGCTTCATTGTCTCAGTTAAATCATGGATAAGCTCTTCTTCTGTTGCTTCCAATGCATTTGTTCGAATAATCATGCCAAATCCATATTCTTCGGCTCGTTCACTGACATTGGCACTGAGGAGTTGGCTCATCTGGAGATGGTTCTCTCCGGTGATTTTTTTTGAAACTCCAAGCGAAGTATTTTCTGTAGTTAAAACACAGTATTTTCCTGCCAAGGTAAGTTTCGTAGATACGACAGGCTCTTTTGTCTTTATCGCATCTTTTACTACTTGTACTACGATTTCATCACCAATTGACAATGCCTTAAGCTCTGACTGTTTTTTAACATACAGTGGTGATTGTACATCTTCTAATGGCAGATAGCACACCTGTTTTGGAGAAATCCGGACAAAGGCAGCTTTGATATTTGGGACAATATTGTCGACCCTTGCTACAAATATACTGTATAAAAGCGACTCATCTTCTTGAAACACCTGGAAGTCTACAAAATCACGCTTTTCGTCCATCATAATGTAAGCGAGGTGCTTGTTATTCGATTTTTCATTTAACACAACTCGCGTAATTGCTAGACGATGCATGAGTTTCTCTCCTTTATGGAATAAAATTTCATATTATTTAATATTCACTCCTAAATCCAACAATGATACTTTCTTGCCAGACTTCTCATCCACCGCATACACATCCTTACGATGAATTGCAATGGCAGATTCATTATATTCCAAACCAAGTTTCTCATACATAGAAGCAAGCAAAAGCTCTGGCTTGATATTATCTACGCTACCAGTAGAAACATTGATGTAAAAAGCGGGTTTGCCCTCCTCTTCAATGACATCAAATGCATAAACAAGTGGTTTCAAGTCTACTTCTCTTTCACTTTTCTTGGTTTTCTTGATAATGGTAAAGGTTTTCTGAGAAGTGAATAATTCATCTACTTTTGTCTTCCATTCTTCTACGTTAAATGGCACTTCGTAACCTTCTTTATATGAAAGCACATAGTCAGCCGCAGCAACGATAGACATTGCAGTTTTTGCATTATCTGGTAAGGCCACATAGCCAGTGATTTCCACACCATCTACCATAGTTTTATTCATATCCGCAATCATTTCTTCCGATGATTTGGTACTGTGTACTTCAATATCAAAGTATTCGCCATCACTGGTAATGCCAACACCAAGTGGCGCAGCGAAAGACATAATCTGATGTGGTGAAAAACCTTCCGAATAACGGATGTCAACATCTGCACGACGCATTACTTTCTGAAAATAACGCATCATATCCAGGTGTCCGATGAACTTCATACTGCCCCATTTACGGAATTTGATTCTAATTTTCATAGCAGACACCTCCTCCAAATGATTTTGCCCCACAGCCAGAACAACGCTGACGGCAGTTTGGTGTTACAGTTTCTCCAAGTGCAGTTTTCCATTCGCGAAGCATAAATTCCTTGGTTACACCGATATCGATGAAATCCCAAGGGAAAATTTCGGTTTCATAACGTTCACGCTTGTTATAGAAATCCATGTCAATATCACAAGCCTTGAAAGCATCTAACCATCTCTGATACTGGAAAAATTCACTCCAAGCATCGTAGATACCACCGTTTTCATATACGTGTAAAATTGCCTTAGACAGCTTTCTATCACCACGTGCCATAATACCTTCAAGTACAGTTACATCCGCTTCATGCCAGTTGTAACGAAGGCTCTTATGGTTAAGCTGTTCTTTCATTGTGTCATTTACAAGGTGAGCACGACGTAAGTATTCTTCTGGATCAAGCATAGTTGCCCACTGGAATGGAGTAAATGGCTTTGGTACGAAGAAAGACGTACTCATTGTAATCTGACATTTTCCAACACGTTCTTCCTTTGGAATCGTATCATAGTACAATGTTGCAATTTCATTTGCAAGCTCTGGAATCGCTTTCATATCTTCTTCTGTTTCTGTTGGAAGACCGAGCATGAAGTAAAGTTTTACCTTATTCCAGCCGCCTAAGAATGCTTGTCTAGAGCCATCCATGATGTTTTCTACAGTCAAACCTTTGTTGATTACATTACGCATACGCTGCGAACCAGCCTCTGGTGCGAAAGTAATGCTACTCTTCTTTACATCCTGTACTTTACTCATGATATCAAGTGAGAATGCATCGATACGAAGCGATGGCAAAGAAATATTGATATGTTGCTTCTTGCATTCTTCTAACAAGAAATCCAATAATTCTTCCAACTGCTTGTAGTCTGATGAGCTAAGAGAACTAAGGGAAATTTCCTCATGTCCTGTCGCTTTTAACATTTTGCGAGCGTATTCTTTTAATACTTCTACATCTTTTTCGCGGTTTGGTCGGTAAATCATGCCCGCCTGACAGAAACGGCATCCACGAATACAGCCACGCTGGATTTCAAGTACAACTCGATCCTGTGTTGCTTTGATAAATGGAACCACTGGTTCTTCTGGATAAATCGCTTCATCTAAGTTCACTTGAACCTGGCGTTTAATGGTTGCAGGGATATCGTCATATTTTGGAATAAACTGGTCGATAGTGCCATCTTCCTTGTAAGTTACATCATAAAGAGATGGTACATACATACCTTCAATCTTTGCAATGGCATGAAGAATATCGGCACGAGATGCACCGTTTTTCTTCATTTCCTTATACATGTCCATAATCGCATCGTACTGAGTCTCTCCTTCTCCAATGTAGAAGAAATCAAAGAACTCAGCAATAGGTTCTGGATTGTAGGTACATGGACCACCACCCATAACGATTGGATGCTCTTCTGTTCTATCCTTTGCTAAAAGCGGAATCTGTGCCAAATCCAACACCTGTAAAATGTTGGTGTAGCACATTTCATACTGAATGGTAATTCCCAAGAAATCGAAATCCTTAATTGGCTCTTGTGATTCCAAACCAAACAATGGAATATTTTCTTCTTTCATAATCAGATGCAAATCAGACCATGGAGAATATACACGTTCACACCAGGTATCTTCACGTTTGTTGAACATATCGTAAAGGATCTGAATTCCAAGATGTGACATGCCGATTTCGTATACATCTGGGAAACACATAGCCACACGAATATCTACGCTGTCTTTGTCTTTGACAATACTATTTAATTCATTACCGATGTATCTTGCAGGTTTCTCTACCTTCATCAAGATTTCATCACTTAATGCTAATTTTCTCAAAGTTAAAATCTCCTGTTTCTTTTTATATTTTTATCAATAAAACATACATAGCCATTATAACGGAAAAAAAAGAAAAAAACCACAGTAAATCTGTGGTTTTTCCATTATTCGTCTTTTATGTAATTCTCCGTACGATAATGACTACTTTGGAAACTGTAATCATCTAAGAACATGCTAAAAAATGGAGTCATCTTATATTATCCTTTCTGTTAAAACTTTTTCTAATTCTTTCATATTTCATCCTCATATTCTTGCTTGGCTTGCTCCACTTCCATAGCTTCCTGTGTTTCTTCTTCTACTTCATCAACGTATTTCAGTAACTTATCCCATTCTTCCTGCGTATAGGCTTTTCCACCAATTTGAAATACCGGATCAAAATCTACATTTCCTGTTTCAATGTTCGCTTGCATTTCATTAATTTTGTTATGTAAAATCTCTTTGCTGCTTAATACTTTTGCAAAATCATTTTCAACATCATGTATTACTTCAATTTTCTTTTCATAGTTGTAATTTTGACCATACTTATTACCAACTGCACCGATATTCATATCTTTTCCCTCCTATTTTAAGGCTAATGTCCGTAGTAAATTCTCATATCGTTTCGTATGATTATTTATATCGTATTCCGACACTCCATAATATTTATACACATCCTTATATATTTTCCGGAACTTAGAAATCCTCTTTCCGCTCGTGCTACCACCGATATACTCAAAGCGAGCTTCTAATTGAATCTCCATATGTAAATCTTTATCCTGCTTTTCAAAATAGTAATAGTCCAAAGAAAATAACTCTTCTGGTACTTCGCTGGCCTTTTCTTGACGCAATCGCATTTGTTCTAAAAATGCTTTCACATCATCTTCGCTCTGACTTTTCAGTTCTGGTATAACTTCATATTCTCCTAAAAGCTGTGGTTCATACTGCATGATAAACGAACTTCGAAGTTCTTGATACAGCCGCTGATATTTCGATGATTCTTTGGAAAGTTCAGTAAAATCATACTTCTCTCGTATGTAATCTGCTACCTCTTCCATCGTATGTGGATTCGTTTTTATCCATAAGGCATACCATTTCTTGCGCAGTTCAAAATGTTTTTTCTGTAATTTCTGCTTGAGATTAGGTTTATGATTACCACCTGTTATAAAAACGGAGGTCGGACCATCGCTACCACCAATAATCGATATATCTTCATTTTTATTCATAATCTTTATCCTTTATTTATATATCCTCGCACCATAAATTGCATTCAATAATTATAACAGAAAAAGCGCCTAATTCCAACGTTTCATTCCATTGAAATTAGACGCAATCCATAGCTAAAATATACATCGGCAAATGCAGGTCTATTCTGAACCTTCTAAATGAGAAATAATCTCCTTTTTATATGCCAAAAACTCTTCTGTCAAATTAAAATCTTTTGCTCTAGGTTTAGGCTCTTTTATCACAATTTCCTTCGTAATTGTACCAGGTTTCCCTGTCAAAAGATAAATGCGGTCAGACAATAAAATCGCTTCATCGATGTCGTGCGTAACGAATAATGTAGATAATTTAATCTTCTCCATGACTTCGAGATACCATTCATGTACAGTACCTTTTGTCAGCATATCTAAAGCTGAAAATGGCTCATCCAAAAGAGCTACCTTTTCAGAAAACATATAGGTACGGAGCAAAGCTGCTCTTTGTTTCATACCACCGGACAACTGGGCTGGATACTTCTTCTGAGCACCTTCTAAACCAAACTCTTCGAAATATGCCGATGCCTTTTCACGAGCTTCTTTCTTTTTCATTCCACGAATCATAAGTGGTAATGCAACATTATCTAAGATAGTACGATATGGCAAAAGCAAATCCTTCTGGAGCATATAGCTGATAAAACCTGGTTTTCCCGTGATGTTTTCGCCATCTAGATAGACCTCACCTTTGTCTGGCACACTTAACCCTGCAATGATGTTAAAAAGTGTAGTTTTTCCGCCACCACTGACACCAAGGAGAGAAACTATCTCTCCTTCGTGTAATTCTAAGGATATGTTTTCAATTATTTCTTCATTTTCAAAGGCTTTTGAAACCTCATTTACCTTTAAAACCGACATGGTTTCCTCCTATTTTGGTAGGTATTCGTTGGAAAATCCGATATTTTCAGGAATCTTACCTTCTACCAATTTGTTATCATTTACCCATTTATAAAAATTGTTCCAACGGGTTGCGTCAATCTGTCCCCAATATGCTGCATCTGCCTGATACTGGTCTTTTAAGTAGTTTTGACTTGCTAACACAAGATCTTTATCTAATTCTGGAGCAGCTTTGCATAAAATATCTGCCGCAGCTTCTGGATTTTCAATTGTATACTGATAACCTTTGCTTAAAGCTGTCATAAATGCTTTTGCTGTATCTGGTTTTTCTTGTAAGAACTTATTACCAGAAATAATAACTGGTGTATAGTAATCAAATACAGGATCAATATCTGCAAATGCAAAATAATCTGTATCTAAATCTTCTAACTCTGTTTTTACACCTGCCCAAGCATAGAAAATCCAAATAGAGTCCACAGACTTTGTCTTTAATGCCGATACTTCATCCGTTACTTTACTTGGAATGAGTTCAATTTTATCGAAGTCACCACCGTCTG
This sequence comes from Agathobacter sp., assembly GCA_045530745.1. GTDB lineage: Bacteria > Bacillota > Clostridia > Lachnospirales > Lachnospiraceae > Roseburia. The sequence continues at coordinate 11,249 of JAZSCQ010000026.1, forward strand.
CTTCTACGACTGATTTTAAGGTTGCAAGCTCAATTGCGCCATTCCATGTAGCATAATTGTGTCCTTCCATACCTTTTGGGGTATCCATACCTTCTCCTTTTCTAGAAATAATACCTGACGTATTATGCTGAATCACAGATGCTACGGCTGTAATTGGCAGCGGATTATCCCCTGCAAAGGCTGGTGCTAAAGAATCCTGGAAAGATACACCAAACTGTGCTTTTCCTGATGCTACTAATACTTCTGCACCATCTTCTGGTGGCTGGACGATTTCTACTTCCAGTCCAGCTTCTTCAAAATAGCCTAATTCCTGCGCAACATATAAACCTGTATGGTTAGTATTTGGCGTCCAATCCAATACAAATGTTATTTTTTCTAAGTCTTTTTTATTTGTATCACCATTTGAGCCATTGTTGCCACAGCCTGTAATAGTTGAAACTAGCATAAGAGCTACTAATGCTAATGTAATTATTCTTTTTTTCATGATTTACTCCTTTTCCCAAGGCATACTAACTTTCTGTAAAACATCTACGCCTTTCATTAAAAGCAAACTGATGATAGATATTAAGAAAATGACCGCAAACATTTTATCAAAAGCAAATGCCTGTTTTACACGCGTCATATAAACACCAAGACCGCTAAAACCACCAAGCCATTCGGAAATTACAGCACCTACTACTGCATAAGAAGCAGAAATACGAAGACCTGCAAAAAACTGTGACATGGCTCCTGGAAGTTTTATATGTCTAAAAATCTGCCATCTATCAGCTCCCATTGCACGAAGCAAGTGGATGGAATCTGTATCTGCGGAACGGAATCCATTCAACAAACCAATTGCAATTGGGAAAAATGTAGTAATCACGATAAGAATAACCTTTGGTGTCATCTCATATCCAAACCATAAAACCAAAAGTGGTGCAATCGCTACCGTTGGAACAGTCTGTGTCAATACGATAATTGGATAAAAAGCCTGATACAAGCCTTCAAACTGATCCATAAGCACTGCCATGACAAAACCTAGTAAAATGCCAAGAGATAAGCCCCAAAATGCTTCTGTAAGCGTTACAAATGAGTGTTCCATAAGTGTTGGAAACTCTTTGATAAATGCCTGTACCACCTGAATTGGAGAAGGCAGCATAAAGCTATCTACAAGTTCTAAAGAACATGCCAATTGCCACACAACAAGGATTACTACAATTGCTGAAACCGACCATATTTTATTTGTGATGTTTTGTGACTTTCTTTTCAATGGTTAATACCTCTCCTTCTGGACGGTAAGTGATTTTTACATAAGCAGATACGGATTCTGCACCTGCTCTTACAGCTACTTTCTGACATTCTTTGATAATTTCCATCAATTCGTCATAATCTCCTTCAATGGAGGTCTCACAAGGCCCTACATAATAATTTAAGCCTGTGGATTTGATATAGGCGATAACCTCATCGACAACGCGGATGACTTCATCGTCAGTGTCTACCTTTGGTAAGACCTGAATGGCTACACTTGCATTCATAATTTTTCTCCTTTCGACATGTAAATAAAACTATTTACCTGATTTTGGTTGGAGTTCATTCGATTTTCTGTTAGCTAAACAGTCTCCATGGAGTAAATAAAAAACACCCAGGTATCTGTGATACCCAGGTGCTGAAATTTCAATCTTTCATCGAAAATGTACTCTTCCTACGCTGGCATTATCCAGATCAGGTTCTTGGGTTTTCGGTTACATTACCTCATCTCAGCCGGCCGATTTACCAGCTCCCCTTTTCAGTTGTCTATGTTAGAATACTACTTATTGATAAAAATGTCAATTAGCGAATTCCGTAGTTTTCAATAATGTAGTCCATATCCTTATCGCCTCTACCAGAAAGACAGATAAGTACGGAACCTGTTTCCATTTCTTTGGCAAGTTTGATGCCGTATGCAACCGCATGTGCACTTTCAATAGCTGGAATAATACCTTCCATTCTAGATAATTCAAAGAATGCATCGATGGTATCTTCGTCATTAATGACATCATATTTTACTCTGCCAAGTTCATGTAAAAATGCATGTTCTGGACCAGAAGATGGATAATCCAAACCACTTGCTACCGAATATACTGGAGCTGGCTCGCCATTTTCATCCTTTAACATGATACTGTTAAATCCATGCATAACGCCTTCAGAACCATACTGTAAGGTTGCAGCGTGGTCACCAAGCTTGGTGCCTCGTCCTAATGGCTCAATACCATAAATATCAACTGGATCATTTAAGAAACCAGAGAAGAAACCGGCTGAGTTAGAACCACCGCCTACACATGCTACAACTGCATCTGGAAGTTCACCTGTCATTTCCACAAACTGCTCTCTTGCTTCAATGCCTACAACTCTTTGGAAATCACGCACAAGCATTGGGAATGGATGAGGTCCTACAACAGAACCAATACAGTAAATGCTGTTTTCATAATCTTTTGCATAAGCATCAAATGCAGCGTCTACGGCTTCTTTTAAGGTAGCTAGGCCATGTGTTACTTCTACTACGTTTGCCCCTAAAATTTTCATTCTAGCAACGTTTGGAGCCTGTTTCTTGATATCAACAGAACCCATATATACATCACATTCCAAGCCAAAATATGCCGCAGCTGTAGCAATCGCTACACCATGCTGACCAGCGCCAGTTTCGGCGATTAACTTCTTTTTGCCCATATATTTTGCAAGAAGTGCTTCACCCATACAGTGATTGAGTTTGTGTGCTCCAGTATGGTTTAAGTCTTCACGTTTTACATAAAGCTGTACATTTCCCAATTTATTTGATAATCGTTCCAAATGAGAAATTGGAGTTGGTCTGCCCTGAAACTCCTTGCGGATACGTCTTAATTCGTCAATGAATTTTCTAGACTTACAAATGGTAAAGTATGCCTCTGTAACTTCATCCATTGCTTTCTGCAATTCTGGTGTTACATAAGAACCACCGTACTTTCCAAAGTAACCGTTTTTATCAGGATAATTCTTAAAATAAGTATCAAAATCTACGCCATTAAAATTCATAAAATCAACTTCCTCTCCGAATAAAATATTATAATAACTGTATTATTCTAAGAGACTTTTGTCAATGAATTGGAGCAATTATGAATATACCGAAAAATTATGCTTACTATAACCTGATTTTAAAACATACACTTAGTTTTATAACTTTGTTTTATCTTGATTTATTCAAAAGAAAAACTTCCCTCATGGTCATCCCCATCTATACGCACAGTAATTTTTCCTGACACTTCAATTTCAAATTCTTTCGTTTCAAGTGCTTTTTCAGAAAAAATCACATTTCCGTCGCTATTTTTGATTTCAACATCAATTTCGCCTTCATCTGTTTCAATAGAGACTTTTAAGACATCATTCTCATCCATCCACAGATTACGTTGCATAAATCCATCAAAATACTGGTATTCTGCTTTCCAGTAATCTCTGCCTGCATTTGAGAAATACATTAGTCTTGTACCAGATTGAATCGTGCCAAGATTACCGGTTAATCCAAGCACGCTTAATACAATCACGACAATAATAACAATCAAGAGCAAATTTGTTTTCTTCTTATTTTCATTTGATTTCATCGTTTTCTTATCTCCATACTGATATTTTCGGCCCAAAACATATACAGGAATGAATAAACCACCTAACACCGCTCCTAACACCAACGTAAGCTGTGCATAGACACCAAATTCTCTAAATTCAATCATAAGTGGAAGGTAGAAAAGCGGAAAAAACACCATTCCAAATATCGACCAGCAACGTAAGGCATCTACGATATGAGGCCAGTTATTGTTATTAAAAATTACACCAGGCATATTCATATGTAATAGTCCATCTACATACACGCTAATTTCGTTTTCGTCATAATAAGCCGGAAGTCTTTCCTTCATAAAAATCCAGAAATATGCCCCAAAACCAATTGCAAAGACTGCAACCATATAAACAGGCATGATGTCAATTGTTTGTAATAGTGCTACCTCTTTTTGTAACATATATATGTTAAACAATCCTACTACAGATATAAAGGCACAAATAAGATATATAATGATTGGCTTTCTTGATTTATGAATATATCTATCTTCCGATAATTCGATAACCTTTTTTACCAGATTGTCAGTCTCTTCTTTTCCCATAGCTTCTGGCTGTTCTATCCTACGACACTCTAAAAGTTCTGTCGTACTTACTCCTAGAATCTCTGCAAGTGGCACCAAAAGTGACACATCCGGAATACTATTTCCTGTCTCCCATTTGCTGATTGCTTTATCTGATATACACAGTTTCTCCGCCAATTCTTTTTGGGTAATTCCTTTTTCTCTTCGAAGTTCGGATACAAAAGCACCGAATTTTGCTCTATCAATTTCAAACATAAAAAACCTCCATGAAATCAAAGCATTTTGTATATGCTAATTTTATTTCATGGAGGTTAAATTGGCAACCGATTGTCGGTAGAGTCCGACTATTTTATGTTTTATTTATCTCTGTGCAAGCTCCTGAGTAATATCTTCCCAAGTAACACCTTTTTCTACCATAAGTACCATGCAGTGATAAAGGAAATCGGAAATCTCATATTTGATTTCTTCTGGATCAGGATTTTTCGCTGCGATTACAATTTCTGTACTCTCTTCGCCAAGTTTTTTCAGAATCTTGTCTACACCTTTATCAAACAAATAGTTGGTATATGAGCCTTCCTTAGGATTCTCTTTTCTATCCTTGATAATACCGTATACTTCTTCAAACACCTTAAGTGGATTCTTCTCAATATAATCTTTCTTCACGATATTGTTAAAGAAGCAGGTTGGGCTACCTGTGTGACATGCTACTCCTACCTGTGAAACCTTAGCCAAAATAGTATCAAAATCACAATCAGCAGTCAGAGATTTGACATACTGGTAATGTCCAGATGTCTCTCCTTTTAACCAAAGTGACTGACGGCTACGGCTAAAATAAGTCATCTTTCCAACATTAATCGTATTGTAGAATGCTTCTTCATTCATATAAGCCATCATAAGCACTTCATTGGTGCGATAATCTTGAACAATTACAGGAACTAAGCCTTGTTCGTTTGTCTTGAGGCTTGCCCATTCTAAAGAAGGGGCAAAATTGTCCATGACTATACCATCTGCAGATAGTTCGGATTTTAGCTTCATGATATCTGTCTTAGGGTTGTTTAACAATGGTCCTGTTATTCCACGGATGTTTTCTCTGCTTAAAAGGAACAAAATATCACTATATTCCAAAGACTCTGTCATTACTACATAAGGAATCTCCGATAAATTATCAATCGCATCCATAATTTTAGGATTTAAAATGTATAACTCATGGAATGTTTCTTCGATATCTGATTTATGCTTATAGATAAAGTCTACATTATGTACAGAAAGAACAATTCTATCCTTCCCAAAACGCTGGCTGGCTTCCTCTGCAAGTCCAATACTGCTTGGTTTTGCAGCATTAAGCATTACCTGCATGCAGCCTGCATAAAGAAGCTTTTTGATATCTTCAATACGGTTAATATTACCACCTGCACATACCTTTATCTCGATGTTTCGATTAATATTCTTGATGGTATTAATATTCTTTTCGTGTTCGTCATCACTTGTAGACAAATCTAAAATTACAAGCTTGTCAATACCACTGTCATTATACATCTGACAGAGCTCATACACATCTACTTCGAGTTCTGTAAAGTCTTTGGTTGATTTTACAGCTTTGCCATTTTTCAAATATAAAGTGGCAACTATATTCTTTGTTTCCATTACAAACTTCCTTTCGTTGACAATATGTCCGTATTACGAGGATCGAATGTGGTTGCTTCATCCAGTGCTTTTGCAAATGCTTTAAACATTGCTTCTGCCATATGATGATTGTTGCCTGGTGTAAGCACCTTAATATGTAAATTCATGCCAGCAGAATATGAAACTGCATAGAAAAACTCTTTAATCATCTCAGTTTCCAAATCACCGATTTGTGGCACAGTAAAGTTTGCGTCCCATGAGAAATATGGTCTTCCACACAAATCTACTGCACAAAGCACAAGACTTTCATCCATTGGTAAAATGAAATTTCCATAGCGTTTAATGCCTTTTTTGTCACCGATTGCCTCTTTGATTGCCTGTCCTAGTACGATGCCGCAATCCTCTACAGTATGATGGGTATCAACACCCAAATCACCATCACATTTTAAGGTCAAATCAAAGAATCCATGCTTTGTAAAACCTTCTAACATATGATCAAAAAATCCTACGCCTGTATCAATGTCTGACTTACCAGTACCATCCACAACAAAACGTGCTTCGATATCTGTTTCTCTTGTTTTTCTTTCTATATTTGCAATTCTATCTGACATATGAGTAACCCTCCATTTGCCTATTATAATCTCTTTTAGAGGAAAAGACAAATTACATTTTTATGAATTAATCTTCGAAGCGTACACGAATTGAATTTGCATGTGCAGTTAACTGTTCTGCTTCAGCAAAGTCTACAATATCTTTATAAACCGCCTGTAATGCATCTTTTGAGTAGTTAATTATGCTGGATTTCTTTACAAAATCATCTACACTAAGAGGTGAGAAGAATTTGGCTGTTCCATTGGTTGGTAATACATGGTTTGGTCCAGCAAAATAGTCTCCAAGTGGTTCAGACGAATATTCTCCAAGGAAAATTGCACCTGCATTACGAATCTTTGTCATGACTTCAAAAGGATTCTTTGTTACCACTTCTAAGTGTTCGGAGGCAATTTCGTTGGTTGCATCAATCGCATCTTCCATATTTTCTGCTACCAAAATATAGCCATAATTATCTAATGACTTCTGAATAATTTCTTTTCTTGATAATACCGTTACAAACTTGTCTACTTCTACAGACACCTGTTCAGCCAATGCTTTACTGGTTGTAATAAGGATTGCGGATGCAAGCTCATCATGCTCTGCCTGTGAAAGTAAATCCGCTGCTACAAATTTTGGATTAGCCATATCATCTGCAAGTACAAGAATTTCACTAGGACCTGCAATAGAATCGATACTTACATAACCAAATACAGCTTTTTTTGCCAATGCCACATAAATGTTACCAGGGCCTACGATTTTATCTACTTTAGGAACACTTTCTGTTCCAAACGCCATAGCTGCAACCGCCTGTGCTCCACCAACTTTGTAGATTTCATCTACACCAGCTTCTTTTGCAGCAACTAATGTGGTTGGATATACCTTGCCGTCTTTTCCTGGTGGTGTAGTCATAATAATCTTACGTACACCTGCTACTTTTGCTGGCATTACATTCATAAGCACAGATGAAGGATATACTGCTTTTCCACCTGGTACATATACACCAGCTACATCGAGTGGTGTAACCTTCTGACCTAAAATAATGCCTTCTTCTGTGGTAAACCAAGAATTCTGAAGCTGTTTTGCATGGTATTTTTCGATATTAACTTTCGATTTACGAATGATTTCCAAAAGCTTTGCATCTACCTGCTCATAGGCTTCTGCTATTTCCTCTTCTGTAACCAGAATAGAACCTGCATCAATTTTGGCACCATCAAACTTTTCCGTGTATTCGAAAAGTGCAGCATCTTTTCTTTCTCTTACATTATTTACGATTTCATTTACTCTGCCTTCAAATTCTCCATAGTGATTTGGACTACGCTTTAACAGGCTTTCTAACAAATCATTTTTGGTTTCATTATTTAAGTCTAAAATTCTCATTATAACACCTCTTTTAAATCACGAATCAGCTTTGTAATTCGTTCATTTTCCATTTTCATACTCACTTCGTTTACTACCATGCGAGCTGACAATGGACAAACCTCTTCTAAAACATCCAAGCCGTTTTCTCTAAGAGTTGCACCAGTTTCTACGATATCGCAGATTACATCAGAAAGTCCTACAATAGGCGCAAGTTCGATTGAGCCATTTAATTTGATAATCTCTACGGTCTGATGTTTCTGATTATAGAAATAATCTTTGGCAATCTGTGGATACTTGGTAGCTACACGAATCTGTTCCTGATGTTTTAATAGCTCTTTAGCAGATTCTGGACCACAAATACACATTCTACAATTACCGAAGCCTAAATCTAATACTTCGTAGATATTTCTTCCTTCTTCTAATATCGTATCTTTTCCCACAATACCAATATCTGCCGCACCATGTTCTACATATGTAGGTACGTCTGGACCTTTTGATAGGAAAAACTTTAATTTTAAGTCCTCGTTTACAAAAATAAGCTTTCTTGTATTTGGATCAAAGATTTCTTCACATTTAATGCCAATCTGTTCAAACAACTCTAAGGTTTTCTTTGCAAGACGTCCTTTACCTAATGCAAAAGTCAGGTATCTTTCGGCTGCTGTCGCATTTGCCGCCTTTGCTGAAAGCTTATCAATTGCGGAAAGTAGCTGGTCTACGACAAATGCAAAACCAATAGCTGGAGCATCCTTATCAAAATTGCTAAGAAGGGTGTCATAGCGGCCACCTTTTACAATTGGTTCTCCCAATCCATATGTATAACCAGCAAAAATAATACCTGTATAGTATTCATAATTACTAATCATGCCTAATTCAAAAGAAATGTAGCTATCAATACCTTTTTCTTTTAAATTTACATTTAATTCTTCCAAAGATGTGATTGCATTTGCAATCTTTGGATATTTTTTCGCCCATCCTTTTGCATTAAATAATTGTTCGTCCGCAATGTCAAACTCAGATAAAAGAAGGAATAGAGGTTTTAACTCCTCGTCAATATCCATTTCTTTTACAAAAGCTTCAACACCCAAGAAATTCTTATTATTCAAAAGTTCTCGAAGATGTTTTGCCTGTTTCCTACGTAAATTGGCTGCATCCAAAAGCGCATCAAAGAAACCAGCATGACCAACTGAAATCTGGAAATCTGCAATTCCAATTGCTTTAATACAATCCACTACCATAGAAAGCATCTGTGCATCTGCTTTCGCAGAACCATCACCGACATATTCTACACCACACTGAGTTGTTTCTTTCAAACGTCCCTGATAGTTTGAGGCATTTGTAAAGGTGTTTCCCATATAACACAGCTTTACTGGTTCTTCGTCAGGTTCGAAGTATTTTGCTACACATCTTGCGATTGAAGGTGTAAAGTCAGGTCTAAGTACTACCGTATTACCTTCTGCATCAAAAAATTTGAATAAATCCTTGGAAGGAGTTGTGCCAATTTGGTTACTAAACACATCAAAATATTCAAATGTAGGTGTTTGGATATCCAAACAACCGTATTCTTCAAATACACGATGCAGCTTATTCTGTATATCTAATTTTTTCTTATAATCTTCGTTATAGAGGTCTCGAACACCATCTGGTGTATGTAATAATTTATTCTTCATGTATAACCCTCACTTTAGGATATGCCTATACTATTATAATTATGGATTATTATAAAATAATAGGGTACTCATGTCAACGTGAGCACCCATGCTTATTTGTTATATATATTATTCCATAATTAGCACCTTTCTATAAATGGCACATATGAACAGAATTACCTTAATTCAAGATCAATCTGCAAAGCTTCTAAATATGGAATGAATACCCCAGGCTTTTCTTTTAAAAAGAATTTCTCATCTAGCTCTTCATAGCGAAAACTTTTTCTTCCGCCATCTAGTTTTCGCTCCCAAAATTTATACAATTCCTCAAATCGCATATAATAGAACTCATTTCTATGTGTATAAGAAATTAAAATAAATGCCACTCCATCCTGTTTTTCAAAGTTTCGCATAAACTCAACCTGATGTTCGTGAATATTGGCAAGTGGAAATGTATCTGTATTACATTCTTTTGCATCAAAACACACAGGAACTCCTTGTACCACCCCTATGTAGTCAACAGTACTCTTCTGGTCAAAATACGCGAGGGTGATGTGTCTCGAATCTTTATCGATATTAATAGGTGTAATAGGTGTAGGCACCTTTTGAATTAACGCCAAATTATTTTGTAAGTATTTCTCATTTGTTCGATTTACAAGATCTTCTAATGTCGATCCTCGCAAACCTCTCGAATTCCAGGTTGGCATCTGTTATTTCCATCCTCCTAATTCTTTGTATAAAGTTTTTGATATAGCTTCATACCATACTTATATGCTTCTTGATTTATTTCATTAATTTATCAAACACATTTGCTGGCTCAGCCACAACAATTCTACCATCAGAGAATTCAAGGCGATATGCATGAAGCAGCTGATGACTTACCCTATGACTTTCATAATATTTTTTATTGATTCTTTCGTCACCATATTTCATATCACCCAAAATTGGATGTCCAATCGTAGATAAATGAAGGCGAATCTGATGTGTTTTTCCAGTTACCAAATGAATCTCAACCAAAGTTAATCCATTCTTGCATTGAATAGGCTTTACACCTGTTTCAATGTAATCAGATCCTTCTACCTGCTCCTTATGATAAGATACCTTATTGGTCTTTTCATCCTTAAGAAGATATCCTTTCAGTTCTAATGCTTCCTTCAATTCGCCTGCTACTACAGCGCGATAATACTTTTGAATGGAGCGTTCACGAATGCCTTCGCCTAACTCTTGTAATGCATGTAAGGTCTTACCAAAAAGCAATAGTCCTGTAGTATTTCTATCTAATCGATTTACAACAGATGGACGAAACGTCTGATATTCCTCAAAGGATAGCTCGCCTTTATTTATCATGTATCCTAAAAGATGTTCATTTGCAGACAAATCCTTGTCACTTGCTTTCTGTGAAAGCATATTATAAGGCTTATCTGCAATAATCATCTCTTCGTCTTCATAAACGACCTTAAGTCCTTTTAAACTTAATGATTTTAATGCAGCATATTCTTTTTTTAGTTCTTCTAAATTTACATGGAATTTCTCAAAAGTCTCATCACTTAAGAAAATGCTAACTACATCTCCTGCTTTGAGTTTCTCATTGCCTTCGACTTTCTTTTTGTTAATGACAATGTTTTTCTTACGCATCATCTTGTAAAGAAAGCTGGTAGACGCATTTGGTAGCAGTTTCTTAAGATACTTGTCAAACCTTTGATTTTCCTCGTTTTTCTGTATAATAAATTCTTTCATATTTTATTTCTTTTTCTTGTTATGCACGTTTCGAATCGTCTTTTTCTTAGATTTCTTTTCCGTAGTAGCTTGGTTCTTATTTCCACCCAAACCGCCTTTTCCGGAGGAATTGCTAGATTTACCATTCTTACCCGGTCCTGTCTTTGTTCCATTACCAGACTTATTCCAAGCACCAGCTTTTTCTCCCTCAAATTTTCTAGGCTTAATCAAGCAATGTTTCTCAAAGCCAATTAAGTCCTGTCTTCCAGCCTTGGTAAGTGCTTCATAAACAAGGTCATAATTCTTTGGATTACGATATTGAATCAAGGCACGCTGCATTGCTTTTTCGTGTGGATTGGTGGTTACATAGACTTCTTTCATGGTTCTTGGATCTAACCCAGTATAATACATACAGGTTGAAATCGTCGATGGTGTTGGATAAAAGTCCTGTACCTGTTCTGGCATATAGCCTAAATCGCGAAGATATTCCGCTAACTCAATCGCCTCTTTTAGTGTTGAACCTGGATGTGAAGACATCAAATATGGAACAAGATACTGCTCCTTACCTATCTTCTTATTCATATCCTTATAAGCCTGTACAAACTTGTTATAAACCTCAACCGATGGCTTACCAAGTAAGGATAATACTGCATTTGAGATATGCTCTGGAGCTACCTTAAGCTGTCCGCTGACATGATGCTCACAAAGCTCGCGTAAGAAAGTCTTGTCCTTATCTGCCATTAAATAATCAAAACGAATACCAGAGCGAATAAACACCTTCTTTACCTTCGGAAGCTCACGTAATTTATGAAGAAGTTCAATATAATCCTTATGATCTACCTCAAGATTCTTACATGGTGTTGGGAACAGGCACTGCTTATTTGGGCATGCACCTTTTGTCAGCTGTTTCTGACACGCTGGAGCACGGAAATTCGCTGTTGGACCACCAACGTCATGAATATATCCCTTAAATTCTGGGTCCTGTGTAATAATCTTTGCTTCCTCTACAATAGATTCATGACTTCTCGTCTGAATAATACGTCCCTGATGGAAGGTGAGTGCACAGAAACTACAGCCACCAAAACAACCACGATTGCTTACAAGCGAGAATTTAATCTCACGAATCGCTGGTACACCACCAGCTTCTTCATAAGATGGATGGTAATTTCTCATATATGGAAGTGCATAAACCGCATCCATTTCTGACTGAGATAAAGGTTTCTGTGGTGGATTCTGTACCACAAAATTTGTACCATAGCCTTCTACCAGACGCTTTCCTGAGAATGGGTCTGTATTACAATACTGAGTATAGAAACTTTCTGCAAACTTGCGCTTATTTTCCTTTATTTCATCCCATTCTGGAAGCCAGATGGCATCATAAATACTTTCTTCATCTTTTGTCTTATAAACGGTTCCATCAATGAAAGTAATATCTTTTACATCAATTCCTGATTCCAATGCTTCCGCAATTTCTACAATACTTCTTTCGCCCATACCATAGGAAATCAAGTCTGCTCCGGAATCTAACAAAATGGAACGTTTTACCTTATTGGACCAATAATCATAATGCGCAAGTCGTCTTAAGCTTGCCTCAATTCCACCAATAATAATCGGTGTTTTACGATAGGTACGACGAATCAGATTACAATACACAACAGTCGCATAGTCTGGACGTTTTCCCATAACTCCGCCTGGTGTAAAGGAATCCATCTCTCGTCTTTTCTTCGATACGGAATAATGATTTACCATGGAATCCATATTTCCGCCTGAAACGAGGAATCCAAGTCTTGGCTCACCCATGATGGAAATTGAAGCATCGTCTTTCCAGTCTGGCTGTGAAATAATACCTACGGAAAAGCCTCTCGACTCCAAAATACGAGAAATAATCGCAGGACCAAAAGAAGGATGATCCACATAGGCATCCCCTATGACATAGACAAAGTCAAACTGTTCTATCCCACGCTCTATCATATCCTCTTTTGAAATTGGTAAATAACCTTCGTATCTCATAAAATCTCCTAAAAATCATCATAATGAAATTGATAATATCTAGATTCTATATTATCCTCTATTATAGCTTCAATTAGCTTAAAATTATTCTTTTCAAGCACGCGTATTGATGCAATATTATCTGAATACGTGAATGCACCAAAAGATTTCAACATAAAATGTTCATTTATTTCTTTTATAAATAAATTCAATACCTCTGTTGCAATCCCTTTTTTCCAATAATCTTTTTCAAAAATGCAATAGCTAATCATTGCATTTGGTACTTCGTTTTTATTAATACAATAACACCAAATATCACCAATATATGTATTGTCTATCCAAATGGTTTTACCATAACTCGTTGCATTAGGTAACAATGTCTTTTGATAATCAGCAAGAGCCTCTTCGATACTCTTTGCTTTTTGAGGTAAAAACTTTTTAATATCTTTATCCTGTGCTTTGCTATAATAAATCTTAACTGTTTCCTCTGTTCTATCACACAGTTTTATCTTTTTTCTCGCAGATTCAACATATATTTTACATTTCTCTTCAAGAAGACTAAAATTGCAGCATCTAGCAGCCAATGATGATTCAGGCTTCGTTTTACATTTTTCATATAGTTTCTTCGACTTATTTTGCAAAATGCTTTCTATTTTATCAATAAGATTTTTTTCTTTTTGTAACAAATAAATATAATCCGTTTTTTCTTTTTCATTTTCAAATGAACGAAATTCGTCTATCTTATTATATTTCACCTGTGTTATACATGATTCGGGTACAGGAATCATATTATTAATATTTAAAACTGCATAAATATATCCTGTTTCCTCATCTTGAATTTTATGGAAATCAATACTATTTGACATTCTCTTATGTTTTGATTTTGCTGATGAAATAGGTACATAATAATGAATATCATTAATTTTTAACATTACACCTATATGAAGTTTTAATCGTTCCCCATATTCAACATAACCTACACATGAATCAAATTGAGTTAAATAATTAATATATTCTTTATCTACAACATACCAATCCATATATATTCTCCTAATATATAAAAAGTGGGTGGATTGCTCCACCCACTGCTATTAATCGATTGTTTTAATTGGACAATCTAACCGCTTTTAAACGAACGTTTTAACTGGACGTTCTAACCGCTACACAGATATTTCCTATCTGTATAATTATTATATTCAATTTCCTCAAAAAAATCAATGCTTTTACACATTTTCTGCTTGTAATTTTTTCACTTCTTCCTCGGTAAGTTTTCGATACTCACATTTTGATAAACCACCAAGGGTAAGACTTCCCATGGAAAGTCTCTTTAAATATGTTACTGTGCAACCTACCGCTTCAAACATACGCTTCACCTGATGAAAACGACCTTCTTGAATGGTAAGTTCTGCTGAATACACGTTATCTCCTGCATCATTTATTGATACAGGTAAAACAACTAATTCCGCTGGTAAAGTCAGCTTATCATCTCCAATATCTACACCTTCTTGGAACTGTTCGATTGCAGAAATAGGCAATTCTTTATCCAAGACAGCATAATAAGTCTTTGGAATATGGTGTGTCGGACTCAGCAAATGATGTGTCAATGGCCCATCATTGGTAAACAGAAGGAGGCCTTCCGTATCCAAGTCTAGTCGACCAACTGGAGCAATATCCTTTGCGCGAATCTCTTCTGGAAAATACTCCATGACAGTCTTATGCACATTGTCCTGTTTCGCTGTGACACACCCCGCTGGTTTATGAAGCAAATAATATACATATTTTTCATAGGAAATTGGTTGCCCTTTGAAGCAAACTTCATCGATATTTTCATCAATTTTCTGTTCTGGTTTCGACACAACATCACCATTTACAGTAATTTGCTTCGCTTTTATATATTTTTTCACTTCACTTCTTGTACCAATTCCACAATCTGCAAGGTACTTATCAATTCGTAACATAAAATCCTCTTTTTATATTTATTATAAAGACCACTTCTGCTGAATAGAAGCAATTACTATAATCTTATTACATTTTTCACAGCAATAACCTTGCATAGTTTGAAAATGATCTGCTTTTACACTTTTTTTTGACTTATCGTTTGGTACAAATTTCATTGTTGCTGGCGACAAAGGATTCCACATCTCGTAATTCTTTATTTTACCCTCTATCATTTTCTGATTACAAATTGGACATTCCATAACATTTTTCTCCTGAATTCGAATTTACCTCTTCATATTTTGTATGTATTCATCCATATCAAACATTTCAAATGTCATCTTATCATAAGCTAAGCGAGTAGGATGATGTGGATGACCATATTTTGTCTTACTTAGACATATCCATTTTGCCTTTTTTTCTTTAATTATATCATTTATTTGTTCTAGCATACTTATAAAATAATCTCTATCACAAATATGTGTTCCCCAAGCTGCAACAATTTCTGCACCTTCATATATTCTTTCTCTAATACATTGAAGATTAAAATCACATATTGAACTATCACATACATTATGAAAGTTATTATCAATTTTGGTAGCTCGCAGAGGATATATATTAAACATTAAATATCCATCACATTGTCTCATTTCAGCCACATGCTCTATAATACTTATAGTATTATCATTTTTCTCTGCACTGGCTATACTAGGATTTATTCCAAAAACGATTAATGGTCGATTAGTATATTTGCCTAACACATATCTTACTGAGTTATTTTCATTAGTGATATACTCTTTTATATTTGGATTTATCATTCGTATTTTTCCTTTAAATATAAATAATCCTACTTCGCCTGTCTCAAATATTCTACCAAGAAGTTCCAAACACGTTCGGTAGATTCGATATTTAATCTTTCCTGTGGTGTATGGATGTCATAGTTTGCTGGTCCAAAGGATACACAATCTAAATCGTCGATTTTCTCAGAAAGGATACCGCATTCAAGGCCTGCATGGATAGCGGTAAATTCTGGTTCTTTACCATAAACAGCTTTATATGAAGCTACGATTTCTTCGCGAAGTTTAGATTCTGCTTTGTATTCCCATGCTGGGTAGTCTCCAACTACCTCTGCTTCACCACCTACAAGTTCGATGATATTTACTAATTTATCTCTTAAATCTTCCTTGCGTGATCCTACCGAACTACGGATAGATGTATCTGTTACGAATACGTCTTCTTTGAGTTCCATAATACCAAGGTTTAATGATGTCTCTACAAGCCCTGGAATCGCCTGACTCATGTGCTGTACACCATTTGGAACGAGGCGTAAATAGCATAATACCTGATTGATAGAAGCAAAATCTAAAATATTTGCTTCCTGAACACCTACATTTACAGAAGTTACCTGTACGTCTGCATCTGATGCAAATAATTCTTTCTTAAAGATTTCAGACTGTTCTGAAATAATAGTTTCTACTAAGGAAACAGCTTCTTCTGGAACTAAAATAGATGCGTTACATTCTCTTGGAATTGCATTGTTTTTAAGACCACCAGCAAGTGAAATAATGCCGAATGGTACTTCATTTGCGATATTGTTTAATGCTCTTCCCATAAGGATAGATGCATTTCCACGTTCCTTGTGAATTTCAGCACCAGAATGACCACCGAAAAGACCGTCTACTTTTACATTAAGTACTACGCCTGTCTGTGTAGTGCGTTTTACTGGAATAGTAGCTTCTACGCTTGTTCCACCTGCACAGCTTGTAAGGAAAATGCCTTCTTCGTCACTATCGATATTGAGCATCTTCTTTCCCTTAAGCATAGATAAATCGATGCCATAAGCGCCGTCCATGCCTGTTTCTTCGTCTACTGTGATAACTACCTCTAAACGAGGATGCGCGATGTCAGTTGCTTCTAATAATGCTAAGCCGTAAGCTACTGCAATCCCATCATCACCACCAAGTGTAGTACCTCTTGCTTTTACAAATCCATCTTCTACATAAAGGTCTAATCCGTCTTTTTCAAAGTCGATATTGCAGCCACTTTCCTTTTCGCAAACCATGTCCATATGTCCCTGGATAATAACTGCTTCTGCGTTTTCATAGCCTTCTGTTGCCTCTTTGATGATAATAACGTTGTTGATTTCATCCTGGTAATGCTCTAAATTGTGCGCTTTTGCAAATGCTACTAAATAATCACTAATCTGTTTTGTATTTCCTGAACCATGAGGAATCTTTGCGATTTCCTCAAAATGGTAAAACACTCTTTCTGGTTGTAAATTTTCTAAAACTCTCATATTTGCCTCCTTATATTCATAAATAATACTATGAAAAAAATACTATTTTCTTGTGTCATTTTATGTTTAATTGCATATTCCTTTTTCTATCCTGAAGTCACAGTAACTGCGGCAAGAAATGGAATTGAAGTATGGTTTCATCAGATACTTCCAGCCCTTTTGCCCTTTACAATTATATCTGCTGTACTTGTAAAAAGTGATTTTCTAAGAAGTTTTAAAGGGAATTCCAATTTAATCGCCTGTCTATTAACTTTGTCCTGCGGTTTTGTCTTCGGTTTTCCTGTCGGAGCCAAGCTATCTGCAGATTTCTATAAACAAAACCTGCTTTCCGAGAAACAAGCAACCGTACTATCTATTGCGACAAATAACTTTAGCCCGATGTATGTGTGTGGCTTTGCCTTACCTTTACTTTTTGCATCAAATAAATACAACATCGTTACATATATGCTTTTATATCTTTTGCCACTTGTGATTGTAGCATTGTATTTGCTACTTGATAGTACCTTTTATTATTCCGCAGATGACACACCGTCATCAAACTTCCGACTTAATATGTCAATCATGGACTCCGGTATCATAAGTGGTTTTGAGTCACTTATAAAAATCTGTGGTTATATTGTTCTGTTTTCTATCATAACAGAGGTATTAACAAATATAGTCACCTATTTTCAAGCTCGTCCATCATTTATACTCACCCTTACACTCGGTAATCTTGAAATTACAAACGGTGTAAATCTTCTATCTACATCGAATGTTGCTGCAAATCTTAAGTATATCGGTGCTATCCAACTACTTTCCTTTGGCGGACTTTCGGGAATTGCGCAGACAGGTTCCATTCTTTATGAAGCAGGACTATCTATGCATAAATACATAATAGGGAAAGCTGCACTTTCCCTATTATTAACATTACTTAGTGTAATATATGTATTTATTATTCGTTTGCTTTGATGTTTACTACAGATAAATCAATTGCTTCTGTAGCATCAGCAGTCTTTTCAACTGGCTTTTTCTCTTCTTTCTTTACTGGAGCTGGTTCTGGCTCTGTTGGGAAAAGTTCTGCTCTGTTTGCTGATACAATATCTAAATAACCCTGAAGCGAACTGATTAAATTCTCATTACGAGCTTTTGTTGTATCAATTGAGTTAATTAAGATATCTTCTAAGCTCTTTAATTTATCATCTGTGTAAGACATTGCATACATACGGATGTTGTTTGCTTCATTTGTAGCATTGTCTAAAATTTCCTGTGCTTGTTTTGTCGCAATCATTACAACTTCATTCGCCTGTGCGTAAGCTTGCTGCATAATCTGATGTTCGCTAACTAATTCATTGGTCTGAATCTGTGCCTGTGCGATAATCTGGTCTGCTTTCTGCTGTGCATCTGCTAAGATTGCTTCCTTGTTGCTGATGATTTTTTGATATCTGCGGATTTCTTCTGGAGTTTTTGTACGTAACTCAGCAATCAATTCCTCGATTTCTTCTTTGTTTACCGAAATATTTGTGGAAGAAAATGTCACATATTTACATGTGTCAAGATATTCCTCGATTTCATCAATTACTTGTTCGATTTTACTGCTCATAAGTATTCTCCCTATTTACATTATATTTTTCATAAATGCGGCCAATGATTTCTTCTGGTACAAACTTAGAAATATCACCACCATAAGAAGCGATTTCTTTTACAATAGTAGAGCTCAAATATGAGTATTTCAAGTTTGTGATAAGGAAAATAGTCTCCGCATCATCTTTCATTACATGATTCATCTGTGCAATCTGTAATTCGTATTCAAAGTCTGTTACAGCTCGAAGTCCACGAATAATGATAGTTGCATCAATCTGTTTCATATAATCAACCAAAAGACCACCAAAAGACTCCACTCGCACGTTTGGAATATCCTTGGTAATCTCTTTTATCATATTAACACGTTCTTCCAAAGAAAACAACGAATTTTTGGCACTATTGCATAATACACCAATCACCAATTCGTCTACCATTTTTGCGGAACGCTCAATAATATCCAAATGTCCAAATGTAATTGGATCAAAGCTTCCAGGATAAACAGCTCTCTTCATAAAACACCCCCTGTAAAACTATTTCCTTCTAAAAAATACATGTACATTTGTCTTGTATTTCTTGTATTTTGTAATTTCAAACCCCAATTCTTCCACATAATCAAAGTTCGTTTCTGTGGAAGCTTCAACAATAATTTTAGTATCTTCTTTAAGAAGGGAAGAATCCGCCAAGTATTTTAGCACTTCTTTCTCCAACTCTTTCTTATAAGGTGGGTCCATGAATACAACATCAAATTTATATTTGCCTTCTAAAGTATATAATGCAGACACTACATCACTTACCACAAGACGGGCATTCTTATCAAATTTAGTAAATTTAATATTCTCTTCAATACACTTTGCAGCCTTACGGTTGTTTTCTACAAATACTGAGTATTCTCCACCACGGCTTAAACTTTCTAATCCTATCTGTCCACTTCCTGCAAACAAATCAAGAAAATAACAGCCTGGAATATCATACTGCAGCATATTGAATAAGGTTTCCTTTATCTGATCCGAAGTAGGTCTGGTATCCATCCCTTCTGGAGCTCTTAAAGGAAGACTTCTTGCAGTTCCTGCGATAATACGCATAATTTATTCCTCCGATTATACTTCTTCATCCATACTATCTTCATAGCAAGACTCGATGTAATCACATAACATTTCAATGGCATATACTGCCGCCTGCATACGGATTTCCATACGATTTCCTTCAAAAATCATACGCTCTGTAAGCACTTGATTTCTTACTACGCAAGCAAAACATACTGTTCCTACTGGGTTTTCCTCTGTGCCGCCTGTTGGACCTGCAATGCCGGTTGTTGCAATTGCACAATCCGCATTAGCTCTTTCGGCAGCCCCCATTGCCATCTCTTCTGCAACCTCACAGCTTACTACGCCATAATGTGCAAGGGTCTCTGGTAAAACGCCTAAATTTTTCATTTTGGCATCCTCTGAGTATGTAATATACCCTTCCTCAAAATGAGCAGAAATGCCAGAAATATCACATAATACACCCGCTACCAAGCCGCCTGTACAGCTTTCGGCTGTAGCGATTTTAAGATTATGTTTGCAAAGAAGTTCCAGTAGTTTATTCTCGGTCATATTCTTATCCTACTTTGTATCTTTTAATACATCTTTATTTTTAATTACATAGTCCACTAAAGAAACTACTGTAAGAATGATGGCAGCCCACATTACCACTCTGGTAATGACTGCGAAAATTGCACCTGGAAAATTTAAAAGCATTAAAATCACCATAGCCATCTGTGTTACTGTCTTGAATTTGCCCCAGTAACTTGCAGCGATAACAACGCCATTGTCAGAAGCAATAAGGCGGAATCCACTAATGATAAATTCACGGGAAATAATAATAACTACAGCCCACGCTGGTAGCTGTCCTGATTCAATCAAGCAAATAAGTGCAGCACCTACTAAAAGCTTGTCTGCAAGTGGGTCCATAAATTTACCGAAATTCGTTACTAATCCATCACGTCTTGCTAAATATCCATCCAGAAAATCTGTAATACTAGCCACGCAGAAAATTACACATGCAACGACATTGTTGAATGGAATTACTGGCAAATAAAAACAAAGTACAAAAAATGGAATCAAAATTACTCTGAAAATTGTCAATTTGTTTGGTAAATTCATTGTCATTTCACAATTTCTCCTATCAAATCATATTCATGTGCTCCGATGACCTGTACTTTTACAATGTCACCAGTCATTAGTTCCTCATCTGTATTGATAAAAATATATCCGTCTACATTTGGTGCATCCCTATAAGTTCTACCAATATAGGCGTTCTCATCCGCTACTTTACCCTCAATAAATGCATAGGTAATCATACCGATAAGTGTTTCATTTTTATCAAAAATCACTTCTTCCTGTAGTTCCATCACATCAGCTTGCCAATCAAGCTTCAATTCTTCATCAACCTGATTTGGCAATTCTGCCGCAACAGTTCCTTCTTCTGGAGAATATGCAAATGCTCCTAGACGATCAAATTCCATATCATTGATAAACTGCATTAATTCTTCGTGCATCTCTTCTGTTTCTCCTGGGAAACCACAGATAAGTGTAGTACGAAGTGTAATATCTGGAATGCGTTCTCTTAAATATGCAATACGTTCTTCTAATTCCTTACGGTTTGTACGCCTTGCCATCTTACGAAGAATTTCATCGTTACAATGTTGAATTGGCATGTCCAGATAATGACAAACCTTTTTATTTCGAATCATTGCTTCGATTAATTCTTCATATATTTCTTCTGGGTAACAATACATGATACGAATCCAGAAAAGGCCTGGAATTTTATTTAATTCATCCAGTAGCTTATGGAGAGATTTCTCACCATAGAGGTCTACACCATAAAGTGTTGTTTCCTGTGCTACTAAAATGAGTTCTTTTACACCATTTTCCGCTAATTCCTTTGCCTGAGCAATAAGCTCTTCCATTGGAACACTGCGGTATCTTCCACGAATCGATGGAATAATGCAATAAGTACAGTTTTTATTACAGCCTTCTGCAATCTTAAGATATGCAAAATGTCCACCTGTGGTAACAGTTCTTTTGTTTGTAAGTTTTGGAAGTCCCTCAAGAGTGGCAACATTCTTGTAAAAATGCTGATCTAAAGCTTCCTTTACCGCCTCACATATAGCATCATAAGAGTTGGTACCAAGGATCGCATCTACTTCCGGAATCTCGGTTTTGATTTCATCCTGATAACGCTGGGAAAGGCAGCCTGTAACGATAAGCGCCTTGCAATTACCGGATTTCTTGTACTCTGCCATCTCTAAAATCGTATTGATGCTCTCTTCTTTTGCATCATTAATAAAGCAAC
This sequence comes from Agathobacter sp., assembly GCA_045530745.1. Lineage (GTDB taxonomy): Bacteria > Bacillota > Clostridia > Lachnospirales > Lachnospiraceae > Roseburia. Next base: position 33,421 of record JAZSCQ010000026.1, read on the forward strand.
AACTATTGATGATAATAATATCTGCTTCTGTCTCATCATCGCAAAGTACGACACCTTCCGATGTCAGCATACCTATCATAAACTCAGAATCTACAAGATTTTTGTCACATCCTAGGGATATAAATAATAATTTCTTGTTTTTCATGATAATACATTAGGGCTGCATCGCAGCCCCACTTTCTTAATTGTTTTCGTCTGGAACGATTTTAACATCACCGTTCATGATTTCTTCAACTGCGATAGATAATGGTTTGTTGCATTTTGGATGTGTAACCATAGTATCTGCTCCGTCGATAATTTCACGAGCACGTTTTGCAGCTGCTAAAACAATTGAGTAACGGCTGTTTACTACTGGTTCCTCACCAATTACAACGTCCTCATTTACTACTGACATAAGTTCTACATAAGATGGATGAATCATATTATACTCCTTTCGAAAAGCTTAAAAGCTCTTTTCTCATATTATTGATAAATTCTATATTAGCGGATACACGATTTTCGGCATGAACCTCTGTTTCTTCTACTCGTTCTTTTTGAATAATATCGTGAACAAGCTCTACACAAGCATCCAAATCATCGTTAATCACTAAATAATCATAATTTTCCACACCTAGGGATTCTTCATACGCACGGCTCATACGTGCATCAATTACTTCCTGAGTTTCTGTGCCACGTCCAACCAAACGTTCCTTAAGCACATCTGCACTAGGTGCTGTAATAAACATAAGTACTGTATCTGGGAATTTCTCTTTGATTTTTAAAGCGCCCTGAATCTCAATTTCAAGGATAACATTTTTCCCAGCATTTAATTGTTCTTCTACATAGGCTTTTGGTGTGCCATAGTAATTACTTACGTATTTTGCATACTCTACCAGTTCATCACGTTCAATCATCGCTTCAAACTCTTCTGTAGTTAAGAAAAAATATTCTCGGCCATGTTCTTCTCCTTCTCTAGGAGCACGTGTGGTTGCTGATATAGATAATGCGTAAATTTCCCCCTTTTCGCTCATCAGCTTCTTCATGATGGTACCTTTACCTGCACCAGAAAAACCTGAGGCTACAACTAATATTCCCTTTTTCATATACCTTTTTCCTATTCAATGTTTTGTATCTGTTCTCTTACTTTTTCAATATCAGTCTTTAAATTGATACCTGTATCAGAGATTTCCAGATTGTTTGCCTTAGATAAAATTGTATTCGCTTCGCGATTCATTTCCTGTGCAATAAAATCAAGCTTACGACCACAGCTTCCACCCTGGTTTAAGGTATCCTTTACTGACTGAATGTGGCTACGAAGACGAACAGTTTCTTCATCTACACAAATCTTGTCAGAATAGATAACGATTTCAGTTGCAATACGTCCTTCATCAATCTGTCTGTCACCAAGGAGCTCTTTTACCTTATCCTCTAAACGAGTACGGTAATCGCTCATAATCACTGGATATTTTGCTTCGATAAAATCTACATAACCGAGCATGTTATCAAGCTTGTCGCAAAGATCATTCTTAAGATTCTCGCCTTCACGAATACGGCTTTCTACAAACTGTGCACATGCACCACGAAGCGCTGCTTCAAGATCTGCCCAAAGCTCTTTTTCATCGATTCCCTGTTCTTCCATGGTAAGAACCTCTGGATAACGTGACAATGTGCTTACGCGGATATCATCATCTAAGCCAAACTGTTCTGCCATGTCTCTTAAGTGTTTTAAATATTCACCAGCTAAGGTTGAATTATACTTAAGGGCGAAGTTATCTTCACTGTAATCTTCGTAAGAAATATATACATCTACCTTACCTCGTTCAATGTACTCCTTTAATAGATTACGGATAGAACTTTCAAAAAAGTTCAGTTTCTTAGGCATTTTGATATTTACATCAAAATTTCTGTGATTTACAGATTTCATCTCAATTGTAAATTTGCGTTTTTCATTTGCAATTTCACAACGACCGAAACCAGTCATACTTTTAATCATGATAAAAAACCTCTCTCAAATTGTAATTTTCTACCATGCATATCTCGTGTATAAACTCTGTATGCATAGATATATGTATTATAATAAAAAAATCAAGGTTAGTCAAACATTCTTACAGATTTTTCTTTATTATTTTCACAATGAATTCTTGGCTTTTTTGTGCATTTCGTATATAATACACATGACTATTTTTAGGAGGCTAAATATGGCTTTAGATGGAATTGTAATTTCAAATCTCGTATATGAATTAAATAATACACTTACAAATGCACGAATCTCAAAAATCGCACAGCCTGAAACTGATGAACTGTTATTCACTTGTAAAGGACCAAATGGTAACCATCGTCTTGCAATTTCAGCAAGTGCTTCTCTTCCATTCGTGTATTTGACGCAGGAAAATAAACAAAGTCCTCTTCAGGCTCCCACCTTTTGCATGGTACTTCGTAAGCATATAGCAAATGGAAAAATTCTTCGTGTATACCAGCCGGGGTTGGAGCGAATTATTCATTTTGAGGTAGAACATTTAAATGAATTAGGTGACTTATGTAAAAAAACTTTAATTGTTGAGCTGATGGGCAAGCATTCTAATATCATTTTCTGCAATGAAGACGGTACAATCATTGATTCTATCAAACGAATTTCTTCTGCTACAAGCTCTGTACGTGAAGTTCTACCTGGCAGGGAATACTTTATCCCTACAACGCAAGGAGAGAAATTAAATCCTCTTTTAATTTCAAAAGAAAACTTCGTTTCTAGTATAAGTGAAAAGCCAATGAGTATTTCAAAAGCCATTTATACTACCTTTACAGGAATTAGTCCTTTAATCGCAAACGAAATCACGTATCGCGCAGGTTTAGATGGAGATATGCCGGTTTCTTCTTTAGATGAAACGCAGCTTTTACATCTTGCCAATAACTTCATCTGGTTTATTGAAGATATTCAGGAACATAACTATGCTCCTAACATTGTACGTAATGGAAAAGAACCTATTGACTACGCTTCTGTTCCACTTACTATGTATGCACATTATGAAGCAACTACCTTTGAAACAATTTCTGAAGTATTAGAAAACTATTATGCCGAGAAAAATATCTACTCTCGTATCCGTCAAAAATCTGTAGATTTGCGGAAAATCGTAGCAACCGCATTGGAGCGAAACGTAAAGAAATACGATTTACAGTTAAAACAACAAAAGGATGCAGAAAAGAAAGAAAAATACAAATTATACGGAGAACTCTTACAAGCTTATGGTTATGGAATTGAACCCGGCGCAAAGTTTGCAGAGGTTGAAAATTATTATGACAACAATGCACTTATCAAAATTCCTTTGGACGCAGACCTTTCTGCTCTCGACAACTCTAAGAAGTATTTTGAGAAATATGGCAAGCTCAAACGAACCAGCGAAGCCTTAGAAGGTCTAACTGAAGAAACGCATAATCAGATTATTCATTTGGAATCTATTCAAAATGCATTGGATATTGCAGTTTCATCTGATGATCTGATTCAGATTAAAGAAGAACTCATGGAATATGGTTTTATTAAGAAAAATCGTTCTGCTAAGAAGGAAAAATCCAAGAGCAAACCATTTCACTACCGTTCTACGGATGGCTATGACATCTTTGTTGGCAAGAACAACTTCCAGAATGATGAACTTTCCTTCAAAGTTGCAACAGGAAATGATTGGTGGTTCCATGCGAAAGGCATGCCAGGTTCTCACGTTATCGTAAAAGCCAATAACGAAGAGCTTCCAGATCGTGTATTTGAAGAAGCTGGACGATTGGCTGGCTACTACTCCAAGGGTCGAGACAACGAAAAAATAGAAATTGACTATTTACAGAAGAAAAACTTAAAGAAACCTTCTGGCGCAGCACCTGGATTTGTTGTGTATTATACCAATTATTCCTTAGTAATTGAGCCTGATATTTCTGAAATTGAATTATTAAGCGAATAGTGCTACAATAAACACAGGAGTTAAATTTTATTTTTACGAGGTGGATAAAATGTCTTATGATGAAAACGAAATGACAAACGAAACTTATGAACCAGTGGAAGAAATGGAAGTTCATGCTGAAGATTATGAAAATTTTCAGGGCACACAACCTGAAGCTCAGCCACAGCCTCCTGTGAAAAGCAATTTAGCAGCCGGCTTAGTTGGTGCATTTTTAGGCGCTTTAATTGGATGCGCTTTATGGATTCTTATTTGGAAACTTGGTTACATTGCCGGAATTGCTGGTTTTGCAATCGGTGTATGCGCATTAAAAGGCTATGAAATGCTTGGCAAATCACTTGATATCAAAGGTGCAATCTCAACAGTAGTTATTATGATTGTAATGATTTTCCTTGCAAACAAGATAGCTTGGAGTTGGGATGCATACGATGCGTTAAAGGACTATGGTTGGACATTCTTTGATACTTTCCAGAATTTGGATTACATTTTAGCTGAATCTGATCTTACAGGTTCTTATACAACAGACTTAGTAATTGGTTATTTCTTAACTGCATTATCAAGCTTTAAACTTATTATCGGAGCATTCGGTTCTGCAATGAAAAAATAAAGATTAAGAGGTTCTATAAATTGTGAATTTATAGAACCTCTTTTTATATTATTTTACTGTAACATCAATTAACCATGAATTACCGTTATTATATGTGATGTACGATATGCTAAAACCATATTTTGAAGCTTTCGTTACAGGCTGACCATTGGTTGATTCATATCGAACTGTATAATTCATAATACCCGCATCACCATTTTTATCTAATAATGCTATGAATTCATCTACATTTTTCACCACTGGAATTGCATTCCATTCGGAAGATGTTCTAATACCAATTGGACATTTTATAACACCATTATCTGAAGGATAAAAAGTCGATATATTAACTGGATACTGAAGTGATGATACCAAATTCTGTACATATGCAGATGAATTTGAAACAGTAACAGAAGTGTCATAAATCCACAACTCCATCATTGATTTATTCTTATCCATATACTTCTTAATCCCTGCATTTGCGTCATTCACATTCGTAATTACTGCAACATCTCCATATCTTCCTGTATTTGCGGCTGTCTTTAATATCGTTACTCGATCAAAATTGGATGAACAAGTTTTTTCGCCCTCATAATACTGACTTGCTTTATGATTTTTCTCTATTTGCGATTTGGAAATCAAGAAATAATCATAACGATTACCACTATGATCATTAAAATCTTTTCCAGCTTGTGTTGGATCATCCCAAGTTACATCGACATTATACCATTTACCACTAATCTTCACCTGATTCCATGCATGACTTTCGGTTTGGCCACTACTGTTAGTAGCAACTCCAGCAACAAAAGTAGCTTCTAGTCCCGCCGCTTCGGCCATAAGTTCAAAGCTTTCAGCGTATCCCTGGCAAACACATCGTCTGTCAACAAATGCATTTTTCGCCGAATAATTCTTATACGTTTGGTCATAGTCAACATTAAAGATTAACCAATCATGAATTTCCAATGCTTTTTGAAAATCATTCATGGAAGAACTAATAATGCACTCTACAATCTTAACTGCCATTTCTTTTTCACTCAAATTGGCGCCTTTAAAACTTGGAACTTTATTCCAACCTGGTGCAGTTGCTTGAATAGATGCTTGAGGCTCTGATGGCTTCTGCGATTCGCTTGGCTTTTCTGATTCATTTGGTTTCTGTGATTCACTTGGTTTCTGTGATTCACTTGGTTTCTGTGATTCACTTGGCTTCTGTGATTCACTTGGCTTCTGTGATTCACTTGGCTTCTGTGATTCACTTGGCTTCTGTGATTCACTTGGCTTCTGCGATTCACTTGGCTTCTGTGATTCACTTGGCTTCTGCGATTCACTTGGCTTCTGTGATTCACTTGGCTTCTGTGATTCACTTGGCTTCTCTGACTCACTTGGTTTCTCCAATGATTCTTCCTTAGAAACTTCATCTTCTTGGGATTCACTTTCTGCAAGCGTATTTCCTTCTTGTTCTGTTTGACTTGGATTATTCTCATTATTATGCTTGTTATCATTTGCACCACATGCAACTAAAGACAACATTATCAATATAACACTTAGTATCCATGCAACTTTTCGCTGTATATTCTTCATTTCATCCCCCATTATAATGTCATATTCTTCATCTGTTCATCTATAAATCTTTGCATCTTACGCTTTAATGCTCTGTGCTCTTCTGCATCTAATTCAGGATCAACCTCTAATATTGCTTTTACACTCTCAGCAGCATCCTGTAATTCTGTTGCATCCTGATATATATCGCCAATATCAAATGCCAAATCACCACTTTGACGAATTCCAAAGAAATCTCCTGGTCCTCGAAGTTTCAAATCCTCGCTCGCAATAAAGAAACCATCGTTTGAACGATTCAAAATCTCAAGACGTTTCTTCGCATTCTTGCTATTTGAAGTGTTAATCATAATGCAATATGACTGTACATCCCCACGACCAACACGACCACGGAGCTGATGAAGCTGGGCAAGTCCAAATCGCTCTGCGTTTTCAATCATCATAACTGTGGCATTTGGTACATTTACACCAACTTCCACTACGGTAGTTGAAACTAATACCTGTATTTCATTTCTAGCAAACGCTTCCATGACTTCGTTTTTCTTGTCATTTTTCATCTTACCATGAAGAAGTCCAATCTTAATATGACTTGGCAGGATTTCAGACAATTCCTTCGCATAATCTGTGGCATTTTTACCTTCCATATTTTCGGAATCTTCTACCAATGGACAGATGACATATGCCTGATGTCCTTCATTTATCTGATTCACAATAAATTCATATGCTTTTGGACGATATCCGATATCTACAACACAGTTTTTGATAGGCAATCTCTTAGCTGGCACCTCATCAATAACGGAAATATCCATATCACCATAAATAATAATCGCCAAAGTACGAGGAATTGGTGTCGCACTCATAACGAGTACATGTGGCATTTGTCCTTTATCCATAAACACATCACGCTGTTTTACACCGAAACGGTGCTGTTCATCTGTAATAACCAGAGCAAGATTGGAATATACTGCCTTTTCTTGAATCAAAGCATGCGTACCGACAACTAATGCATTAGGACACGCCTCTAATTTCGCATAGGCTTCTTTCTTCTCCTTTGTTTTCATCGAACCAGTTAACAGTACCACAGGGAAATCTAAACCAAAATCAGTACACATCTTGGTAAAGCCTTCGTAATGCTGCCTTGCCAATACCTCCGTCGGCGCCATAATCGCTGACTGATAGCCACTGTGGGCACAACGAGCCATAGTCAGAAACGCCACGATTGTCTTACCAGAACCTACGTCGCCCTGTACCAAACGCTGCATCACAAACGGACTGTCCATATCCGCCTGAATCTCTCCTAATGCTTTCTTTTGTGCATTCGTCAAAGGATATGGTAATTTACTAATACAATCATCTACAAACGAATCCTTAACAAATATAAATCCATTCGGATCCTTTGCTTTCTTTTCCTTCTGATACTGAATTCCCATGATAAACACAAAGAATTCATGAAAAACAAGACATCTTCTCGCCTCAATCAAGCTTTCCATCGTATCCGGAAAATGAATCTGTTTTAAAGCATAGTTGTATTCACACAAATGATATCTTTGACGAATTGTTGCAGGAATATAATCTGCAATTAAATCCACATCGTTTAACACTGTTTTTATTGTTTTTATCAGTAAATTATTGGTAACACCTGCTGTCAATGCATACATCGGTTGCAACATTCCTGCAATATCCGCATATTTTTCTAGTGCATAAATCGTCGCTTGTTCCATTACCCAACGCTTGTTTTTCACCACCATTTTCCCAAAGAATACATACTCTTTCCCTGGCGAAAGCTGATTTTTGATATATGGCGCACGGAACCAGACTAATTCTAATTTTTTTGCTTCTTCACCAATCGTGAGTGTCGTAATATTCATATTTCGTCCATTGCGACTGGAAGGACTTTTCTTTACCACTGCACGAATCGCAAGCTGGCTCTCCTGTAATGAGGTAATTTCCTCTACTGTAATTGCCTCTGGATAACGAAAATAGTTTCTTGGAAAATGAAACAACACATCCTCTACGGTAAAAATATTCAGTTTTTCAAAGGACTGGGCAGTTTTATCACCGACACCTTTTACATTTGTAATGGATGATGTTAATTTCATTTCATACAATCCTCATATCATTCTTGAATAATTTATATTTTACCACAAAGTAAGAACACCCTCAATATATACAATTTAGAAGCCTTACGCCAGTACAGCGATAAATTGTATCTATTGAGGGTGTTCGTATTTTTTAGTAAAACCTATAAATTATTCAACTGATATTACATAGTAGTAAATTGGCTGACCACCATCGTTTACTTCTACATCAACATCTGGATATTTTTCTTCGATTGCTTCTGCGATAACAGCTGCATCATCTTCTGAAGAATCACTACCAAAGTAAATGCTTACCATTTCTGTATCTTCATCAATCATTCTTTCAAGCATTTCAAGTGTTACAGTATTCATATCTGTACCAACTGCAAGGATTGATTTGTCGCCGATACCCATGTAATCGTTTTCTCTAATCTGGAAACCATCGATTTCTGTATCACGAACAGCGTATGTTACCTGTCCAGTCTTAACAGTTGCAATAGCTTCTACCATAGCTTCCTGGTTTTCTTCTGCAGAAACGTCTGGTAAGTAATTGATAACAGCAGTAATACCCTGTGGTACTGTCTTTGTAGGAATAACGATAATTTCTTTATCATCAACGATTGATGCAGCCTGGTTTGCAGCCATGATGATGTTACTGTTGTTTGGTAAAATAAATACTGTATCAGCATTTACATTTTCAATTGCGTTAAGCATATCTTCTGTACTTGGGTTCATTGTCTGACCACCTTCAATGATGTAGTCAACACCAAGTCCACGGAAGATTTCATTCATACCTTCACCAATAGACACTGCTACAAAGCCCATTTCCTTGCGTGGCTCGTCTTTTTTTGCTTCAGCAGCTTCTAGTGCCTGCTGTTCTGCCATTTTCTCAGCATCTTTAATTAGTTTCTCTTCGTGTTCTTCACGCATGTTATCAATCTTAATCTTGCTAAGAGAACCATAGGTAAGTGCTCTCTGAATTGCAAGACCTGGATCGTTGGTATGTACGTGAGTCTTTGTAACTTCATCGTCCGCTACCACTACGATTGAATCACCAATAGATTCAAGGAATGCCTTGAAATCCAATTCTTCTTTACCTGTCATAGGTTTATTTAGAACGATAAT
>JAZSCQ010000058.1:0-2760 GCA_045530745.1 Agathobacter sp.
AATTTGAATTTTCTGTTACTTATAAGCGTGTGCGAAACTTAGTTTTAGCGGACGGACAAAATTGAATTCTAAATGGCAAGAAATAATTCTTCAAGATGCGTATCATTTAACCATACAGAAGAAAGGAAGTGAATGTATGGAATGGCTAACTGCAGTCAGAGAATCAATTGATTTTATAGAGGGACATTTGAATGATAACATCAGTGCGCAGGATGTGGCAGAGCAAGTGTATGTATCCCCTCTACATTTTCAAAGAGGTTTTTTGATTATGACCGGCTACTCAGTATCAGAGTATATTCGTAATCGTAAGCTATATCTGGCGGCACTTGAGCTGAAAAAGGCTGACAGAAAAGTAATAGATGTGGCACTTGATTATGGATATGACACACCGGATAGCTTTGCGAAAGCATTTACCAGATTTCATGGTATTTCGCCTATGCAGGTAAAACAGGGCGGTGATATTAGAACCTTTCTTCCGTTGAGTGTTAAAGTTACAGTTCAAGGAGGAGATAAAATGGACTACAAGATTACAAAGATGTTTGGTTTTAAAGTGATAGGCTTTGCAAGAGAGTTTTCTTTTGATACGGCATATGAGGAAATTCCGAAATATTGGGATGAAATCTGTGAGAAGTATGCGGCTAATGTATATGCAGGCAATCCACCTGCCAATCCACAGGAAAAAGCATTGATGGATAACTGTATAGGGGAGTTCGGTATTTGTATTGATGACGAAAAAGCATCGAGCAAAGGTAAATTTACCTATCTGATTGCAGGTAAATATACTGGTGGAGAAGTTCCGGAAGGAATGATGCTATATGAGTTTGAACAGGGTGAATGGGCTGTGTTTGACTGTGTAGGAGCAATCCCGGAGGCTCTTCAATCACTAAATACCAGGATATTTAAGGAATGGTTACCGGGAAATCCTGATTATGAGTTAAGTGGTAATGCGAATGTGGAATGGTATGACTGTGTAAATGGAGAAACGACAGATGCTGATTATCACAGTGCTATCTGGATTCCAGTAAAAAGAAGGTAATTCTGAGATGTTAGGGAAAGAGTAGGTTCAGTGGACTTACTCTTTTTCAAGATGATGCTACTTAAAAATAGCAATGATAATTGGGTATGAATATGGAAACTGACGGAGGTTTTTATGAATAAAGAATGGGCAGAAATGAATAAGACATTACAGTTGCAAATTAAGAAAAAAGATACTTTTGCAATGGGTATAGATACATTATTAGAGCTTCGCAGAACTCTTATGGAACTAATTATGCAGTTTAAGAATGAACTGTCGGATACTGATTTTTGTGCTATGCCTTATATAAATGCTAAAGGTTATCATAGCAAAACAATTGCATATTCCTTGTGGCATATCTTTCGTATAGAGGATATTGTAGCGCATTCACTTATTGCAAATGATGAGCAAATTTTGTTTGTAGGCGATTATCAAAGTCGCATAAAATCGCCGATTATTACGACTGCAAATGAACTTGAAAAAGAAGAAATCGGAGAGTTCTCAAAGAAGTTGTCTATTGAAGAACTATATAATTATATTGTTGATGTTGATGAATCTACAACACGGATTTTAAAGACACTTACATATAAAGATATGAAGGGAAAAATATCCGATGAAAGAAGAAAACAGTTGGAAACGCTCAATGTAGTAAGTGAGGATGAAAATGCTCATTGGTTAATTGATTATTGGTGCGGAAAAGATGTAAGAGGATTGATACAGATGCCGTTTTCAAGACATTGGATTATGCACATCGAGGCTTGTATTAAGATTAGAGATAAGCAGTTAAGTAAGAGATAACTTTCAGTCTTGTGGAGAGATTGAAAGCATGCAAGAATTTGAAGTTGATGGAGGACTTATGTATTCTGGGCTAATTATAAAAGAAAGCATTATGAATGAACAAATATTAGACAAGTTAGATGTGGTAAGTGTTGAACTATGGAAGACCGATAATAAACCAAAGTATTGGACTGCAATTTCTTTTACTAGCAATTACGAGGATTTTCCTAAACATCTTTCAAATGCATTAGCCTTGTCATCTGAATCTGGAATGGTTTGGTATGTAGATATTAAAGATACTGTTTATAAGTATATAGTGCTTAAAGATATTGTTTTAAAATATCATCTAGGAAATGAAGAAGAAAAGAAATTGGTATGTGAAAGATGTTTAGAATTAGGTGTAAAAAGAGAGCAGCTGGATTGGTTGGAATAATATTTGACAGAGTGACAACTTTCAGTCTTACAGAGAGATTGAAAGCAACAGAAGATCTGAAGTTTACGAGGTGAATTTATGCTAAAATTAAGACCATATCGAAAAAATGATAGTCAAAAAATTGTAACTTGGGCTCAAGATGAGAATACATTTTATAAATGGAGTGAAGGAAGGCTTGGCGGTTTTCCAGTTTCGGCGGAACGTATGGAACAGGCAGTTTCTGGAAGAATAGATAATGAAAAATATTTTCCGTTTGTTGCTTTTGACGAAGATGGGATAGAAGGTTTTTTTACCCTTCGCCAACCTGGAGAAGTATCAGGTGAATTAAGCTTCGGATATGTAATTCTGAATCCCGAAGCAAGAGGAAGAGGTTATGGAAAACAAATGCTGCAGTTAGGCATAAAATTTGCATTTGAACTTTATGGGGCATCGAAAGTGACATTAGAGGTTTTTGAGAATAATCCAAGTGCTTATCATTGTTATAAAGCGGTTGGATTTATCGAAAATGGAAATAGCTTGACTTATAATATTTGTA
>JAZSCQ010000017.1:0-41197 GCA_045530745.1 Agathobacter sp.
TGTCTATCAAATTCATTATCAATCGCTGTAGCAATTTCCATATCCACAGCTCTTAAAGCTTCCATATTGTTCATAAAACAAATCTCCTTTACAAAAACATATGTCCATTATAAAGGAGATTTTCATATTGGGCAATTATTAAATGCTTGATTTGCTATCATATTTTCTTATATTATTTATAACCCAGCAATCAACCACAGAATATTCGTATGAAACTTTTGCTTCTATGAATAAAAAACCCAGTGGATTTCTCCACCAGGTTCTATTTTAGATTTTAGTTAAATTCTAAACTTCTTCTCCAGCATATAATGTAACTAATTTCTTTAAGTGTTCATAACGTTCTTTAGCGTTAGCTTCAGACTGAGCGAATAATTCAGCAGCTCTTTCTGGGTTAAACTTAGCAAGTGATGCATAACGGTTTTCACCCTTCAAGAATTCCTGATAATCTCCTGTTGGAGCTTTGCTATCTAAGCTAAATGCGTTCTTTCCAGCTGCTTTGAGTTCTGGATTGAAACGGAAGTTATGCCAGTAGCCTGATTCTACAGCAAGTTTTTCTTCTGTCTGAGCTTTGCTCATACCTTTACGGATACCATGGTTGATACATGGAGCATAAGCGATGATTAATGATGGTCCTGGATAAGCTTCAGCTTCTGCTAATGCTTTTACAGTCTGGTTCATGTCAGCACCCATAGAGATGTGTGCAACATATACATAACCATAGCTCATTGCGATACCAGCAAGGTCTTTCTTCTTAGTTTCTTTACCGCCAGCTGCGAACTGTGCAATAGCACCAACTGGTGTAGATTTAGAAGACTGTCCACCTGTGTTAGAGTAAACTTCTGTATCGAATACCATTACGTTGATATCTTTACCAGATGCAAGGATATGGTCTACACCACCGAAACCGATGTCGTATGCCCATCCGTCACCACCGAATACCCACTGAGATTTCTTAGATAAGTAATCTTTTTCTTTGAGGATTTCGTTAGCTTTTTCGCATCCGCATGCTTCTAATGCAGCAACTAATTTATCTGTAGCAGCACCATTTGTTACACCGCTGTTGAATGTTTCATTCCATTCAGCGATAGCTGCTTTAACGTCGTCGTTTGCTGTTTCAGCAAGAACGTCTAATTCGTTTTTAAGTCTGTCACGGATTGCTCTCTGAGCAAGTAACATACCATAACCGAATTCAGCAGCATCTTCGAATAATGAGTTAGACCAAGCAGGACCCTGTCCCTTCTTGTTAACTGTATATGGTGTAGATGGTGATGAGTTACCCCAGATTGAAGAACATCCTGTTGCGTTAGCAATGTACATTCTTTCACCGAATAACTGTGTAATTAATTTAGCGTAAGGTGTTTCTCCACAACCAGCACATGCGCCTGAGAACTCAAGTAATGGCTGTTTGAACTGAGAGCCTTTAACTGAAACGAGTTTGAACTTGTCGATAACTTCCTGTTTGTCTTCAAGAGTAACAGCGTAATCGAAGTATTTCTGTTCGTCAGCGTTAGCTTCAAAGTTCTGCATTGTGATAGCCTGTACTTTGTCTGGACATACGTTTACACATGATCCACAACCTGTACAGTCGTAAGCTGAAACAACGATAGCGAACTTGTAACCAGGCATCTGAGTCATGTCTTTCATCTGCATTCCTTCTGGAGCGTTAGCAGCTTCTGCTTCTGTCATAGCTACTGGACGAATTGCAGCGTGTGGACATACATATGAACACTGGTTACACTGGATACATTTTGTAGCATCCCAAACTGGTACGTCTACTGCGATACCACGTTTTTCGAATGCAGCTGTACCAGATGGTGTCTGACCGATTTCGTATTTTCTTGTAACAGATACAGGAATTGTATTACCCTGCTGAGCGTTAACTTTAGACTGGATGTCTTTTACGAATTCGATAGCATCAGCTGTACCCTGGTTACCGATTTCTTCGCCAAGTACTGTGTCTTCACAGTTCTTCCAGCTTTCTGGAACTTCAACTTTGATGTAAGCTGTAGCACCAGCGTCGATAGCGTCATGATTCATCTTAACGATGTCATCACCCTTCTTAGCGTAAGAACGTGTAGCTGCATCTTTCATTAATTTTATAACTTCTTCTTCTGGAATAAGTTTTGTTAATGAGAAGAATGCTGACTGGAGAACTGTATTGATACGGTTTCCAAGTCCGATTTCTTTACCAATCTTAACACCATCAATGATGTAGAAGTTGATATTGTTTTCAGCGATATATCTCTTAACCTGTCCTGGAAGTTTTTCATCTAATTCTTCTACTGACCATGGTGTGTTGAAAAGGAATGTGCCGCCTGGTACAAGATCCTGAACCATGTTGTATTTGTAGATGTAAGCTGTACAGTGACAAGCTACGAAGTTAGCCTGTGAAATAAGGTATGTTGAGTGGATTGGAGTATGTCCAAAACGTAAGTGAGAAATAGTAACACCACCAGATTTCTTTGAGTCATAATCAAAGTAAGCCTGAGCATACATATCTGTGTTATCACCGATAATCTTGATAGAGTTCTTATTAGCACCTACAGTACCATCAGCACCAAGTCCCCAGAACTTACAGTTTGTTGTTCCTGCTGGAGTTGTAACTGGGTTTTCTTTAACTTCGAGAGAAAGATTTGTTACGTCATCGATAATACCGATTGTGAATAATTCTTTTTCTTCGTTTCTGAATACAGAGATGATCTGTCCTGGTGTAGTATCTTTTGAACCTAAACCATAACGACCTCTTGTAAGTTTAACGCCTTCGAACTTAGTTCCACGTAATGCAGCAACTACGTCTAAGTATAATGGTTCTGCGAAAGCACCTGGTTCTTTTGTTCTATCCATAACAGCGATAGATTTAACTGTTTCTGGAATAGCTGCGATTAAAGCTTCGTTTACGAATGGTCTGTAAAGACGAACTTTAACAACACCAACTTTTTCTCCCTTAGATACTAAGTAGTCAACTGTTTCATCGATTGTTTCACAGACAGAACCCATAGCGATGATAACTTTTTCAGCATCTGGAGCACCGTGGTAGTTGAATAATTTGTAGTTTGTACCAATCTTAGCATTAACTCTGTCCATAGCTTCCTGAACTTTTGCTGGAAGCGCATCATATGTAGAGTTACAAGCTTCTCTTGACTGGAAGAAAAGGTCTGGGTTCTGAGCAGAGCCCATTTCACATGGATGATTTGGATTTAAAGCATTCTTACGGAATTCGTCGATTGCTTCCATGCTTACCATATCTTTAAGATCTTCGTAATCCCATGTTTCAATCTTCTGAATTTCGTGAGATGTACGGAAACCATCGAAGAAGTTAATAAATGGAACGCGTCCTTCAATTGCTGCGATGTGAGCAACTGGAGTTAAGTCCATAACTTCCTGTACAGATGATTCACAAAGCATAGCACAACCTGTCTGACGACAAGCCATAACGTCTGAGTGATCACCAAAAATGTTTAATGCGTGTGTAGCTACACAACGTGCAGATACGTTAAATACGCCTGGAAGTCTTTCACCAGCAACCTTGTAAAGGTTAGGAATCATAAGTAAGAGACCCTGAGATGCTGTAAATGTTGTTGTTAAAGCACCTGCTGTTAAAGAGCCGTGTACGGTACCAGCTGCACCAGCTTCTGACTGCATTTCTGTTACCTGAACAGTCTGTCCGAAAATGTTCTTTCTTCCAGCTGTTGCCCATTCATCTGTAGCTTCAGCCATAACAGATGAAGGTGTAATAGGATAGATAGCTGCAACGTCTGTGTAAGCATATGACACGTGCGCTGCTGCATGGTTACCATCCATAGTTTTCATTGAACGTTTCATGGGTATTACCTCCTCGTATATTGTGTTCAAATTTAGTGACATAATGTATTCCCCCTAATGGCGCAAGTATACATTGTCTATAACTAATAATATAGGAGTTTTTACCTAAAAAATCAAGTAATTTTCCGTTTTTATTTGTATTTTTACCAATGCATTACTATAAATAAGAAAAAGGCTTGCAAAAAATGGATAAATAGGTAAAATAGATAGCGGTGTCTATTAATAAAAGCATATAAATCGGAGGAAATAAACGATGATTCAAGCTAGTAACATTACATTACGACTTGGAAAAAAAGCTCTTTTCGAAGATGTTAATATCAAATTTACAGAAGGCAACTGCTACGGCCTTATCGGTGCAAACGGAGCAGGTAAATCTACATTTTTAAAAATCATGTCAGGACAGTTAGAACCTACCAATGGTGATATCATTATCACTCCTGGTCAGCGTTTATCATTTTTACAGCAGGACCACTTTAAATATGATGAGTTCCCTGTACTTGATACTGTTATCATGGGTAACAAACGTCTCTATGACATTATGAAAGAAAAAGATGCAATCTACATGAAGGAAGACTTCTCAGATGAAGATGGAATTCGTGCCAGCGAGTTAGAAGCAGAATTCGCAGAAATGGATGGCTGGAATGCCGAATCTGATGCTGCTACTCTTCTTAACGGACTCGGTATTGAAACAGAATATCATTACACTCTTATGGCAGATATGCCAGGTGCATTAAAGGTTAAGGTTCTCCTTGCTCAGGCATTGTTTGGTAACCCAGACATCCTTCTCCTCGACGAACCTACCAACCACTTAGACCTTGATGCGATTGCATGGTTAGAAGAATTCTTAATTAACTTTGAAAACACTGTAGTAGTGGTTTCTCATGACCGTTACTTTTTAAATAAGGTTTGTACACATATCGCAGATATGGACTACGGCAAAATTCAGCTTTACGCTGGTAACTATGACTTCTGGTACGAATCCAGCCAGTTACTTGTTCGCCAGATGAAAGAAGCCAATAAGAAAAAGGAAGAAAAAATCAAAGAATTACAGGAATTTATTTCTCGATTCTCTGCTAACGCTTCCAAATCAAAACAGGCTACCTCTCGTAAGCGTGCATTAGAAAAAATCCAGCTTGATGAAATCAAACCATCCAGCCGTAAATATCCATACATCGACTTCCGTCCACAGCGTGATATCGGTAACGAAGTTCTTACAGTAGATGGCATTTCAAAAACGATTGATGGTGTAAAAGTATTAGATAACATTTCTTTCGTTGTAGGCCGTGAAGATAAAATTGCTTTCGTTGGCGGCAATGAACTTGCAAAGACTACATTCTTCAAGATTCTTGCCGGAGAAATGGAACCAGATGAAGGGTCTTACAAATGGGGAATTACTACAAGCCAGGCTTACTTCCCTAAGGACAACACAGAAATCTTCGATACAGATGAACTTATCGTAGACTGGTTAACAGGATATTCAGAAATCAAAGATGCAACTTACGTACGTGGATTCTTAGGACGTATGCTCTTTGCAGGCGAAGACGGTGTTAAGAAAATGCGTGTACTTTCCGGTGGTGAAAAAGTACGTGTACTTCTCTCTCGTATGATGATTCAAGCAGCAAACGTGCTTATGTTTGACGAACCTACTGACCACTTGGATATGGAATCTATCACTGCACTCAACAACGGTATGATGAAATTCTCTGGTGTCATCCTCTTCTCTTGTCGTGACCACCAGGTAGTTCAGACTACTGCAAACCGTATCATCGAGTTCCTTCCAGATGGAACCTTCATCGATAAGATGACAACATACGACGAATACTTAGAAAGCGACGTAATGGCTCGTAAACGTACGGTATATAATGTTAATTTAGATGAAGACAATGAGTAATTTATATCCATACCGGTAATTCCTATTTAGAATTCTTCACAGACTTAAAAATCAGCCCTGCTATATGTGTAAAAAAGCAACTTTACGGAGCAGTCGGCACTTAATGAGCGACACCTCTAGGTGTTGCAAATTTAGTACCGTTACTGCGACGTATGAGCGGAAGCGCTTGCGTCTTTTACATATATAGCAGGGCTGATTTTGTAGTATTTAGATTGTTCCATCAAAAATGCTACCCGTATTATGGTTATTTCCAAAGGTTGCATTCTCTGTATAGGTATTTGCCTTATTAGCTTCTGTCTCAGCTTGATTTGCTACCATAGAAGCTTTCGCTGTTACCTGATATGCAAAAGAACCTGTTCCTACAAAGAGATTCTTTGCAGCTTTCATATCGGAATTTAGGAAATTCTTCTCATCGAAGCTTAAGGTTCCATCTTCTTTATCAAGCGTAATTCCAATTGCAGCCAAATCTTTCTTGTAGGCTTCTGTAATTCCCTCTAATGTCTTCATGGCACTAGCCACACCCGAGCTCTTAGTATTTTCTGCACCGATGACCAAATCGTTGTAATCTTTGATAAATGCACTAATTTCTTCAACAATCTCATCTGTGTCATATTCACCATTGTAATCTTTATCAAACAGTTTTCTATTCTTATAAAGATCAGTTCCTGTTGCAACCAAATCCTCTGCTCTGTCTTTAATCTTGGCAATCGTATTGGCATTGTCCTTTGAAGTACTGCTAGAGGAATCTGTTTTGCTAGATTTGTATCCACTACCTGAAACCTTATCCTCCACCATGCTGTATACACGGGAAGCTTTTGCACCTATCTGGTATGCAAAAGAACCTACACCGCTGAACATACTTTTTACATCAGTGATATTTGATTTCATAAATTTTTTTTTATCTATAGAAAGCGTGAAATCTGCACCACTTACAGAAATGCCTAATTTGGAAAGCATATCCACATTCTCTGCTGTCGCATTGACAATATTCGCACCTGCCTTGGCAATCTTTTCTGTCTCTGCTGAGCCAACACTTCCAATCATAGAGTTATAATCTTCAATGAAAGCATTTACCTTTTCGTAAATGGCCTCCATGTCATATTCTCCATTTACATCCTTTGCAAAAAGGCTCTTTGAAGTATATAATGCGGCTGCGCTGTCTTTTAAATCATCCGCAGAATTTTTGATACTTCGAATCGTTGCATCCGTATCATCTGTATCATTTTTGGACTTCTTATCCGTTTTCTTATCTTCATCCAAGGCATAATACGACTTCATCAGTTTGCCATATGAACCATTCTTGATACTAGCATAATCATTCAAATTAATTCCCAGCATTCCATCTGAAGATGTTGAGCTAGTACTACCTGTTCCCATGCTGGAAAATAATGAGCTGATTGAATTTGAATCAAAACCATTTATTCCTGACATACAAACACTCCTTTCTATATCTACTCCGTTAGATATCTGCAATCTGCCAGTCAATCGCTTCCAATCCGTTGGAAGCAAGGAAATCATTGGTCTGGCTAAAATGTTTACATCCAAAGAATCCACGATATGCAGAAAGTGGACTTGGATGAGGTGCTTTTAATATCAAATGCTTAGGATTATTAAGCATTGCTATCTTCGTCTGTGCCGGTCTTCCCCAAAGAAGATAAACGACCGGTCTGTCTATATTATTTACTTCTCGAATAATAGCATCTGTAAACTGCTCCCACCCCTTATTCTGATGGGAATTTGCCTGATGTGCTCTTACCGTAAGCACTGTATTGAGCATCAACACGCCCTGCTTCGCCCATTTCTCAAGATATCCATTATTTGGAATCTTGCACCCCAAATCTGCTTCCAGCTCCTTGTAAATATTCTGCAAGGATGGAGGAATATCAGGCTGTGATGGCAATACCGAAAAACATAATCCATGTGCCTGATTGACGTTGTGATATGGATCCTGTCCAAGAATAAC
This sequence comes from Agathobacter sp., assembly GCA_045530745.1. Lineage (GTDB taxonomy): Bacteria > Bacillota > Clostridia > Lachnospirales > Lachnospiraceae > Roseburia. Next base: position 7,677 of record JAZSCQ010000017.1, read on the forward strand.
TACTTTTACTTCACTAAGCGGTGTATAGTGCAATGCATTAAAGATATCTTCCGCAGGCGGATAAATCGTAGTTGTTGCATATTCATGTTTTACAAAATTGTATAACTCTCTGTAATAAGGCTTCTTGAATTCACCATCCAAGGCTTTTGCCCAGTCATTTGTAAGCATTGCCATATCTTTCTTCTTTCTATATCGGCATTATCTTCTTACAGACACACCTCTATCTGCTAAATATTTTTTCAAATCCATAATTTCTAATTCTTTAAAATGGAATAAGGACGCTGCCAAGGCTGCATCCGCACATCCTTCTGTAAGTGCATCATAAAAATGCTCTTTTGTTCCAGCACCACCTGATGCAATTACCGGAATTGAAACATTCTGTGAAATCAGACGTGTCAGCTCTATATCATAACCAGCCTTCGTTCCATCGCAATCCATACTGGTAAGAAGAATTTCTCCAGCACCCATTTTATCGGCTTTCATTGCCCACTCAATCGCGTCTAAACCTGTATCAATTCGACCGCCATTTCTGTATACATTCCAGCCGCTTCCGTCTTCTCGTCGGCGTGCATCAATTGCAACCACCACGCACTGACTACCAAAACGATCTGCTGCATTACTGATAAGTTCTGGTGTATTAATTGCAGAGGAATTGATAGAAATCTTGTCTGCACCTTCACGGAGCAACACCTTAAAATCTTCTACTGTACGAATTCCACCACCTACAGTGAATGGAATAAACACTTTCTCTGCCACACGGCGAACCATATCTACAACCGTACCTCGGTTATCCGATGATGCAGTAATATCTAAGAAAACAAGCTCATCTGCCCCTGCTTTGTCATAAGCTGCCGCGATTTCAACTGGGTCACCAGCATCTATTAAATTCACAAAATTAACACCTTTTACAACTCGCCCACCATTTACATCCAGACAAGGGATAATTCTCTTTGTAAACATATTATTTACCTCCCTGCACTTGAGTAAAGTTCTTTAGAATCGCGAGTCCTACATCACTACTTTTCTCTGGATGGAACTGACATGCAAACACATTATCCTTTTCCACGGAAGCATGAATACAGGCACTGTAATCACAGGTTGCTTTTACAATGCTTTCATCTGCAGCTTTTAGATAATATGAATGCACAAAATATACATACGGATTCTGTTTCATATTCTGAAACAAACGACCATCGTTTTGCAAATCAAGGGAATTCCAGCCAATGTGAGGTATTTTAAGTCCATCCTTGTCTGGAATACGAAGCACCTGTCCATCTAAGATATGTAGCCCTTCAACACCCTGACTTTCATCGCTTCCTTCAAACAAAAGCTGAAGTCCAAGACAAATACCCAGAAATGGCTTCTTCTGATCGACTACTTCGCGAATCACTTTGTGCAGCTCATATTTTTTCAGCTGCTCCATCGCCTCACCAAAAGCTCCTACCCCTGGCAAAATCACATGGTCAGCCGACAGAATCGTGTGAAAATCTCGCGTAATCACACTTTCCTTTCCTACTGCTGCAAGTGCTTTTTCAACACTTTTTAAATTCCCTGCGTTGTAATCAATTATTGCTACCATTATTCCCATTCAATTCCTAGTTCTGTTAATTTCTTATATAAAGCAATTGTATAATCATCCCTGTCTCGTATGCTATACATTTCAAGCGCTTCTTCATAGCTCATGCCATACTTTTGCTCAAGCTCATTGGATACATTTTTCTTTAAAATTTCAAGCTGTCCTAAACATTCGAATACATCTGCCTCTGCCGCATTGAGCTCGCATCGTCCAGCAGCACAGATAAGAGAATCAAATGCTTTGTCTGGCATATCATTTTTATCAAATACTGCATATGCGTTTAATTCACTGTCAACAGTGGAAAGAATCGCAAGCTGACCATAAAGCTCCATTTCTTTTTCTTTGATATCCAATCCATTTATCGCAGCAAAAGCTTCTGCATAGTGTCCGCTATTCTTTAAACTTTTTGCATTTGCAATAGCAGAATTATAGCCAATCATATTTACACCTAAAAGAACAAGTGCAAATAAAGATGCCACCATAAGCCAAATCATAATAACTGGCCCCTTTGGAAGTGGTGGTGTATTGTCCACCTCTTTTGGCTTTTTCTCTTTCTTTGGTTTTGGCGCCTTTGGAGCCTTTGGCTTCTTAGGTGCTTTTTCTTTCTTAGGTTTCTTTTCTTTTTTCTTCTTTTCCTCTTTAGGAGGAGCAGCCTCTAAACTATCCAGCTCTGCCAGAATATCTACATTTTCTCCTGCCAACATTTCTGCGCTTGGCGCTTTTGAAGCATGTAATGCAATTTCTTCTTCATCATCCTTCATCAGATTCGCAAGAATGCCTTTGATTTTGCCGATAAAACCACCTTTTTTTGACTTCTTATCAGCTTCCCCCTCTGGTTCTCCTGGATCCGCAGATATCTGCTGTGCCACCATCTCATTCTCTGCAAATGCAGAAAAAGCATCTAATCCATCTAGTGGAATCTCTGTTGTCTCACTCTGCGAAAGCATATTTCCAATATCCGATAAATCATCTGTTCCTGACAAAAGATTCATCAAATCGCTTTCTCCAAGATTACTTAAATCGATACTATCAGAGCTGTCAGGGAAAGAAAAATCTCCCACAGGAGCAGCTGATACTGGAGTAGGCTCTGCAAGATTGACATCATCTCCAAACAAATCGCTAAACACATCCATCGGTATCTCTTCTGTCAAATCCCCATTCTGCGCTGGAGCAGACTCTGATTCATCCATAAGCATATCCAGCATAGACAAATCATCTAATGGAACTTCAGCTCCTGAGTCATCCATCTGAACTGGTATATCATCATAAGAGACTGGTGTATCCACCTGCATTTGCTGTGCAGCTTCATTTACAATGGAATCTAAATCCAATTCCCCAAATAAACTAGAGTCTTCATCTTCACTAACTGATGCAACATGAATGTCTTCATTCTCTAATCTATCCTCTGGTTCGATTTTATCTTCATACTCAACAAAAAGATCTGCATAGTCATCGCCTTCTTCTGCTAGTTCTGCTTCAAACTCTCTTAAAAAATCAGCCTCTGATTTTGAGACACGACGTGAATACATAGGATTTGTATCTGGTTTCTTCTTATTCATACCAAACTCTGTATTCTGTGCTCCGGACAATAATGCATCCAAAAAATCTTCGCTTTCAGACCTTTTTTCTTCTTTGACCACATTAGGCATATAAGAAGCATCTTCAAAATCCTTAGCAGCACGCTCATCTTCCCAAAAATGAACAGCATCCTCCAGCATTTTGGCTGTTTCTTTAAACTTTTCCTTTTTTACTTTTTCATCGTTTACAGAATTTAATAACTTATCCAGATAATCTTCTGCCGACTTCTTTCTCATACTGTATCTCCGTAAAACATATTATAATAATTACATAAAGGGATGTGACAGTTCATCACATCCCTTAATTTACAAACACTAAATTAGATTCCTGATTCAGCAATCAAACGATCGATTGCTTCTACAAGCATTCCGATTTCAGGTTTTGTCAACTGTGCATCTGCTCCAAGTTGTTCCCCTTTACGTCTCATTTCCTCATTTACAAGTGAAGAGAAGATAACAAGTGGAATCTGCTTAATTGTATCATCTGACTTACAAAGCTTGGTGAGACGATGACCATCCATCTGTGGCATCTCAATATCTGTGATAATACACTGAACACCACCAATCAAAGTTCCATTAGCCTTCATTTCAGAAATCTTATCCCAGGCTTCCTGTCCATTGTTTGTGATAATCAAATCCTGATAACCCGCTTTTTTCAAGCAATCTGTAATGAGTTTGCTAAGAAGTGGAGAGTCTTCTGCGATAAGGATACGGGAATCACTTCTGTCTCTTGCCTGTAAATTGTCAATATCAGCTGTACGAAGTCCTGTTTCAGGGCTAATGCTTGATACAATTGACTCAAAGTCTAAGATAACAACAAGTCTGTCGTTCATCTTGATTACACCAGTAGAAACACTACCATTTTCACCATTAATGGTTGAATCTGGTTTAATAATCTCTTCCCAAGACACTCTATGAATACCAATAACCTGATCTACATGGAATGCTACATTCAACTTGTTAAAGTTGGTAATAATAAACAAGCCATCTACTTCTGGATCTGGCATACCAAGACATCTTCTTAAATTAATAACGGTGATCATAACATCACGTGGCATGAAAATTCCTTCTACACTTGGATGTGCATTTGGCACAGGTGTCACCTGTGAATATTGTAAAATTTCTTTAATCTTTGCAACGTTGATACCATAATGGTTATCTCCTAATGCAAATTCAAGAATCTCTAATTCATTTGTCCCAGACTCTAAAAGTATATTAGTATCCATAAGTTCCCTCCCAAAATCATCTATATGGTATATTATAACATATTGTTATACATTTTGTAGTTATTTTTTTAATTTTTTTTACAATTTAATCGTTTTTGTCGATTTTCCTATCGTAATCTGTAAACTTGGCGACTTAATCTGCTCTGAAACCTTCTCCGAAACCTCAAACAGGATAATTGTTTCTGCAGATTGACCGGCTTTTATTGTCCCCTGATAGGTAGAAAAGTCACTTGTCAAAAATGTCACTTCTGACTTAACTGTCACCGCATCACTTGTCAGCTTTACAATTGGACTCTTAAGTGCATTATCAACCACTACATCCGCATCCGTGATGTTGGTCATCTTAAACTTCATCACATAGAACTTCTTACCTGCTTCCGCTTCTACAATATAGGCTGTGCCTTCCTTGTAGTTTGCCGCAACGTAACTGCCTTCATATGTAATCTTAAGCTTTCCAGCCTGTCCAATCAGCTCTGCAAGTGCTGAAGCGTCGTTCGATGGCTGTGATGGCTTATCCTCATCTCCATCACCCTCTGGATTCTGAGAATTATCTTCCGTACTTTCCGTATCCTCAAAATCTTCTGGAAGTGGCATTCCATTTACACCATCTTTCTGCTGAATATTATGTTTTGCTATAAGGTATGCAGCGGAATGAATAATCAAAGTCTCTTCTTCAGGCGTAAGCACATGTAACTCTGCTCCGCATCCAGTCAGACACATCATTATCCCCGCAAGAGCGATACATAGGTATCTTTTGATTTTTTTCATAGCAACTCCTATAAAACATCACTAAAAATCTTCAATTTATCGTACCACATTTCAAGAAATTGTACAACTATTTGTGCAATTATTTTTCACATATCACACAATTTCTGCTATAATAACCTTATTAACTTGCAGGAGGTTACTTATGAAAAAACAATGTTCTCAGAAACTTTTCCTAATAATGAACTTTGGATTAGTTTTCAATCTTCTCCTTTTTTGGAGCATACGCTCCATGTGGTCTGGAATCATCAACATCGCCGGACATCCAACCCCATATATTTTGATGGCAGTTCTGACTATCGTTACAATTGTCGTAAGCATTTGTACTATGTATAAGAAACATCCACTTGCACTCGGTATTTTGGGTTGTGTGCTTGATGTCATCTTCCTTGGCTTACAAGGATATATGCTAGCTATGACACAGGACTCCTGGATGTATTTTGCTCGTGAATTCTTTTATGGAATCGTTTTTCTTGGCGGAATTGCCTTAATCATCTTCCTGATTTTCTACTCAGGCGAGATTTCCTTCCTCCACAGTAAATGGATGCCTCCTGCACTTGGAATCGTACTTCTTATAGCTGGTTTTCTTGTTTGCTTTGACGTCCAACTCATAAATGGCATAGAGAAAACTCCTGTTGTCTACGCCGTAGAGGACACCTACCAGATTACCTTTACCACCAAAGCCAAAGGTGAAGCATGGGTAGTCATCGATGGTGTAGAGTATAACGACACTTATGCAGGCTACCGCAAATCCGAGGAAACCATACATAAAATTACAGTACCTATGGAAGCACTCGACAATGCCGATTCTTATACTGTATACACACGTGCTATGTATCTACGTGGACCATATTGTGCCTTACAGGGCGCCACTCTTTCGGAAACATACAACTGGCGCGGTGTAAATACTACAGATGGCATCCAATACTATGCTTTTGCTGACAATCACTTAACTACCGATGCAACCGCTGACACCGCTGGCTACTGGGGCGACAAACTGGATTTCCTTGTAGCACTTGGCGATACCGCCAACTGGATTGATGCGAAAAATGAATTAAGCCTGCTACTTCACCTTGCAAGCGACATTACAAAAGGGGAAATCCCTGTCCTCTATGCTCGCGGCAACCACGAGACCAAAGGCCTGGTTGCAGATGAATTTCACAAATATGTAGGCTCCAAAAACAGCGATTACTATTACACTTTCCGTATGAAAAACATCTGGGGAATCGTACTAGATGTAGGCGAAGATCACGAGGACGAACATTGGGAATTCTCTGGAATGGCAAAATTTGATGACTATCGCGATGCACAGCTCGCATTTTTGAATGAAGTCATTGCCAATGCTGACACCGAATACAATGCAGAAGGCGTGGAATATCGTATCGCTTTGTGCCACATCCCTCTTACTTTTGTAAAAGAAGACGACCCTCTCAAAGACCAGAAATTTGCATGGGTAGAAAGACTGAATCAGATGAATCTTAGTCTCATGCTAAACGGACATCGTCATGAGCTCATGTTTGCAGAAGCTAATCAGGTTGCAGGCACAAATCTTACAGTTACCGAATCCTACAATGGTACTGACAAAAAGGCAAATACTTACACCATGTCCGATGCTAACTTCCCTACCATCTTAGTATCTAGACGTGCACAGTCCCAGCTCTATTCCGAGGACGAAAACGTATTTGGCAAACACTTCATCGGCGTAGCTGCAAGTGTTGAAGGTGATGAAACTATCCTCCGATTCACCAATGAAAATGGTGAAACTGTGAAAACCATTTCACCTTGGTTTGAAGGTGTAGAATATGGGGAAGAGATAAGGATAAAAAACAAATAAAATTTTTTTGTACTACATAAAAGCAGGGATGTTGATATCAACATCCCTGTTCTTATTTTACTGCTCCTTTTCAAACTCTCTTCTGACGTTTTCAACAAAAATCTTATCACATTCTGCAATACGACAAATCGTTTCAATAGGAAGATTTTCCTTAATCATATTTAAAACTGTCATACGACGTGTACTTTCAATTCCCTTTTGAATCCCTTTCTGTTCTACTCCATCACTTAAATTACACATATACTCTACCTCCGCTTCCAGCTTTTCTGTCATAGGTATCTGGAATTCGTTTTCCATTATCTCTTTTTTCTCTTTTGCATTCTTATTCGATGATAAAAGCACATCCAATAATCGAAGTAGATCATTCCCTGCTTCATCTTCACTTGAACCAAGACAAACCATGACTGTATTTATCAAGTCATAGTATTCCTCTGTTTCTTTTACCTTACCAACATGATGTTTCTCTGTCAAGGAATATTCCGTAATCGTGTTTCTGCGTTCCTTCGACGGATTCATACAAATCCACACCGAATACACCTTCTGAATCTTCTCATAGTGTGAGTTTGTAAAAACGGTTCCATACTGAGATGAAATCATACGTGCGCAATAATAAATCCCTCGTTTGATAATCGGATATCCTGGTGAAAAATCATTTTGTGCTTCTACATTAATAATCATCTGCGTCAATTCCATCGATTCTGGCAAAACTGCACGAAACTGAATATCATACGTAATTGTCCCTTCTGTCAGTGAAGAATCCTCTACACCAATCCCTGCAATCTTCGGCGCATTTGTCTCATCTGGTAAAACGGCTACCGCACCAACTTGTGGTTCACCTACAATAAAATGTTCTACAATCTCTTTTACGTCATATTCCGCATATTCCTTCATCGTATGCCTCATAATCCATGCCAGAATAATTTTCTCTGCAAGTACCTTCTTGCAGGCCGCATCGTATTTTTCCTTCTGTTGTACGATATCGATGCTCTGTGATAATGTTGTCTTTTGTTCCATAAACCTCCTTTTACAAGATATATGAAGCTTCTCTGCGAGAATCATACGCCTAATAGAAAACAGACAATGCCTTGTTTTTTTCTTTCATAATTTCAACTATACTAATTGGATAATTCTCGAAACCGAGAACGACATCTAAAATGCTTAAGCACCTTAGACTTTGATAACCTGATATCTGACGTTACTTATCTGTCAGATATGGATGCCTCCTGCATCCGACACTATACAATATAAAATATAATCCCCACAGACAAGTCCATAAACAGTGTCTGCGGGGTAATCATAATACGTTTTTATGAATTTTTCAAGTTTTTACTATATATTAGAGGATAATTTTGTTGTCAATTTTAATTCTAAAGCATTTCAATCAACTCATATGCTTTGTCAATCAAGTTTTCAATATTATTTCCTTCTTCCTTCAATTTCTCGATTCTATCTTCTAACGCTTTCTTTTTCAAATCATTCGATGCATCAATAATCTCTTTAATATCTTTTATTGAAAAACCCAGTTGCTGATAGAGTCTTATTAATTTTATTCGTTCCTGCGAATTCATATCATATAACAAATAGCCACGTGCCGTCTTTCCTGTCGGAGCCACTAGTCCAGCCTTCTCATACCCCTGTACCGCTCGTCTCGTAACACCCGCAGCTACACATATCTCTCGTAATGTCATGTCATCCACCTTTCTACCTCCATTTAGCCTAAAATTGCACGCAACGTGCAGTCAACACCTTTTTCCGTGGATAAATTGACAACAAAAAACATCTCCTCGTATGAGAAGATGTTTTTTTCGCGAGAGATTTAGTTTATATTTAGTTTAGTGGTTTATTTGACCATTCCACGGCAAGCTGCATTCCTGCTTGCTCACCCAGTGATATAATATATTCTTTCAAAAGCATTTTTGTATTATCATGAGCTTGTTCTAGTATATTTTTATCATTTGTCGCCGCTTCCTTCATTGACATCTGGGCCATTGCCAATACATTCGCTTGATCTTCTGCTGTAATCGTTGTAAATATACCAGTATCGCTAATCATTTTATTCATGGAAGAACTTTCTACATATGCACTTAAAACTTTAGCCTCTGGTATATATATTGTAACAATACCATCGACTGGTTTTGATATCTCTACCTCTGCAAAATCAACACCAACTTCCACAATACCATCATATTCAAGCCACATCTTCTTATATCCTATTTGAAACCACCAATCAGCTTGTATCTCCTCTTCTGCAACATTATGATAATAACATTTTAATGTAGCCAGTTTACATATTCTATCTGCAGATGAATATTCTATCTCGTGTATTGTCTCATTTTCTTTTTCAGGTAACAACAAAATCACTCCGGCTCCCATAAGCAATACTAACATTATTATAATGCTAATATGCCTTTTTATATAAATCATCCACTTTCCCTTTGTAATTTCTTTTCTATCCATTATTCATCCCTCTTCCTACTCCCAAATAATCGTATATCCACTATAACTAACAACCGGATAAATAAGCGCTTCTATTGTATTTCTCAGATTTTCTTCCGCTAACTGATTCAAGTTTTCAGAAACTAGAGCTTCTTCCTTTGCATCTTGCTCACATGCAGCATACGCATCCTTTAACTCCAATTTCACATTATCTGGAATATAGGAAAAAGGAACATCATCCACTATCATAATTTTATACTGCAATTTTGGCAAAACCGGCTTAACTGTGTGTTTCTCATCATCTATTTCATATTCTATATCCTGTACACTTATATAAGCTTTCACATTAGCAAAATACCTAATATAGCACTTTACATTTTTCTTATCTTTATCTTTATATATGTTTGCTATACCATTATATGTAAATTCTGCCGTCGACAATTCTTCAATATCAATAGTATCCATTAACGTTGACGAAGTAATTACTTTCCTTTGCCCGTCATTTAATAAATCCCCTATTTTTATAAACAATGCTATTCCCAAAATCATAACTCCAATAAGAATCGGAATTAATTTCCATAATATCTTTTGTTTCTTATCCATAATAATTAAAACTCCACTCTAAATATTAATTTACTTCTTTCTTCTTTTGAAGCTTGTCCTTCCATATTAGCCTTTCCACTTACACCTACTTTACCGACTGCATTATCAATTGCACAAGCTGTCTTCTTGGACATCGTAGCTGATGCGCTCCCCTCTAGAATAAGTGTCTCTGATTGTAGCGAATTCGCATCAGAGCATCGCATGTCTATCAATCTTTTGATTGTGTCATCATGCATAAACCATTTTAGCTCTGGTCTTTTTACTTCATCACTTCCTACCCAATTAGCTTCTATCTTTCCGCTCCTGCTTACATACCCTTGAAACGAACTCATTTGTTCTGCACTTTCTTTGGATGATATTCCAAAAGACTTGAGTCCAACATTTGCTTCTGCACTCCTTCTACTGCTTTCAACATTAGAACTTGTCTCGCTAATCTCAATGGAACAATATTTTGCCCCTAGCATGTATGCAATATTTTTTAACTCTGCCATCCTCTCTTCATGAGCCTTTGTAAAAATACATTCTGTTTGTATAAATCGTTTCCTATCAAAACGGTCAACATAATATGCCGTATCACATATAGGTGCTGGAATAAACTGAATTCCACTTTCACTTATGTACTCATCATAAAGATGCAATACTTCCATTCCTTTTTGATTACTCAACCAGCCAATTGCCCCTTCACACACATCAACATCTCGCCGGACAGCATCATCAACAATAACTATCATATTGGGCAAATTAAACTCTTTACTATGATATTTCTCGGGAAACAATGGATTATATTTCTTAAGCCTACGTTCATAATTCTCTTGTTTAGATTTTTCCGTAAAATCTAATGCACTCTTTTGAACATTTTCAGCTACATTAGTCGCTACTTTCCTCCCAGATTCCGTTGTCTTTTGAACAAATTCCGTTGTTTTTTCTTTCATCCCCGCAAAGGCCTCTGCACCTTTTTTAAAATCCAAATTAACTTTCATCTGAACACCCCTTGTCATATTATTATCCTTACCTTAAACCTGCACACAACGTGCAGTCAATCTAATATAAAACGAATTGATTTTCCCAAAATGTAAGAATTATACATAGTATATCAAAATAAAATCATCAACAACTACCATATATGGTAGTACTAAAAAAGGTGCGAGCATCACTCGCACCTTTCATTTTATCCATACATTTAATTTTTATGCTACTAACACCTTGCATCCTGCCGTAAACAACTTCACCCCCACAGGGATAAGAATCAATGTACAGCAACATGCCAATCCGATTCCCCACAACAACAAAGCCACTGGCACCAATATAAATAGCCAGATTAAAGCTTTCAATAATGCTCCCGTAATAATATATGCTCCACCAAAAAACAAGCTTAAGATTCCAATCACTAAAATCAATTCTATCATATAAGTTTTCTCTCCCTATTTCTTTCTCTCAATATCCTCAATGTTCTTTACACGAAATGCAGAAACATTACGTATTCCTAGCCGCGATGCATAGCCTTCATCTTTCTCTATTTTCTCAATCAGTCTGCACATAAGCAGTCTTTTTTCAATATTCATCGCTTTTCCTCCTCATGAAATCAAGAATTTCTATTTTCTTGTTTCGTTTTCTATGATTTCAGTTTATAATAGGTGCATCGATTATTACACAGATGGATAGGCGAATTAGATGCCCTTAATTCGTCATTTTTAGTGAATTACCATATAAAGGAGTTTTTATGGGACGCAGTTCAACAAAAGAAAACAAAAACATCTATCAGCAAAGCAGAGAAAATGCTTCACTTACACGCGAAGCCGCAGCAGAAAAGATGGAGTTTTTATCAGAAAGTAAAATTGAGAAAATTGAATACGAAAAAACCATCCCTCATCCAGAGGAAGTATTGGCAATGGCAAAGTGCTACAAGGATCCATCTCTTTGCAACTACTACTGCTCTCACGAATGCCCTATTGGACAGGAATATGTACCGGAAGTAAAATTCAAGGAGCTATCTCAGATTACACTTGAAATGCTAGCTTCTTTGAATTCCCTGGAGAAAGAGAAAAACCGATTGATTGAAATTACCGTAGACGGTGTAATTTCACAGGATGAACTTAAAGATTTTGAGAAGATTCAAAAACAACTGGGTCAAATTTCTCTTGCAATCGATTCCCTTCAATTATGGGTAGAAAAAGCTATCATTGATGGTAAAGTCGCACAATAAAAAAGCCCACAGACAATTAATATGTCTGTGGGCTTTTCCTTTTTACTCGCCACTATTCATTTCTTCACGTAGCTGATTTTCCCTTTGTTCAAGAAGTGCTTCCCATTTTTCAAGACGCTCCTCTTCTGTCTTAAGCTCCTGCTCCCAGCTGGAATATTCATCAAGAAGCTGTTCACGGTAATTGATAATATTTATATTGTTACCGCTAATTGCGTTGATTGCAAACATTCCGAGCACGGACAAGCCAAATACAATAGCAAAGAACAACGCCACATAGAATGGTTTCTTATAATCGCCCCCAACCTTTTCATCCACCTTTTTGTTTGCCTTTTTCACCACTTCCACCGGTTTCTGCACTACTCTTTCAACTGGAGTCGCAGGTTCTTCTTTTTTCGCCCCTTCTGGTGCTGCTACTGGAATTGGTGGGATCTCATCTCTTGGAATATAGGTTGAACTAAGCGCGACATTTTGTAATTCAGTAAGGAATCGTACACCCACTGGTGTTACAAAAATCTGCTGTTGCAACAATTTTTTATATAATTTCAAAGCCACCTCTGGATTATCTAAAGCAGTACGTTCTTTTATAAAACGAATGCCTTCTTCCTCCTTACGAGCAAGTTTCGCAGTTTCTTCATCTTCAAATAAAAATCCATCTACATTTATCATATACATTCTCTTTTCAACTTTTTCATGGCATAAACACCCTTACTATTAAAATAATAAAAATAACAAGAAAAATCAAGGCATTGTATCAAATGTAAGTGGATAAATATGTAAAATTGAAGTACAATTCTAATATACCTATTTCAAATTTGATTGATGGAGGAATTATGACACATACTGAAATATTAGAAAAGGCGAAAGCCTTGCAGAAAGAACTTATTACACATCGTCGCTATCTCCATACTCACCCAGGCGTAGCATTCGATTTAGAAGCGACCTATCAATATGTATATGAGCAGCTCATCCAGATGGGCTACTCTCCAAACTCCTATGGAAAATGCGGCCTAATTGCAATCTGTGGTCACAAGAACAAAGGTAAAACTATCCTGCTACGAGCAGATATGGATGCGCTCCCTATTACAGAAGAAGCGGATGTTGAGTTCAAATCCACCAATGGCAACATGCACGCATGCGGACATGATATTCATACCACTATGTTACTTGGTGCAGCATGTATCTTAAAAGAAATGGAAAACGAATTACCTGGTCGTGTCATTTTACTCTTCCAACCTGCCGAAGAAACCTTTGAAGGTGCCAAGGATATGATTGACGCAGGTGTACTTCGTGATACTACACCAGACACAGCTCTCATGCTCCATATCACAGCAGGCATGCCATTTGAAACAGGGTCTGTCATCGTATGCGATGGTGGTATAAGTGCCCCTGCTGCTGATTACTTCGAGATTCACATTCAGGGCAAAGGCTGTCACGGAGCTATGCCTCAAATGGGAATTGATCCTATCACCACTGCAGCACATATTGTACTTGCTTTACAGGAAATTCATGCTCGCGAGCTAGCTATGTCAGACGAAGCTGCTCTTACTATAGGAACCATTCATGCAGGAAATGCATCCAATGCGATTCCTGACACTGCTGTACTCGGTGGAACCCTTCGTACTTACGACGAAGAAACCCGCAGTTTTATAAAACAGCGCATGGAAGAAATCATTACCAGCATAGCAACCACTTACCGCGCTACCGCCGAACTGAAATTCACCAGTGGATGTCCTACCCTCGTAAACGATGGCACACTTTCAGAAGAAGTAACTGGATATATGAAAGAATTACTTGGACCATATATGGCATTTAGCAAAGGTGACTTAGAAGCCATGGCCGCCGCATCCGGCGCAGGTGGTGAAAAAGCTGCCAAAGCAACTGGTTCTGAAGACTTCGCATACTTCAGTCAGGAGGTTCCATCTATCATGCTCGCCCTCGCTGGTGGAAAAGTTGCAGATGGCTATATCTATCCACAGCATCACCCAAAGGTAATGTTTGATGAAAATGCTCTTGCATTTGGTACTGCTGTATATGCTTGGAATGCATTACGCTGGCTTGAAGACCACAAATAACAAGTTAGAGCAGCAAAGTTTTTCTAAAGCCTACGAAATAGGCGCTCCTATATATGTTTGTCAAACACTTTTAGCGACCGTCGTTACTTAGCGAGTAGACCCTTTTGGGGGCTACGAGGTTAGTAACGCAACGAGTCGCTACTTAGCGAAAGCGTGTGTAAGACAAATATATATAGGAGCGCCTATTTCGTGGTATTTAGAAAAACTTTTCTGCGCTAAATTTTATTTTACAAGAAGTGACTCTCCTGTCATCTCAACTGGCTGTTCAAGGCCCATGATTTCAAGGAGTGTTGGTGCGATATCTGCAAGACATCCACCTTCACGAAGTTTCCAGTTTGGTTCACCATTTACGAGGATGAATGGAACTGGGTTTGTTGTGTGAGCTGTGTGTGGTTTGCCTGTTTCGTAGTCTACCATCTTTTCTGCATTGCCGTGGTCAGCACAGATAAACATAACACCGCCAGCTTCTTTTACAGCTTCTACTGCATCACCTACAAGTGCATCTACACGTTCTACTGCTGCAACTGCTGCAGGAATTACACCTGTGTGGCCTACCATGTCTGGGTTAGCGAAGTTGATAACGATTACGTCGTATTTGTCAGATTTGATTGCTTCAACAAGGTCTACACCTACTTCTGGAGCACTCATTTCTGGTTTAAGATCATAGGTTGCTACTTCTTTTGGTGAGTTTACGAGGAGACGAGCTTCGTCTGCGTTTGGTTCTTCGATACCACCATTAAAGAAGAATGTTACATGTGCATATTTTTCTGTTTCTGCAAGACGCAACTGTTTCTTGCCACATTTAGCAAGGTATTCGCCAAATGTATTTTCGATAGATTCCTTTTCGAATGCGATGATCTTGTTTGGAATTGTTTCATCGTAGTTCTTGAAGCATACGTAAGTAAGTGGAAGGAATCCTGTCTTTCTTTCAAATCCTGTAAAGTTATCATCGCAGAATGCTCTTGTCATTTCACGTGCACGGTCTGGACGGAAGTTGTAGAAAATAACAGAGTCATTTGCTTTTACGATAGCGCGTGGAGCTCCATTTTCTGTAATAACAGTTGGAAGAACGAATTCATCTGTTACACCGTTATCGTAAGATTTCTGCATTGCTTCTACTGCATCTGTTTCCTGTACGCCTTCGCCTGCAACTAAAGCGTTGTAAGCTTTTTCTACACGATCCCAGTTATTATCACGGTCCATTGCGTAGTAACGTCCAGAAAGGGAAGCTACTTTACCTACACCGATTTCTGCCATTTTTGCTTCAATCTGTTCTACGAAGCCTTTCGCAGATGCTGGAGGTGTGTCACGTCCATCAAGGAATGCGTGAAGGTATACATTTTCAAGGCCATTTCTCTTAGCCATTTCTAAGATACCATAGATATGTGTGATGTGGCTGTGCACACCACCATCAGAGAGAAGTCCCCAAAGGTGAAGGTCTGAGTTGTGTTTCTTGCAGTTTTCGATAGCAGCAAGAAGTGCTTTATTATCAAAAAATGTACCATCGTTGATTTCTTTTGTGATACGTGTAAGATCCTGATAAATGATACGGCCTGCACCGATATTCATGTGACCTACTTCTGAGTTACCCATCTGTCCATCTGGAAGACCTACTGCAAGGCCAGACGCATTACCCTTTACGAATGGGCATTCTGCCATCAATTTGTCCATTACTGGAGTATTTGCCATTGCAACAGCATTTCCTTCTGGATTTTCATTTAATCCATAACCATCAAGTACCATTAATACAACTGGTTTTTTGCTCATTTTGTTTTCCTCTTTTCTTTCATTTTGTATAAAAACGCAAAGCGTTATTTCCTAATCTCTTATCTTAAATTTCCTACAATATCAATTGGACGTCCGTCTAAGTCCTTGCTGCCATCATAGCTTGCATAATGCTTGCCCGACTGATAATTTTCCTCTGTCTTAAGATGTGCATTTACCCCACCTGCCGTGTTGTAAATGAAACCATCTTTATCAATGACAATATTCTTGGAAATGTCTGCCATAAACTTATAGAAAGCATCTGACTCTTCTTCGTTTAATATCGAAGTCTTAACATCTTTTTGTAAGCATGGAATCATACGAAGTGCCAGCTCTCCATTTTTATCAATCTGAAGCTGTGCAATCGTAGTATAAAGTGTTCCGGTTGAAAACCAGAAATTACCCAAACTAAAGATTACTGGTACATTGTTAATATACTCGATTCCCTGTAATCGATGTGGGTGTCCTCCAATAACTGCATCTGCACCTGCATCTACAAAAATCTTTGCAAGATTATACTGAGAACCACTATACTGGTAGTTTCCTTCAATTCCCCAATGTACACTCGCAATTACATAATCACTGTTTGCTGCTGCTTCCTCAATTACCTGTTTATATATAGTTGGATCTAAGGTCTTTAATACACCAGCTTCTGTCTCTGTTGCTGCCTTGGTATAATTGGAATACTTTTCAATTTCTGTTGCTGATACAAACGCTATTTTCTTGCCGTTTGCTACATAATATTGAATCGCCTTAGCTTCGGCAAGATTTGCACCTGCCCCCATGGTTACTACACCATGCTTTCTTAAGGTTGCAATCGTATCCATAAGCCCCGATGCTCTGTAATCATACACATGATTATTTGCAAGGTTTGCTAAATCTGCACCAAACACCTCCAGCATAGAGATATTAGCTGTCTTGGCACGAAACGTATAGGCTTTATTGGTCTGTTCGTCACCGCCATCACTAAAAACGAATTCATTGTTGATGACCGAAATATCTGCAGCCTGTAATTCCTCCATAACCTCTTTGGCAATACAATCATAAATACCATTCGCCTGCGCATTAGCAACTTTCATCGTGTGCCAATCATCTGCTAGATTGATATCGCCTGTCAAATCAATCGTAACCACTTCGTTACTTGCACATTCTTTCCAATGCACATTTTCTAAATGATATGTCGCATAGCCTAAATCTTTACAGTATTGCAACCACAACACATGCATGCTGTTTCCTGTCGTCTGATACCACATATCAACATCTGCATATCCTTCATACAAATGATATGCTAAATCCAAAACAGCTGCATCGCCATAGGTATCACTCACCCAACATAAAAAGGATTCGTCTATCGGATAACCTTCTCGAAATTCTCTTGTGCTTTTATCTAATATAATCTGAAATGCCTTTGACAGGTCATTCATGCTCACGTTTTCTTTGCCCTTATTCTTGGCAAACATCATATCTGTTAATAAACCGGTCCCCTGCATCATTCCAAATGTAAGAGCACCAATCAATACCACAGATACGCATGCGCTTATTAGGCGTTTTTTTCTCATAGAAACTCCTCTTGTGTATCTATATCCGTAACATATTTATTATAGACAAATCCTTGTCTTTTTACAAGCAAAAATACAGAAAAAGAGAGACCTAAAAGGCCCCTCTCTTTCTACATTTCTTTATAGGAATTAGTAGTTTACGATTTTACCAAAATCAGCTTTGAGTGATGCTCCACCAACAAGACCACCGTCAATGTCTGGTTTACCAAAAAGTTCTGCTGCATTAGCACCGTTTACAGAACCGCCGTACTGGATACGAACTGCTTCTGCTGTTGCTTCATCATACATTTCTTTGATACATTCACGGATTGCTGCACACACTTCCTGAGCCTGATCAGAAGTAGCTGTTTTGCCTGTTCCAATAGCCCAGATTGGTTCGTAAGCGATAACTAAAGAAGCTACCTGTTCTGCTGTAACACCGTCTAAGTCAGATTTAATCTGAAGGCGAATCCAGTCAAGAGTCACACCCATTTCACGCTGTTCAAGTGATTCTCCACAGCAAAGGATTGGTGTAAGACCAGCTTCTAAAGCTTTCTTTACTTTTTTGTTTAATAATGCATCGTCTTCTTTGAAGTAATCTCTTCTTTCAGAATGTCCGATGATTACATATTTAACACCGGCATCTACAAGCATTTCTGCTGAGATTTCGCCTGTGTAAGCACCTTTTTCTTCGAAGTACATGTTTTCAGCACCTACAGCTACGTTTGTGCCTTTCACAGCTTCTACTACAGGTACGATATCGATTGCTGGTACGCAGTAAACTACGTCTACAGAATCAGATTCTACCAATGGTTTTAATTCTTCTACTAATTTTACAGCCTGGCTTGGAGTCATGTTCATTTTCCAGTTGCCGGCTACGATTTTTCTTCTTGCCATAATTGTTATTCCCCCTATTATGGATAATTATTTGTTATCAGCTGCTACAACACCTGGAAGTTCTTTGCCTTCTAAGAATTCTAAAGAAGCTCCACCACCTGTAGAGATGTGAGACATCTTGTCGCCGTAACCCATCTGGTTAACAGCTGCTGCAGAGTCACCACCACCGATGATTGTTGTTGCTTCTGTTTCAGCTAAAGCTTTTGCTACTGCAAGAGTACCAGCTGCAAGTGTTGGGTTTTCGAATACACCCATAGGTCCGTTCCAAACAACAGTCTTAGCATTCTTAACTGCATTAGCGAAAAGTTCTGCTGATTTTGGTCCGATATCACAGCCTTCACGATCTGCTGGCATTTTGTCAATATCATATACTTCAACTTCTACTTCAGCATCGATTGGGCTTGGGAAGTTTTTAATTGTTACTGAGTCAACTGGAAGAAGGATTTCTTTTCCAAGTTCTTTTGCTTTAGCCATCATTTCTTTACAATATTCAATCTTTTCGTCATCGCAAAGTGAGTTACCGATTTCATAACCCTGAGCTTTTGCGAATGTATAAGCCATACCACCACCAATGATGAGGGTATCACATTTTTCAAGAAGATTGTTGATTACGTTAAGTTTGTCAGCAACTTTAGCGCCACCAAGGATAGCTACGAAAGGTCTAACTGGGTTTTCAACAGCGTTTCCAAGGAAGTCGATTTCTTTC
Source organism: Agathobacter sp. (assembly GCA_045530745.1). Taxonomy (GTDB): domain Bacteria; phylum Bacillota; class Clostridia; order Lachnospirales; family Lachnospiraceae; genus Roseburia. The sequence continues at coordinate 26,874 of JAZSCQ010000017.1, forward strand.
TGCATCAAGTAACCAACTACGTTTTCTCCACCTTTTTCAGTGATGAATTTTGTAACACCAGCTACAGATGCATGCGCTCTGTGTGAAGAACCGAAAGCGTCACATACATATACGTCTGCTAAATCAGCTAATTCTTTAGAGAATTCTTCGCCGTTCTTTGTTTCTTCTTTGCCACGGAAACGTGTATTCTGAAGTAAAACAACATCGCCTTCGTTCATAGCTGCTACTGCAGCTGTTGCAGCTTCGCCTGTTACGTTGTAATCAGATACGAATACAACTTCTTTGCCTAATTTTTCTGTAAGTCTCTTAGCAACTGGAGCTAAAGATTCTTTTTCATTAGGACCTTCTTTTACTTTACCAAGGTGTGAGCAAAGGATAACTTTGCCACCATCTGCTAATAATTTTTTGATTGTTGGAAGAGCTGCGTTGATACGTGTTTCATCTGTGATAACGCCTTCTTTTAAAGGTACGTTAAAATCACAACGAACAAGAACTCTTTTGCCTTTTACGTTGATATCATCAACTGATTTTTTGTTTAATGACATAGTAATGTCCTCCTAGATATAATTTAAAAAGCCTGGCCTTATCGGCCAGGCCTCAATTTTTCACTCGAAAAGCTACTCGATTACGCTTCGCTTCATCTCGTGGTTGGCTAGTCGCCAAATCATATTATTTTGAATTGCTCATGTGCATGCGAGCATGCAACTCGCATTCAAAAAATCTGACTTTTCTCGTTAGATTATGCCAATTCAGAGAAGTATTTGATTGTACGAACCATCTGAGATGTGTAGCTGTTTTCGTTGTCATACCAAGAAACAACCTGTACTTCGTATAAGCCATCGCCAACTTCTTTAACCATTGTCTGTGTAGCATCGAATAATGAACCATATGTCATACCGATGATATCAGAAGAAACGATTTCGTCTGTATTGTAACCGAAAGATTCGTTTGAAGCAGCTTTCATAGCTTCGTTGATTCCTTCTACTGTTACATTTTCACCTTTAACTACTGCGAAAAGGATTGTTGAAGAACCTGTTGGGGTTGGTACACGCTGTGCAGCACCGATAAGTTTTCCGTTTAATTCTGGAATAACTAAACCGATAGCTTTAGCAGCACCTGTGCTGTTTGGAACGATGTTGCAAGCTGCAGCACGTGATCTTCTTAAATCGCCTTTTCTCTGTGGTCCGTCAAGTGTCATCTGATCGCCTGTATAAGCGTGGATTGTACACATGATACCAGATTTGATTTCTGCATATTTGTTTAAAGCGTCAGCCATAGGAGCTAAACAGTTTGTTGTACAAGAAGCTGCAGAGATGATTGTATCATCAGCTTTAAGTGTTTCATGGTTTACATTGTAAACGATAGTTGGAAGGTCGTTTCCTGCTGGTGCAGAGATAACAACTTTACGAGCGCCTGCATTGATGTGAGCTTCTGCTTTTGCTTTGCTTGTGTAGAAACCTGAACATTCTAATACAACGTCTACGTTTAACTCGCCCCATGGGCAGTTGTTTGCATCTGGGAATGCATAAATTTTAATTTCCTGACCATCAACGATGATAGAATCTTCTGTTGCAGATACTTTATCACATAAAGCATATTTGCCCTGAGAAGAGTCATATTTTAACAAGTGAGCCAACATTTTTGGGCTTGTTAAATCGTTGATTGCTACTACTTCATATCCTTCTGCTCCGAACATCTGTCTGAAAGCAAGACGGCCAATACGGCCAAAACCATTAATCGCTACTCTAACTGCCATTAATAATTCCTCCTAGAAATGTATTTTTATTTGTGAGTTACTTCTCACGTTTGTTATATTGTACCCAAAATTTGTATAAAGTTCAAGCCTTTTTGATGGCATTTTGGAAGTTCGTTATATTTTTGACATAATGTTTTTTTTCGCATACATTTTTGTTCAAAATGACAAAAATTTACGAAAAAAACAATAGCCAAACTCTCACTTTCTGTAGTACAATCTCATATATCATAAGCAAGTAAATAAAAAAATATACCAAATTTGACAAAAAGGGGAGTCTTATGAGCTTAAAAGATTTAAAACTATACGATATGCACATGCATACCCATTTTTCCGGCGACAGCGAAGCAATTCCTGCCGAAATAGCACAGAAAGCATACGATATCGGACTTGCCGGAATTTGTTTTACCGACCATATGGATATCGACTATAAAGAAACTCCTGGTCTATTTGACCTGGACATCCCTGCATATAAAAAAGAAATTTTACATCTAAAAGAGCAATTTGCAGATAAACTGGACATCAGTTGGGGCATTGAACTTGGATTACAACCATATCTGGCAGAAAAAAACAAAGCTGTTGCTACGCAAAATGACTTTGATTTTATCATTGGTTCTACACATGCTGTAAATAAAATTGATATATATTTTCCATCATTTTACCAAGGCAGAGATGAAGACACCTGTTATTTAGAATATTTTGAAGATACCCTTAGAAACGTTCTATCAGATGTAGATTTTGATGTATATGGTCACCTTGACTTCGTCGTTCGTTACGGTCCCAACAAAAACAAATACTACTCCCACCAGAAATTTGCAGATATAATAGATGAAATTCTTCGTGCACTTATTTCGTCTGGACGTGGAATCGAGCTAAATATGGCAGGCTTTAAATATGGCCTTGGTCACGCACATCCTACCATGGACACTTTAAAACGCTACAGGGAATTAGGCGGTGAAATTATCACACTTGGCTCAGACGGTCATGCACCAGATCAGATTGCATGGGAATTTGAAAAAGTGCCGGCTATATTGAAAGAAGCTGGCTTTGAATACTTTACTACATTTAAAAACCGCAATCCTATCTTCATTCCACTGCCATAGCCACATAAACAAACCTCCCAAGTAGATTTTGGTTATTTACCTTGTCTACTTAGGAGGTATCATAGCATCTAGAAGTCTCTTTTTCCTACACACTTCTACTGTTCCTTCGCATATCTTCCCGCTTTTTCATCATATGTTTTGAAAAAATAACTATACTTAATCTTACCGTCTTTTACAACTCTGCCCTCAATTTGTGCATCAAAAATATATATTTCGCCATTTATATTCACTTCGCACCACGCATGTCCACCACTTTCACCCTTGGAGTTCGTATATTGGCCACCGACAGTATAACAATCAACTCCTATCTTTCGTAGCATTACTGCAAATGCAGCAGAATAATCATCACATACACCAACTCCATCTCTTAACACACCATATGCCCTGATATCATCATGATATGCAAGATAAAAGTCAATACCATATGCCCATACTACTTCCTGTGCAAACGGATTCTGTCCATACTCTGTATTAAGAACAAGGTAATCATAGCAAGCTTTGACTTTGTCATATGTTGTCATTCCATCTTTAAATATCTTGGCAAAAATAGAGTCAATAAGTTCATCTGTATCAGCAATTTGACTTTTCTGCGGATTGAGTTTAACTGCATTTAGCTTATCAATTCTTGTAGGTGCAGCCACTTCCACCTTCACTGGTCCGTTCTGCAGATACTTTCCACTAACAAATCCTTCTTTTCCCTCAAACTCGATGCGATACCAATTAGAATTTTCAACCTTTCCAGTTATTTTTACCTTCTCTCCTGTTGACAATTTACCTAATTTATCATAGTCAGAAGATGGTCCTTTTCTAACATTTACGCCACTTGATACATACATGGTCTGATTCATATCTTTCACAACATATGCTGGCTTAGCTGGTTCAGTTGGTTTTTCTTGATTTTCCGGCTTCTGCTGTCCTTCTGGTTTCTGCTGTTCTTCCGGTTTCTGTGATTCCTCCTGTGTTTCGGATTCACTTGGAATCTCAGATTCACTTGGTACCTCAGATTCACTTGGAATCTCGGATTCGCTTGATGTCTCGGATTCACTTGATGTCTCGGATTCCAGCTCTGACTCTGTCTGTACATTATTTTCTGTTGTTTTTTCACCACTAGAATCTGGTTTTATATCTGTCTTGTTTCCTCCACAAGCAGTAAGCACCATACACAATATACACATTACAGCCAAATTTATAAATTTATGTTTCATATCCATTCCCCTTTATACATTATATTTTAAAAAAGGCCTTATGGAAAAATTTTTCCATAAGGCCCTTCTTTTACTTAAAGTAAGCTACACCGGATTCAAATATCTTAAGATCCTGTTCGCCGTAAATGTTAACAGCAACGCTGTTTCCGCGACGTTCAGAGTGTGCCATCTTACCAAGTACACGTCCATCTGGGCTTGTAATACCTTCGATAGCCATATAAGAACCATTTACGTTCCATTCTTCGTCCATAGTAGGTACGCCAGCTTCGTTTACATACTGAGTAGCAACCTGTCCATTTTCGAAGAGCTTGTCTAACCACTCCTTAGGAGCTACGAAACGGCCTTCACCATGAGATGCTGGGTTGCAGTATACTTTGCCAAGTTCTGCGCCCTGTAACCATGGAGATTTGTTTGTAACAACCTTAGTGTAAACCATCTTGCTGATGTGACGGTTAATGGTGTTGTAAGTAAGTGTTGGTGAATCTTCTGTCTGCATACGGATTTCGCCATGTGGTACTAAGCCAAGCTTGATAAGAGCCTGGAAGCCGTTACAAATACCAAGTGCAAGACCATCTCTTTCGTTCAATAAGCGGTTAACTGCTTCTGCCATCTTTGCATTACGGAATGCTGTAGCAAAGAATTTTGCAGAACCTTCTGGTTCGTCACCAGCGGAGAAACCACCTGGGAACATGATAATCTGTGACTGGTCAATTGCTTTTACAAATTCATCAACAGAATCTCTGATATCTTCTGCTGTTAAGTTCTTGAATACTTTTACGATAGTGTCAGCACCAGCACGTTCAAATGCTCTAGCTGAGTCAAATTCACAGTTAGTACCTGGGAATACTGGAATAAATACGGTTGGTTTTGCAACCTTGTTCTTGCAAACGTAGATATTCTTTGTATCATAAAGTCCTGTGTTAAGCTCTGTATAATCTTCTGTTGCACGAGTTGGGAATACTTTTTCAAGTGTTCCTGTCCATGCTGCAAGTGCTTCGTCCATAGAGATATTCATATCACCATAGATGAAGGCTTTCGCATCATTTACTTCACCGATTACTGTGCCAAGACCATTTAAGTCTGCATCTGCTGGAACTTCAGCAACGATGTTACCAAATCCTGGAGCAAATAATACATCTGTAGTAACATCTGCGTTAATTGTAACACCGAGCTTGTTACCAAATGCCATCTTACTTACTGCAGCAGCAAGACCTTTTCCATCAAGCGCATATGCTGAAATGATAGTACCTTTCTGGATAAGTGCATGAATATCATCATAAAGTTTCATTACCTGTGCGTATACTGGTAAATCATACTGGTCTTTTTCGATATTGAACATCACAAGTTTATTTCCAGCTGCTTTAAGTTCTGGAGTAATGATGTCCGCTTCTTTTGCTACGTCTACTGCAAAAGAAACAAGTGTTGGTGGTACGTCGATTTCGTTGAATGTACCAGACATAGAGTCTTTACCACCGATAGATGGAAGACCAAAGCCCATCTGTGCATTGTAAGCACCAAGGAGAGCTGCTACTGGCTGGCTCCAACGTTTTGGATCTTCGCTCATTCTGCGGAAGTATTCCTGGAATGTGAAACGTACTTTCTTGAAATCACCACCAGCTGTTACGATGCGTGAAAGCGATTCAAGTACTGCATAAACAGAACCATGGTATGGGCTCCATGAGCTTAAGTATGGATCGAAACCATAAGACATCATAGTAACTGTGTCGCATTTTCCTGTAAGGACTGGGAGTTTTGCTACCATACTCTGTGTTTCTGTTAACTGATATTTTCCACCATAAGGCATGTAAACGCTGCCTGCTCCGATAGAGCCGTCAAACATTTCCACAAGACCTTTCTGTGAACATACGTTAAGGTCTGCAAGTTCTGCAATCCAAGCAGCTTTCATATCACCGTTTGCTACTGCTTCTGCTACTGCAGGAGTGTTAATCTTGTTGAAATAGTTATCTGCTTCTACTGGCATATCTACAGCAACCTTTGCTTCCTGATGTGCACCATTGGTATCAAGGAATGCACGAGAAAGATTTACGATTTCTTTACCTCTCCAAACTAATACAAGTCTTGGATCAGCTGTAACTTCTGCAACTTCAATTGCTTCTAAGTTTTCTTCATTTGCAAAGCTAAGGAACTGTTCTACGTTTTCTGGAGCAATTACACATGCCATACGTTCCTGTGATTCAGAGATAGCAAGCTCTGTACCATCAAGACCTGCATATTTCTTAGGAACTTTATCTAACTGTACACGAAGACCTGCTGCAAGTTCACCGATGGCTACGGATACACCACCTGCACCAAAGTCGTTACATTTCTTGATAATGTAAGAAACTTCTTCGCGACGGAATAATCTCTGGATTTTACGCTCTGTAGGTGGGTTACCTTTCTGTACTTCTGCACCACATACAGCTGTTGATTCTGTATTGTGAGCTTTTGAAGAACCTGTAGCACCACCGATACCATCACGACCTGTACGTCCGCCAAGGAGGATAATCTTATCACCTGGGTCAGATGTAAGTCTCTGTACAGCACGTCTTGGAGCAGCACCCATAACAGCACCAATTTCCATACGTTTTGCTACGTAATCTGGATGGTATACTTCTTTTACATAACCAGTTGCAAGACCAATCTGGTTACCATATGAGCTATAACCATGTGCAGCTTCACGAACTAATTTTTTCTGTGGAAGCTTTCCTGGAATGGTATCTTTTACAGATACTGTTGGGTCCGCAGCACCAGTTACACGCATCGCCTGGTATACATAAGTACGTCCTGACAATGGGTCACGGATAGCACCACCAAGACAGGTTGCTGCACCACCGAATGGTTCGATTTCTGTTGGATGGTTATGTGTTTCATTCTTGAAGTTTACAAGCCATTCCTCTGTTACTCCATCTACTTCTACTGGAACAACGATAGAACATGCGTTGATTTCTTCAGATTCTTCCTGGTCAGCAAGTTTGCCTTCTGCTTTAAGTTTCTTCATAGCAAGAAGTGCGATATCCATAAGACATACGAACTTGTCATCACGACCAGCATACATCTCTTTATGTGTATTTAAATAATCTTCGTAGGTTGCCTTGATTGGCGCATTATAATATCCTTCGTCGAAAGCTACTTCTGTAAGCTCTGTTGAGAAAGTAGTATGACGACAGTGGTCAGACCAGTATGTATCTAACACACGGATTTCAGTCATAGAAGGATCACGTTTCTCTTCATTCTTGAAATAATTCTGGATATGAAGGAAATCCTTAAATGTCATAGCAAGATTTAAAGAACCATATAACTCTTCAAGTTCAGCTTCTGGCATATCCATAAAACCATCAAACACAATTACGTCTGCTGGTTCATCAAATTTCTGTTCTAATGTTTCAGGTTTTTCGATACCTGTTTCACGAGAATCTACAGGGTTGATACAATGTTTCTTAATTGCAGCAAATTCTTCCTCTGTAAGTTCGCCTTCAATTACATATGTAGTGGCACAACGAATGATTGGCTCTTCTGTTTCTTTTAAAAGCTTAACACACTGCTCTGCTGAGTCTGCTCTCTGGTCATACTGACCTGGCAAGTATTCTACTGAAAATACGTGAGCATCACCATATTCAAATGTTTCTTCGTAAACATTATCTACTGGTGGTTCACAGAAAACAGTCATAAGTGCATTTTTATAAACTTCTTCTGAAATATTCTCGATATCATAACGAACTAAAACACGTACATTTGTAACAGTTTTAATACCAAGATATCTTTTTACTTCATCTTTTAACTCTTTTGCTTTTACCGCAAAATCTGGTTTCTTTTCCACGTAAACGCGACGTACATTACTCATGGTTTTTCCTCCGAAGCTTTGTTTGTTTCTTCTAGTATACCAAGTATATCATTTTGTGTATAATTAGCCAAATTAATATATTTAAATTAATTTATAAGAAATATTAATTTCCCTTTATGCTGCATCCTGAAGTTCTTCCAACGGAGTCTCTATCTCAGACTGCATCTGCTCAGACCCTTCTATCTGCTGTAATTCTTCCGACTCTGACTCTGAATCTTGAGTCTCTGTCTCCTTTCCTGAAGTCTCCGATTCGCTTCCTGGCGTTTCTGTGCCTGGCTTCTCTGTTTCTGTTCCCGGCGTTTCTGTGCCTGGCTTCTCTGTTTCCGTTCCTGGCGTTTCTGTGCCTGGCTTCTCTGTTTCTGTTCCCGGTGTTTCTGTGCCTGGCTTCTCTGTTTCTGTTCCTGGTGTTTCTGTGCCTGGCTTTTCTGTTTCCTCCGTTTGCGGTGGAGCTATTGCATTAATTGTAAGTACAGCTGTCGCATTTGCAGTTACTCTTGTTGCGCCTGTTGCAGTATACGTAATGGTATAAGTACCTGGCACATTCATATCGATTTTTTCTAAAACCTTAACCTCAATTGCAGTTCCATCCGCATCCTTTGCCGCAACACCAGCAAGTAGATTTACGACAGAACCCTGATTAATTGTAATATTTTTTACACCTGAAATACTAACTACGCCTTGCTTCCATGGATTAGCTGGATCTGGATCCGTTGGATCCCATGCTGCATAAGGACTGTCCGGACTCACCTGATACGTCACTGGTTTTCCTAATGGACCAGGATCTGGACTATCGTACACTTCAACCTTTGTACCTTTTTTGCAATTATCATAAATCCATTTTGCGTCAATTGCTGCTAATCGAATACATCCTTTTGATGCTGGCTGACCTAACAAATTGTACTGACCTTCCCAAAGGGTATCCTTTTTCATCTGTGTATATGGAACTGAATGGAATAAAATATGTCCATCAAATCGCACTGCATACTGTCCGTACAAACCACCAAACAATTCTCTCCAAGTATACTTATCTGATATTTTTCCAATGCCTAATCTGGTTTTGTTATTTAAACCAACTGAACAAACCATTGCCTTTACAGGAACTGTGTAATTTCCATTTTCATCCTTTTTATAAATAGTAACACAGTTTGCCTGACGATTTACTTTAATATAATATGGATAATCAACTGGTTCTTTTTTACTAGAACTTGGCTTTTTACTCTCTGATTCAGATTTTGATTCAGATTCCGATGTAAAAATATCAATAATCGCATCTAATAAACCAGAACCCTCTTTATCTTCCTCGACCGGAACATCTTCCGTCACAAAGTCTTCTGTATCTATCCACTCTGTATCTGAATCAACCTTATTATCACTTTGGGTCTGTGTGTTTTTATTATTTTGTGCCATCATTTCTTCATTGGATGGCTTCATGTTTAGAACTGAAATTACAGCAATCATCATCAAAACACCCAATCCTACCCCCATAAGGGTTGCAAATACTGATTTTTTCATTGTTTTTACCTCTATTGTAGTGAAATTAGATTGACACCATTTATAAGTCTGTCTTATAATATTCTTCACAAAGGAAAATATTAATCATATAAGGGAGGACCTATATGGATATCAATTATGAACTTTATAAAGTATTTTATTATGTAGCATCTTCTCTCAGCTTCTCTGAAGCGAGCAAGAAGTTGTTCATTTCTCAATCAGCTGTCAGCCAGTCTATCAAGACATTGGAAAAAAAACTGGGACAGTCTCTTTTTATACGTAGCACCAAGAAAGTACAGCTTACACCAGCTGGCAGTCTCCTGCTCAAACACATTGAGCCTGCGATGAATCTCATTTCTCGTGGTGAAAGTCAGCTGCTTGATTCTGGCACACTCGGCCTTGGACAATTACATATCGGTGCAAGCGACACTATCTGCCGTTATTTTCTTGTCCCTTACCTTAAGGAATTTCATCGTCGATTCCCTAATGTACCAATCAAAGTAACCAATGCTACTTCCATTCAATGTGTAGAACTCTTGGATCAACGTAAGGTAGACCTTATCGTTACAAACTTTCCAAACATGCACCTTAACCACGAATATATTCAGAAAAACATCAGCACGTTCCATGATGTATTCGTAGCGAATCCAAATTACTTTGACTTTGGAGATTTGGAGATTCCATTTGAACAGCTCAAACAGCATCCTCTTATGATGCTCAGCCGCCAAAGCACTACCAGTGAATTCTTACATAACCTATTTATCCAGCATCAGTTAGAGCTGGTACCAGATATCGAATTAAACAGTAACGATTTGTTAATTGACCTCGCTCGCATCGGACTTGGCATCGCTTTCGTTCCTGATTATTGCCTAGATAAAAATGACAAAGATTTGGTAGTAATTCAAACAAAAGAAAAGCTTCCAGCTCGTCAAATGGTAGTTTCTGTCAATACGGCATTTCCTGTATCTGCATCTACTGAAGAATTCCTAAAACTACTACCACAAGCATAATTATAGGAGGAGTCTTAAAGACTCCTCTTATTTATTTTTCCAAAATTCTTCCACAGCTTTTTCAATCGTGTTACAATTACAAACTTTGCGTTCATTCCACTCTCTTGGATATAAGCTCTGGTAATCTAACTGAAGAAATCTATCATCCAAAAGCAAGATTACACCTCTGTCTTCTGTCGTACGGATAACTCGTCCTGCAGCCTGTAGAACCTTATTCATTCCCGGATATCGGAATGCATAATCAAATCCATTTCCCGACACCCCATCAAAATAATTCTTCAATATCTCTCGTTCATTACTTATCTGCGGAAGTCCTGTTCCAACTACAATTGCGCCAATCAGCTTGTCATTGGTTAAGTCAATGCCCTCGCTAAAAATACCGCCCATTACGCAAAATGCAACAAAAGAAGTTTCATGTTGCTCTTCGAAATGTTGAAGAAAAGCCTCTCTTTCTGCTTCCTTCATGCCATTCTCCTGTAGGATAGTTTCCGCTCGTCCTCCATCCATTTCAAGAAAGACTTCGTAGACCTGATTCATTAATCTGTACGAAGGAAAAAATACCATATAATTGCCTTTTTTGCAATGCACGGTTTTCACAATATATTTTGCAATTTTTATGAATTCTGCACCACTTCGTCTAGTATACTTCGTGCTGACATCGTTTCCAAAGGCTAAAAGTCGCTGTTTTTCAGCAAATGTACTTTTTGCATAAATTGCATAATTCTCTTTATCTGTACTCAAAAGATTTTTATAATACTGAATTGGAAGAAGCGTCGCCGAAAAGAAAATTGTCGTTCTCCCCTTATCAATACATTTTTGCAGATTTTCGGATGGATCCACACAAAATACTTTCATCTTAAATCTGCCATCTTCTTCTATCTGTGTATAAATCTGATAATGCTCATCCACAAGTTCCATCATATTGAGAAAATTACGGATTCCAAAATAAAAATCAAGTAATTCCTTTCTTCCCGAAAACTCCATCGGTTTCTGCAAGAAAATCTCTATTTCAGCAACTAACAGCATAAGTGCAAAATGCAGATTGCCAATATTGTCATACAAAACATAGCTTTCACATTCTCTCTTATATTCCAGCAGTATTTTATTACAGCGTTCTAAGAGTTTTTCTATCTTCTTACTATAATTTTTCATCAGACGTTTCATAGCAAGAAAATCTTCTTTATATATTTCTGCACTATACATTTCACGTGCACGCTCTACAAGATTATGCGCCTCATCCACTAAAAATATATAGTCACCTTTCACACCTTCCTGGAAAAAACGTTTCAAGTAGACGTTTGGATCATAGGCATAATTATAATCGCAAATAATATTATCCGCCCAGCTTGCTACATCCAGACTCATTTCAAATGGACATACCATATATTTTTCTGCCTGCGCAAGGATTTCCTCTCTGGTAAACATATCACTTTCCTGCAAAAGCTCAAATACAGCATCGTTGACACGGTCAAAATGCCCTTTGGCATACGGACAATGAACTGGATTACACTCCATTTCTTCGCAAAGACACAATTTCTCCTTTGCAGTAAGCTGAATCGTCTTGGCCTGATAGCCCTGCTCTCTCAAAAGTTGAAAGGTATCTTTGGCAACCGTTCCTGTAATCGTCTTCGCTGTTAAATAAAAAATACGATCTGCAAGACCTTCCCCCACCGCTTTTACTGCTGGAAATATCGTTGATATGGTCTTGCCTACACCTGTTGGAGCCTGAATAAACAGATTTTTTCCTCGGTAAATTGTGCGATATACATCCGATACCAGCTGTTTCTGTCCATCACGATATTCGTATGGAAATTCTATTTTCTGAATTGAAGCCTGGCGTTTTTCTTTCCATTCAAACTGAAAATCTGCCCATTTTTTATATTTAAAAAGCAAATCAAAATACCATACTTCCAACTCTTCAAATGCAAATTCCTGTTGAAAATATTTTAATTCTTCGGTATCCAAATTCACATATGTCATCTGCACAGCAATTTTCTCAAGCGAATTCTGACTTGCAAAAATATATGCATAACACATCGCCTGTGCCTGATGCACATATATAGGCTGTTCTAAACTATCCAGATTCCTATATATACCCTTTATCTCATCAACAACCACGACTCCATCTTCATTCACAAAAATACCATCTGCTCTACCTTCTATCGTAAGCACATATAATGTATCTTCCACAAGATATTTTAATGGAACCTCCGCCTGATAATCAGACCCTCTAGAAGCCTGAATCTTACGATGCAGACGTGAACCTTCCATCATAGCATCCGCACTTGGAAGTCTGCCTCCTCGATTATCGATGTCTCCCTCTCGAAAGATGAATTCCACCAGATTTCGAACAGAAATATGAAGTTTATTTTTCGTTAATAAATGCTCCTGACTTTCACCAGGAGCATTTTCTCTTTTTTTAGAACCCATTGTTTTCTCTAATTAAAATCCGTCAATAATTTTACAATTGTTACATCTAAACGTGTCAATAAATCCAACGTCGCACCGCCATCCAAGCGTACTACTGGACGGCTCAACATACTTCTATTGTTTTTCACGACAATTGCTTTTTGTCCTGTTGAAAGTTCAACCTGAACTCCTAACGGATATGGTGCAACATATTCCATAAACGTTGCAACTAAATCCTTATCAAACATACGCTCCGCATTACCCATCAGATATTCCAATGCATCTGCTGGATTCATCGCGTCCTTATATACACGCTTCGTTGTAAGCGCATCATATACGTCTGCAATATGTATAATCTTTGCAAACAAGTGGATTTTTTCAGAAGTTAGTCCTCTAGGATATCCACTACCATCTTCATTTTCGTGATGGGAAAGAATCGCATTTCTTGCAACAGAAGACACCTCATAATTATCGCGAAGCATATTATATCCATATCGTGGATGCTGCTTTACTTCTTCATATTCCTCATCCGTCAAACGTCCTGGTTTGTTTATAATTTCAATTGGAACACAGGTCTTACCTATATCATGTAATAGTGCAGCCTGTGAAAGTTTTCTAAGCTCATCATCTCTAAGTCCATAAGCGACACCTAAAATGACAGATAAAATATCTACATTTACACTATGGGAATACGTATAGTTATCGTAAGTAGATAGATTAATCGTCTCTATAATCATAGAATCACTTTCTCTAATCTCTTCTACGATGTTATTTGCAATATAAATACAATCATCAATATTCAAACGTTTTAAGCTCTTAATGGCTTTCAAACGGGTCTGTTCGGAAATAATAGGTGTATGCTCTTCGATTTCATCATCTTCAAATACATATAACCCTACTATCTCTAACTGTTGAATTCGATTGATGTAATTCTGTGTTAATCTTCTATTGGCCTTTAGTAAAACCTTATCATTACTATCGTATAAAGTATTTACTATAACCATACCCTTTTCTAAGTGTTCTGCTCTTACGTATCTCATAAAATTATCTTATCCCCCATAGATAGTTCCCCTCAGCCTATCCACATAAATATATCATAAATAAACACAAAATAAAACAGTATTTTCTTAACCCTCTCGAAAACAAAAAAAGAAGTGCTTATCATAAGCACTTCTTAGCAGGGGTGGTAGGAATCGAACCCACCTCTGGAGTTTTGGAGACTCTTATTCTACCGATGAACTACACCCCTATATCATCGTTTTAGACGACAACATGGATATTATAACTTAAAATCAAAAAAGACGCAATAGAAAATTACGTCTTTTGTTAAGGTTATATACCCTAAAAACTTCACACAGATTTCTTTAACATATTCGTTCTAAACTTGGTCAAGCCCTCGACCTATTAGTAACAGTCAGCTCCATGTATTACTACACTTCCACCTCTGCCCTATCTACCTTGTAGTCTTCAAGGGGTCTTACTTCCCGAAGGAAGGGATATCTCATCTTGAGG
>JAZSCQ010000034.1:0-25970 GCA_045530745.1 Agathobacter sp.
CGAAGTGGCTTTCCGTCGCTTTTCAAGCGACTCGGCTCTCGCTATTTGGCGAAACGCCAAATTACACGGATAAAAATAAAAGGAGATTGCATGCAAGCATGCATCTCCTTTATTTTTTCCGTTTACTTGGCTAAATCGTTAATTCTATCACTCGTGGTGCAGCAATTAAGAACCAAGTTGAGAAGGTCTGTGGTGCCTCTTCCATTTCTTTCTGTAAATCTTCTAAGGAAATCCAGCGTAGCTCCATAATTTCATCTGGATCTACATTTACTTCTCCGTTGTAATCAGTCAAAAATACATGGTCAATTTCATATTCACTTAATCCATCGTACTGACTAAAGTAGTTAAATGAGAATAGTTCTTTGATCTCACAAGTCCCCTGTGGAATACCTAATTCCTCTTCTAAGCGTTTTTGTACTGCATCTTCCAATGTTTCTCCCAGACGCGGATGTGAACAGCAAGCATTTGCCCATAAACCACCAGAATGGTATTTCTCTAATGCTCTCTTTTGAATCAACATCTTTCCATCATGTACAATAAAAAGCGAAAACGCCCTATGTAATTGATTCTTCACATGAGTCTCTAATTTCTCTCCTGAGCCAATTTCATTATCAAATAAGTCTACCCATATTAACTTATCATTTGCATTCTTTTCCATTACGTAAACTCCTCGATTTCCTCATCAAATAACAGTTATCTACAATCCAAGCAGGCTGGCAAGAAATACCGTACCTGCAGCACCTAAGGCCACTACAAGTAATCCTCTTTTAAAATACGCCAGTAGCACTGCAACGATACAACCTGCGATTGCACCTATCTGAGATTGTGTGCTGGAAAATATCGCTGGAAATGTCATCGCAGCAAGTACTGTATATGGTATATAAAATAAAAATGATTTGATACGATTGTTTTCTATTTTCTTACGGAAGATTACCATTGGTGACACACGAATGAGATAGGTCATACCAGCCATAATCGCAATTCCTCCAAGTATGTACATCGGATTCATCTACGCCACCTCCTCTGGAATAGGAAACAGCCAGGCTGCAAAAGCACTTACTGCTACCGTAATAATGATAACTGACCAACCTCCAGAAAGCATCGATAGCGTTGGTAGATATGTAAATGCATAGCTTGCAAGAATCGCAAGTACTACTGCAATCAATACACTTCTATGCTCTCTCGCAGGTGGAACAATAATCGCAATAAACATGCCATAAAGTGCAATTCCCATTGCATCGGTAAGACTGGCTGGTAAAAGTGAGGTTGCTACTGCACCTATAATCGTACCGCCCGTCCACCCTATGATTGGTGTAAGAATAAGCCCTAACATATAAGAAAATGTCAGTTCACTTCTTCTTTGCATAGAAACTGCAAACACTTCATCTGTCACACCAAAAGAAGCGATCAGTCGCTCCTTTAATCCAAACGCCTTTTCCACCTTTTGCGATACGGAAAGCGACATAAGAAAATAACGTATATTGATGATAAATGTTGTAATAATTAGTTCTATATATGAGCTTTGTGCCAAGAGCAGATTGGTTCCAGCAAACTGCCCCGCACTTGTTAAATTCGTAAGGGAAATAAGTATCGCTGCCCAAACTGGCATGCCCGATTTTACCGCAGTAAGACCAAAGGCCATCGATACAGAAATATACCCTAGACAAATCGGAAATCCATCTCGAATTCCTTCCTTAAATTCCTGTTTATTCATGGTATAAACTTCTTTCTATATAAACTCTGTCTCTTATCATATCACATTTATCTACACAATTAAATAACGAGTTAGTTCACTAATTTAGTTTTTCTAACCCCTACGAAAAGTGGACTAGGTAAATATATTGATTGCGCACACGCTTTCGCTCCTCATGCGGCGTTGCGTTACTAAATTCGCGACAATTACAATTGTCGCTCATTAAGTAACGACGTCCTCTGAAGGGTGCTCATCTAATATATTTACCTAGTCCGCTTTTCTTACTCTTTGGATATATCTAAATTAGTAAACTATCTCTATAGCTCTATAATAACACATTTTGTGCACAAGATTTATTTACCCACAGCATAAGAAATGTGCTCTATTATATATTAGACGAACACTGTTAGCGGCCGTCGTTACTTAGCGAGTAGACTCCTTTGGGAGGATACGAGGTTAGTAACGTAACGAGTCCGCTATCAAGCGAAAGCGTGTGTGAGACTAATATATAATAGAGCACATTTCGTAGTCTTTAGATGAGTCTAAATCTGTGAACTAACTCGTTAATACTTGTTATGCACTTTTTCTGCAAAGCAAAGGAAATCCTTAAGCTCTACTTTGGTTCCATCATCTAATATCATTGTTCCTGTCATCTTACCAAACACCTGATGCTGTTCACTAACAAGTAACTTCATATCCGTAAAACTATTTCTGTCGATAATTGGTTCAAAGTCCATTTCAAACCTACCATCGCTGGATGTAAATTTCCATGGCTTTAAGTAGTCATCTTCTGGAATAATGAAGGTAACATCATCTATCTTGTGCCCTACACCATTGTAGAAAATAATATTCTCGGATGCCGCTGCGGTATTCCCAAAACCATAGCCAATATTAAAGCCTACTGGAATGCCATCCACATAACCGCTTCCTGAGCCCCAGTACCAGTAGTTATCATACGTCCACACACCACGTCCCCAATCTAAGATGCCAAAATCCGTTTCAGAATTAAATTCATAGCGGAAGCCATTATATTCTGCCCATCCAGAAGCTGGCATAGTATTAATCTTATGATTGTAATAGAAACGATTTTTCTTATCAAATGGTGTGGCAATTACCAGAGTATCCTGCTCTGGTTCTCTCAATGTAATATCACAATAGAAGTCTTTGTCCCCATCAAAATTTAGGAAGTTACATTTCAAATGACGTACTCCCTCTTTCGTCTCTAATATAAACTCTGACTTTTCAGTTTTTGCATAAACCATGCTATCCCCTGTATGCGAAGGCATATTCATATTGCCCATAGGCGCAAATGTCAGCTCCGTTTCTGTATGCTCCCATTTTTTCTCAAAATTAATAAAAGAAGCAGACAGCATGCCCAAATATCCCATATCATTTACCGTAAGTGCTACGGCAAATTCCTCATTCATAATGAGATAATAATCCCATTCTTTGATACGTGATTTTGGCGCTGTGATATCGCTTCTATCATACTCCTGTAGCATTTTTCTAGACCAGCCTGGCTCTGCAATCTGACCATTTTGCAACAATTTCTGTTGCATGGTAACCTCATGATTTCTCATATTAAACTCCCCCATTTCCCTCATATAATTGATAACTATATTATAGCAGATTCCTATATATATAAGTATAAAATTACCATAAAATTTTGCAAAGCAAAAAGGTGCCACACTCCATAGAGTGTGACACCTTGTAATCTACTTTAAATTATTTGTTTTTTAAAGATTTTTTGAATTCTTTGTAAGCTACTGCTTCTTCAGTCTTCATGAATTTGCTTCTCTTTAAAATCCAAAGAACTAATGATACAGCAAAGAGTACCCAGAATACAATAGCACCTGTTCTACATGTACCGATGATACCTGGTTCTACAGCTTTAATTGTAGTGTTAGGTCCAATACCGTTCATAGCCTGTGAATTTGCGATAGCATATAAGTTGTGGTGAGCTGCTTCTCTCATAGCTGTTACTACAACTGGATCGTTTTCGTATTTAGCTAAACCATTATCTGTAACCATGAATGCCATCATAGAGTCAAATGTAGTAGTTCCGCCTAATACACCATCCACAGCGTTAACCATTGTGTTAAGTACGTTGTCAGTAATCTGGAGACCATTACAGTTCCATTCACCATTTAAGATACCTCTTAAGAGGCCTGCATTTGCACCTGACCACTGTACACCCCAACGTGTGTAAGCCATCATTACGCCGTTACCACCTGCCTGTGAATCTTCAAGACCACCCTGGAATGCTCTTAAGTAGATTTCACGAGCTGCCTGTTCTGTTAACCATACACCAAGACCGATACGATCCTGTTCACAGTCATTTAATGCAAAGTGTTTGTAAACTACGAATACACCTTTTTCTTCGATACCTTTTACTTCATAATGAGCCATTTCTGAAGAAAGAACTGAGTCTTCTGAGTAGTATTCGAAGTTACGTCCTGAGTATGGAGAACGGTGTGTATTTGCACCTGGTCCATAGAGGAAGGTTACTCTAGCGTCTAAACAGTCGTTACCAACGATGTTACCAACCTTGTATGCTAATTCTTTGTTGAATGTAGCTGCAAGTACGTCTTCTGATGTAAGAGCTGTTGTCTGTACGCCAAGCTGGCTACCAAACAATGCTACTGTTAAGCCCTGAGGACCGTTTTCATCACGTGTACCTGGAGACTGAACAGATTCTACTGGCATATGCCAATGGAAAGCGTCAGCGATGAAGCTAACCATTTCATCAAATGTCATCTGATCTAATAATTTATCCCAAGCTGGATCATTGTAATCTTTACCGATCATGTCGTAAAGTTTCATACCATTGTCAGCGCCAAGTGTTGGCATCTTAACTGTGGTATTAGGATCTGTTACATACTGCTGATCCTGTAAGCCCTGAATTAAGTATTCGTTTAATGCGATCTTAACTGTGTTCTTGAGGCTTGGCATTGTACCTGCCCAGTCATTACGTGTTAAGAATGTAACTTTCTGTCCAACTTTGTCATTTAAGTTAGGGTCAGAAGCGCTTAACTGATTTTCAATCTTAACGCCAGCATCAGATGTAGCGTATGTTGTTGTATCAAGTGTTTCGTTTGTCCATTTGCATACTAACGCAGCATTACCTTCTGCATCCATGCCGTTTGCTGTTGTATAGCCTTTTGCAGCTAAAATGTTGTTTACAGCGTTGTGTGAGTCTGTAGCTGCTGTGAAGTAGTAATCACCAGCATCTAAGATGTATGTACCTGCGCCATAAGCATCGTAGCTTGCTACATAATCACCATCAACTACGATAGTAAGTGCTTCTGAAGCACCTGGCTGAAGAATGTCTGTCTTTTCGAATCCAACTAACTGAACAGATGCTTTTTCTACTTTGTTATCAATGTCATACTGTGTGTATGGGCTCTGTACGTAAATCTGTACAGCTTCTTTACCAGCTACATCACCAGTATTTGTTACAGTAACTTTAATTGTGTATGTCTGTGCATCTTTGTTGTATTCGTATGACATATTGCTATATTCAAATGTTGTATAGCTTAAGCCATAACCGAATGGGAATGCTACGTCATCACCGTATTTGTAGCCAGCAGTGTTGCCTTTGCCCATTACAGTGTCTTCGTAACGTGTTTCATAATATTTGTATCCAACATAGATACCTTCCTGATAAATCATGTATGTATCTGCATGTTCAGGAATCTTTGTTAAATCGCCTGTATACTGAATAGGTGTGAAGTTCTGCATAACTGGGCTTGAGTAGTTGTTGTAGCAGTATGTATCAGCTAAACCACCAGATGGGTTAACTTTACCGCTTAAAATTTCAGCTACTGCATTAAGACCTGTCTGACCTACGCCACCAATCCAAAGTGTAGCATCTACGCCATATTCGTTGTTCTTTAAGAAATCAACCTGAAGAGCGTTAGATGTGTTGATAAGAACGATAATCTTTCCAATCTTGCCAGCATCTTTTAATGCTTTGATGTTTTTCATCATATCTCTTTCGATATCATTTAATGCAAGATAGTTCTTTCCGTTGCCTAAAGTATGATCAAAGTAGCTGTCTGCACCTTCACCACCGATACGTGATAAAACTACGATAGCTGCATCGCCATAGCTTTCAATTGATTTAAGTACGTCTTCTGTGTAGATAGACCATGGAGCTTCTACGATTTCTGCTGAGCCATATCCACTTGCTGTAGCAGAGTCCTGTACAACTGCACCAGCATTACCACGTGTGTAATCTTTTGCTTCGCCTGTTGCATAGAAATCCCATAATGTCTTGTTTACGCTAAATCCTTCTTTTTCTAATGCCTGCATGAGGTTATCACATTTAGAAGAATCTACGTTACCTGAACCTGTACCACCGTAAACGATATTTACAGATGATGTAGAGAATAAGCTAACCTTAGCACCTGCTGCTAATGGTAATGCCTTATCAATGTTTGTTAAAAGAGAAGCACCTTCTGCTTCAACCTGTTTAACAACTTCAGCACCTGCTGCTACTCTGTCTGCTTCTGTAGCAAAGTCACCTTTATACTGAATTGCATTTGGATCTTCGTTTACTACTTCCCAGAATGTACCTCCTAAGAATAAAACGAATGTATTATCGAACATACCGATAACGATTGTTGCTGCGGTTAAGATGATAGCGAGTGGTGCGCTAAGCCATGTTAACCATTTCCAAGGCATAGTAGCTTTTCTACGAGCCTTTTTGTAGGCTTTTTTACGAGCCTTGATTTCCTTCTTATCCATATTTCCCCTTTCTCATGTAAAGCCTTCTCGCTTTTCACATGACACTTTATAGTGTTATTCCAATTCTACCACCTTTCGACAAGAAACACAACATTGAGTTCTTGCGTTTTGACAATTAAATTATAAAATTTTTATAATTTTTTCGTCAAAATGCCCACCTTGTATACAAACAAGGCGGGCATCTTATAGTTTTGTTGCTATAACCAGATTACATTACGATAAATGCCATAGTTGCTGGTTCTAATGTAAGTGTTCCTTCTGCAACAACTGGAGAAAGATCTGGAAGTTCATTGTTCTCACCGAGAACTAATTCTCTGCCGTTTAATTTCATAACTGTTGCACGAAGTGTATCTGCATGAAGCTTGTATACTTCTGCTGCCTTTGGAAGCTCTACTGTAGTAGCATCTGTTTCAGAGTTGTTGATGATGAGATATGCAACACCATCTTTACCATCTCTACGAGAGTGAGCAAATACATGAGCACCTTCACGAATTTCTTCTTTTGTATCATAAACTGTTGTACCCATGATACGGTTCCAAAGTAATACTGCAAAGTAGTTTGGTCTTGGATCAAATGTGCCATGTTTTAAGAAACCATAGTCAGATGAAGCAAGTGTATTGTGGAAAATAACACCATCTGTAAGAGTAGCAAATGTACCAAGTTCATTTAATGTACGGAATACATCTACATAGGTAGAAGCCCATGTATCTCCGCCGCCGCCTGCGTCACCAGATTCTGTTACCCACATTTCACCATTTGGACAATATTTGTCACGGTAAGGAATATTGAGTTCACAGTTAAGAGGAGCTACATTTAAATAGCTTTCTGTCAATACTTTATCTGAAGACCAATGCATAGCTGGCATAACTGTTTCCAAACGTTCAGAAATACCATTGTAGTAATGATAGCTATATACATCAAGTGGCTCTTTTGCGCCTCTCATCAAATCATCACATGTTGCATTGTTTCCAGAAAGAAGTTCAACACCACCGCCTGCAAATTCCTGCTGTTTTTCTGCATCACCCATAGCACCACCAGTATTACATGGTCCAACGATAAGTGTTCCTGGATAGTTGTCACGTACCCATCTGTGGAAGATATCTTCGTCTCTTACGTAATTTTCTGCAGTATATCCTGGTGGGAAGCCTGTGATATCAAGCATGTTTGGTTCATTTGTAAATTCTACGGCATCAATAGTTGCACCATATTCTTTTGTAAGTGCAAAAATCTTCTCTGCCTGTGATGGATTCCAAGGTTCATCTGCTTTGTGAAGGCCTTCACAGTTTGCTACAGAGATAAGTAATTTAGCGCCGATAGCTTTTACGAAATCAAGCACACCAATCCACTGTTCTTTGGTAAGTCTGTTCTGGTAACCTTCTGGAGTTACACCTGTTCCTTCAAAGTCATAGTATGTCTTAGTAGCCCAGGTACCAGATACACGTACCCATACTGGGCCAAATTCGTTTGCTAATTTACGAAGCTTTTCGTTGTATAAATCGATTGGTGGGTACACCTGCATAAGGCTAGCCATTGCTTCTGCAATATTTCCAGCTCCGCCTACGCTGAATTTTTCTGTACCTGCAATCTGCTCTGGAGTATAAGCTTTCCAGAATGTTCCTCCTGTTACTTCTGTAAATTCTACGTTGTATGACATAAGCTTGTCATTTACAGTACGAATCACCTGAAGTGGAGCATCATTAATTTTAATATTCTGTCCCATTGGTTCGTCCCCCTTTAAATATATATATTGTGTGAAATCATTATACCAAAATCACCTTGTCTTTGCGAGTCTAATTTTACAAATCATGTAAAATGTGTTATATTTTCATAAAGAATCACGAAGGGGGCGTAATTTTATGCAATTTATTCGTTCCGCAGAACTTAGACCAGGGCTTCGTATTGCGAAACCGATTTATAATAGGGATGGTGTTCTTCTTTATGAACGCAACTCCAGACTTACTATTCCCGCAATCAACAGTATTCGTAACTTTGATTTGCTTGGAATCTATATTTTGGAGCCTGCTGAACCTGTACCACCATTTACAAAAGAAGATTTGGAATTTGAACAGGCTCAGACCATTTATTTATTCAGACTAAAGGATTTGTTTGAGAAAGTATATAAGCGTCAACCTCTCGATAAATTAGAGCCTCTAGTAGACGATATCATCAAGCGTTATGGTTGTTTAACTCACCGTGTTAATTTCAACCAGAACCTAAGAAGTGCGCATGACTTTATGTACAAACACGCTACCAGTGTAGCCATTTTGACTACCATGATTGGTCAACATATTGAAATGCCAGAAGAAGATTTCAAATCACTTATTACCGCAGCTCTACTCTATGGATTTGGCTATCGTTTTCTTTCTAAAAATGTGATGGACAAGGAAGAGGAATTCAATGAATACGATAACAAATCGAAACAGGCAGCTTTGGAAAAGGGCATCCAATATTTAGGCACCTCTACGGATCCAATCAATTATCTTCCAAAGGCAATTCGTGTCATCGAATACTATATCCTATCCAGCAATCCTGAGCGAAAGATTGAGCATCCTACCGAAGATATTCTGCTGCTTGCAGAAATTCTCAAAGTTGCTGTAGAATTTGATATGCTGACAGGCATGATAATGGGACATAAACCAGAGTCCGAAATTGTTGCTATGAATTCGCTCCGAGAACGTGCTAGCGAATTCAACGACACTATCGTACACATTTTAGCTCAGTGTATCCATATCATCCCTGTAGGGGCAAGTGTTGATCTAAACAATGGAGAAAAAGCTGTTGTCCTAATTGAAAACCAAAAGAATTATATGCAGCCAGTCATCCTACGTCTACGTGACAATAACATTTATGACTTAAGCGATCCTCTTGTAAATCGTCGCATTCAAATCATTGATTTGATGAAGACCATGGATAACCGAGTAGAAATAGATGTAAATACAATCAAACAGTTTAAAGCGGATAAGCGTATCATTGAAATGACACAACGCTATAAAGAGCAGCGCGACAAAGCTTCTCTTGATTCAAAATCATAATCACTTATGCAAACAAAAATCCATCCTGTTGAAACAAAGCTTTCAACAGGATGGATTTTTCTAACATCTAAAACAAATACCAAATCATATATACAACACCTGCAATTGTCGCAAAAAGAATGCTAGAAGCAATTGCAAATGCAATTACTTTTCCAGAAACTGTTTTCTTTTCGAATCCCGCAATATCACTAGACTTCGCATACATTGAAACAAAAGGCACATGCAAGTTCTGGGAGTTATTCGCATGTACAAAACCCATTTTACCAAAGAAGCCTGATGTCCATGCCGGATTTGCATTTAATATAACTTTATCAAATCCCCAGATGTTTTTTGCATATTCCCGCATAATTTTTAACAGACGGCTTCCATAGCCTTTATTCTGGCATTGCGGCAACACATACAACATTGTAATCATACCATCCGACTGCATAGCAGATACCGCTACCATTTGCGCCCCATCAAAAGCACCCCAAAGAACAATTCTATTCTCCTCGTAAAGCTGCTTTAAGCTAGCTGAAGCAATGTAATCCTCTACATATGCTATGGTCTGCGGAAACTCCATTCGATTTCTTAGACAATAATCAAACACATATCTCGACAGCCCCGATGCTATATCAATTTCTTCTTTCTGTAAGATTCTAACTTCCATTTTATATCCTTTCTTACATTCCTTCTTCTGTCAAACGATCCATAAGTCCACTATATCGTTTTAACTGTGAATTATTCTGTACCATAGTATGGAATACCTCATCATCTCCCACTATAGTAACACATTTTTTAGCCCTTGTAACTGCTGTATAAATAAGATTTCGGTTTAAGAGCATACGCGGTCCCTGAAAAAGTGGAATTACCACAGCTGGATATTCCGAGCCTTGTGATTTATGGATGGTAATTGCATATGCAAGCTCTAATTCTTCTAATAATTTGAATGGATACTCTACCATCTTTCCTTCATCAAAAGACACTGTCATCGTCTCTGCAAAGTAATTGATTTCCTCTATAATACCCATATCGCCATTGAACACACCGGTTCCCTTATCAATACATAAACCATATTTGCTACGAATCTCCCACTCAAGCTGATAGTTATTCTTAATCTGCATAACCTTATCCCCCTCGCGGAAAATCACACCGTTGTATTCTTTTTCTCGTTTTGATGCATCCTCAGGATTTAAATACATCTGAAGCACCGTATTCAGTCGTTCGACGCCCAGAAGTCCCTTTCTCGTAGGAGTAAGCACCTGTATATCATATTCGCTTGCTTCCACAAATTTTGGAAGCTTCTGCTTAATAAGTTGCAAGGTTACATTGATAATTTTATCTGCCTCGTATCTCTTTAAGAAGAAAAAGTCCATACTTTTATTATCCAGCACCACTTCTTCACCATTGTTAATCTTGTGCGCATTTACAATAATATCACTGGTACTTGCCTGGCGGAAAATCTTATTTAACTTAACTGTATGAAACTGATTGGATTCGATAATATCCTTAAGCACAGAACCTGGACCTACACTTGGAAGCTGATTGACATCTCCTACTAAAATGAGTCTGGTTCCTGCCAGCACCGCCTTAAGAAGCGCATGCATCAGTGTAATGTCAACCATAGACATTTCATCTATGATGATAACATCTGTTTCTAGTGGGTTCTTCTCGTTTCTTTCGAATCCACCTGTCCCTTCTACACCGCCATTTACTTCAAGCATACGGTGAATGGTTCTAGCCTCAAATCCAGTCGTCTCACTCATACGCTTTGCAGCTCGACCTGTTGGTGCACCTAGAAAAATATCCATTCCTTCCATCTCAAAATAGCGGATAATCGTATTGATAGTTGTGGTCTTACCTGTACCAGGTCCACCTGTAATAATCAAAAGTCCATTTCGCACTGCCTCTTTTACTGCGCAAAACTGTTGCTCATCCAGCTCGATATTCGTCTGCTTCTCAATACGTTTTACCCGTTTTTCTATTTCCGCTTCGGGAACATCATAGCTGACATCCAGCTGTCTTAACATCATGGCAGTGTTCGCTTCCATATGATAAAAGCTTGCGGCATAAATCTGTGTCACATTCTCTTTCTGTCGCATCATAATCTTACGGTCAATTGCAAGATTCATATAATGCTTCTCAATGTGTTCACTATCAACCTCTAATAGCTGGCTGGTACGTATCGTAAGTTCCTCCATCGGTAAATATGTATGTCCCTCTGAGCTCGCCTGCAGGAGCACATACAAAATCCCGCTGCGAATACGAAAATCGGAGTCCGTACGTATCCCTGCGCGCGTTGCAATCTCGTCCGCCGTTCGAAATCCCACACCATCAATATCCTCTGCCATCTGATATGGATTCTCTTTTAAAACGCTGTATATTCTTGACCCGTAAAAATTATAAATTTTCACTGCAAGTGTAGTACTAATTCCGTACTGCTGAAGAAAAATCATTGCTTGCCTTAAGTCCTTTTTTGCATTAACCTGATCGGCAATCTCCATAGCTTTACGTTCACTAATCCCTTTGACTTCAGCAAGGCGTTCTGGTTCTTCTTCTATAATACGAAAGGTATCCTTTTTGAATCTGCGCACGATTCGTGCTGCCAGTGCAAGTCCAATCCCTCTTATCGCACCAGAGCCTAAATAACGCTCAATTGCAACTTCATCCTCCGGAGCCTTTTCTTCGAAGGAGCTGACTTTAAACTGACGTCCATATACAGGATGCTCGGTAAATTCACCTTTTGCTTCAATATTCTCTCCTTCTACAATGTCGGAGAAAATCCCCACACAGGTGAGTTCTTCTTCCCCACACACAAGCACAAGCACCGAATAACCATTTTCAGTATTTCGATATATGATATGGTCTACATATCCCTGTATCGTCTCCATTTCATCTCCTCCGCTACATATCTCTATCAGGCCTGCCACATACAAATTTGTGAACAGCCTTGTTTCTTATTTTCAAATTTTGTTGCACTGTGTGTACACCGTGTAACATATATTCTAAATATAAAGTAGGGCTGTCCACAAATTTGTATGCGACAGCCCTGTTTCTTATATCTCTTTAGTTGAGGTATCCCCAACATTTTTCTGTACGTTTTCCGCCTCTACCTCTTCCACGGTTGGAATATTGTAGTTACGTTTCATCTGCTCAAATAGCTGCTGTGTCATATTGCCACCAACTTCTTCTAACAGCATATCCGCAATATCTTCAATGGCATAGTCCATAAATGTATCTGTATACTGAGACGCCATAGAAGATTCTTCGTCATCATCTGTAAAGGTTTCTTTCATCTGCTTTATCATCTGTTCAATGAAATAAGACTCGAAATCCTTGAGCACCTCCATCAATTCTTCATCTGTAGAATTGGATGAAAGTCCATGCACGGAATTCTTTAATGAATCGGTCTTTGCAGCACTTGCGTTATTTGTCGCATTGGTTGCACCAGTCTGACTTAGCATTGAAGTAATACCGCTAACATCCATACTCATAACGACATCCTCCTATCACTAGCGTTTCAGCTCGTTGGCGGTCTGAAGCATAGAATCTGCAGTCTGGATTGCTTTGGAATTCATCTCATAAGCACGCTGTGCAATAATCATGTTAACCATTTCATCTGCAACCTGTACGTTAGAACCTTCTAAATAATACTGACAAACCTTACTTGGAATAGTACCCATCTGTCCTTCTAACATAGGCTGGCCAGATGCATCTGTCTGCTCTAATCTGCTATAGGATAACTTCTCAAGACCTGCTGGATTATTGAACTGATAAATACCAAACGCCTGATTCATATCTACTACGGTTCCATCTGGAAGACGATAGCTGATTGCACCGCTCTGCTCAAAAATCATTGCTTCTGCTGTGATTCCTTCTGGTACATAAATAGCATTTCCTTCTCTGTCGAGAACAGGACATCCTTCCACATCCGTTAAAAGCGTATTACCAGCCGCATCAATTGCCCAGGTAAAGTTACCATTTCTGGTATAATAAGTCTGTCCATCTGCTCCACGAATCGCAAAGAAACCATCACCTTCTAATGCAAAGTCTGTTGCACTTTCACTTGCAGTAAGTGCACCCTGTGTATACATAGAGGTAGTAGATGCTACTCTTGTACCCAAGCCAACCTGTGCACCAACCGGCTTTTCTTCCCCATTTGCAGAAGTTGTCTTCGTCTGAATTGTCTGATATAACAGTGATTTAAACTCTGTTCTAGTTGTTTTATATCCATTGGTATTAACATTTGATAAGTTATTTGCAATGGTATCTACATTGGTCTGACCTGCTTTCATACCGCTGGCAGCCGTATATAATGCTCTCATCATAGTATGTATTCCCCCTTAGAATTACTGTACTTTACCGAGGTTTACGGTAGTTGCCAGAGTTTCATCTACAGAACGGATAACCTTCTGTCCTGCATCGTAAGCTCTCTGGATAGCAATCATATTTACCATCTCATCCACAACGTTAACATTAGAACTTTCTAACATTCCCTGCTGCACCTTTGCTTCCGATGCTGTAATCACACCGCCCTCTACCAGGTTATACATATTCTCGCCGTACTTTTCCAAGTAGTCGTAGTTCTCAACGTCTACTACCCCCAATGTGCCAACCAGCTGTTCATTCTGATAAATATATCCCTGCTGATCAACTGAAAAAGGTGCCAAAGTATTTACTCGAACATAGTTTGCTGGATCTGCACTCATATTCAGTGCCCCAGTTGCATTTAATACAAAATCACCGTCTTTGGTTCTTAAGTATCCCTCATTATCAACCACAAAATTTCCGTCACGAGTAAGTTTGACAGAAGTATTGCCAGCCTTATCTGTGAACGCTACCGCAAAGAAACCTTCTCCCTCAAGCGCGAAATCCGTTTCATTATCGGTTACTTCGAAACTTCCGGTTGAATAATCCGTATACACCTGACCCAAATGGGTTACTAAAGAAATTTCACCGAGTGTTTGATGGAGACCATAATGTGAGGTATCTTTGATTTTGATTGCCAGTTCATCGGCAAAAGTACGTGATGTTGTGCCTTCTTTTTTGTATGCAGTAGTATCTGCATTCGCCAGATTGTTGGTCAGAACATCAAGTCTTTTCATTTCGTTTACCATCCCTGTGTGGGCGGTATACAAACCTTTGATCATATTATAGCCCCTTTCTAAATTCTAACAGAATTTGATATAAAACAAGTGTGGGAAGACCACATACGTAGTCTCCCACATTGTATATCGGAATCTTAATCCAAAATATTAACCTGTTTGTGCAATGAACTTTAAAATTATTCATCACGTTTGCCAGCTAAAAATTCTACATATTTACCTGTACCTACAGCAACACAGGTCATAGGATTTTCTGCTGTCATTGTATTGATACCTGTACGTTCTTCAATAAGTTCTTCCAAACCACGAAGAAGTGCTCCGCCACCAGTAAGTACAATACCTCTATCTGCAACGTCAGCTGCAAGTTCTGGTGGAGTCTTTTCTAATACAGAGTGTACGGCTTCAACAATCTGCATGGTTGGTTCACGAAGAGCTTCTTCTGTCTCTTCCGAACTAACTGTAATAGTTCTTGGAAGACCTGTTACTAAGTTACGGCCTCTAACATCCATAGTTTCTGGCTGAGCCATTGGATAGCATGTACCAATTTTAATCTTAATATCTTCTGCAGTTCTTTCACCGATAAGAAGATTGTGTTTCTTACGCATGTAACGAACTAAAGCTTCATCAAAATCATCGCCTGCAATCTTGATAGAAGTGCTTACTACAGAACCACCAAGAGAAATAACTGCGATATCTGTTGTACCACCACCGATATCTACAATCATGTTTCCGCATGGTTTTGCAATATCGATACCAGCACCAATAGCTGCTGCAATTGGCTCTTCGATAATTTCTACTTCACGTGCACCAGCCTGGTAGGTAGCATCCTCTACTGCCTTCTTCTCTACTTCAGTAACACCACTTGGTACACATACACTGATACGTGGTTTACGGAAGGTTCTCTTGCCAAGTGCCTTCTGAATGAAGTATTTAATCATTTTTTCAGTAACTGTATAATCAGAAATAACACCCTGACGAAGAGGACGTACTGCAACGATATTACCTGGTGTACGACCAAGCATAAGTCTAGCTTCCTCTCCAATTGCTTTAATCTTGTTTGTATCTCTATCAAATGCTACAACGGATGGCTCTTTTAATACTACACCTTTTCCTTTGATATAAACCAAAATACTAGCGGTACCTAAGTCGATACCAATGTCTGTCCCTAACATCATAATGTCTGGTTCTCCTTTCGAATTTTCGTATATATATAAGATTAAACATATTTTTCCATACTTAAAGTTATTATATACGATTTACTGCAATTTTCAAAGAGTTTTTTATTAAGATTTTTTGAAATCATTGTACAAAACCAGATACCTACATTGCTTTAATTGTTATAGACGCAGCGTCTATATCTTGATACCCATTTACTCCTTTATAGTTAAGAGAAAATTTTCCAGATATTTTTTTGTCTTTTTCGGTAATTGGCTGTTTATTTTCCATCTGTGTCCCGCCAATGGACGAATTGTTTTCCACGATTTCTTCTGTCCTATGGTAGTGTTCTTCTACTTCTGTGGAAATCGGCTCTTTTCCTTTCAAAAGGAAAGAGCCGATTACAAGAACAAACAAAAAAGAAAAAACTATTCCACTTATCAGAAGTACCTTCTTGTCTATAAACTTTTTCATTTATTATGACTCCAAATATGGCGTTAAGAATTTTCCTGTATAAGACGCATCCACTTTACACACTTCTTCTGGCGTACCCTTTGCAATCACAGTACCGCCACCGTCTCCGCCTTCTGGTCCCATATCAATAATATAATCTGCCGTCTTGATAACATCTAGGTTGTGTTCGATTACGACAACCGTATTGCCATCTGCTGCAAGTCGGTGAAGAATTTCAACCAGTTTGTGCACATCCGCAAAATGTAAGCCTGTGGTAGGTTCATCTAAAATGTAGATGGTCTTACCTGTGCTCTTACGGCTAAGCTCTGTCGCAAGCTTAATACGCTGTGCCTCACCGCCAGACAGCTCTGTAGATGGCTGTCCAAGTTTGATATATCCTAAACCTACATCATGAAGTGTTTGAATCTTTCGAAGTACAGATGGAACATTCTTGAAAAATTCTACGGCATCTTCAATCGTCATATCTAAAATATCATAGATACTCTTGCCTTTATATTTCACTTCAAGCGTCTCACGATTGTAACGTTTACCGCCACAGACCTCACAAGGCACATATACATCTGGAAGGAAATGCATCTCTATCTTTAAGATACCGTCACCACTACATGCTTCACAACGTCCACCTTTTACATTGAAGCTGAAACGCCCCTTTTTGTAACCTCTTGCCTTTGCATCTGAGGTAGCTGCAAAAAGATCACGAATCAAATCAAACACTCCGGTATAGGTTGCTGGATTCGAACGTGGGGTGCGCCCAATTGGTGACTGATCAATGTCAATAACCTTATCCAACTGTTCCAAACCAGTGATATCATCGTGTTTTCCCGGAATACATCTTGCTCGGTTTAAGGATTTTGCAAGATGCTTATATAAAATCTCGTTGGTAAGCGAACTCTTTCCTGAACCAGACACACCTGTAATACAGGTCACTACCCCCAAAGGAATATCCACGTCAATGTTCTTAAGATTATTTTCCCTCGCTCCTTTTATCGTAATAAAACCAGTTGGTTTCTTACGTTCTGCGGGAACCGGAA
This sequence comes from Agathobacter sp., assembly GCA_045530745.1. Lineage (GTDB taxonomy): Bacteria > Bacillota > Clostridia > Lachnospirales > Lachnospiraceae > Roseburia. Next base: position 17,219 of record JAZSCQ010000034.1, read on the forward strand.
TCTTGATGCGACCACTTAGATATGCCCCCGTCAGAGAATCCTTGCATTTCATAATGTCCTCTGCTGTACCAGTTGCTACTACCTCGCCTCCATGTACACCTGCACGCGGCCCGATATCTACGATATAATCAGCCGCACGCATAGTGTCTTCATCATGTTCTACTACTACAAGTGTATTGCCTAGATCCTTTAAATTCTTTAACGCACCTAAAAGCTTATCGTTATCTCTCTGATGCAGACCAATACTTGGTTCGTCGAGAATATATGCAACACCTACCAAGCCAGACCCAATCTGTGTTGCCAAACGAATACGCTGTGCTTCTCCACCGGATAAAGTTGCTGTACCACGAGTCAGGGAAAGATAATCCAGCCCTACCTCTTTTAAGAATCCTACTCTGCCCTTTATCTCTTTTAAAATCTGCTCCCCAATTAAAAGCTGCTGCTTAGAAAGCTCCATCTGCTCCAGGAAATCCACCAGATCTTTTACCGACATATTGGTTATCTCGTAGATATTTTTGTCAGCTACTGTAACTGCAAGCGAAGACTTCTTTAGACGCTGTCCACCACAGCATTCACATGGTGTGATGCGCATAAACTGCTCATACTCTGCCTTCATGGTTTCTGAAAATGTCTCGCGGTAACGGCGTTGTACATTCTTAATCAAGCCTTCCCATTCTAAGTTATATACGCCTTCGCCACGCTGGCCTTTGTAATGCACCTTAAGTACACGTCCATCGCCACCATGAATAAACATATCCTGAATATCCTTTGGCAGATCCTTGTATGGTGTGCTCAAATCAAATCCATATCCTTCCGATAATGCGCGAAGTGTAGCATAAGTATAACTAGATGGATCTGTACTCGACTGCCACCCTATAACCTGAACTGCGCCTTCTGATATCGCAAGACTCTTATCTGGAATCATCAAATCTTCATCAAATTCCATCTTATATCCTAAACCAAAACAGGTAGGACATGCACCGAATGGATTGTTGAACGAAAAGCTTCTTGGCTCCACTTCATCAATACTTACGTTACAGTCCGGACATGCAAAATTCTGGGAGAAATTCATAGACTCTCCGTCAATGACATCTACAATTGCATTCCCCTCCGTCAAATCAAACGCATTCTCTAATGAATCCGTCAGACGTTTCTCGATACCTTCCTTTACTACAAGACGGTCAATTATAATATCAATATTGTGTTTAATATTCTTATCAAGAGGAATCTCTTCTGAAAGCTCATACTGTGCACCATCTACAACGACTCTTACATAGCCACTTTTCTTCGCTTTCTCAAAAAGCTTCTCATGTTGTCCTTTTCTACCTCTTACTACTGGCGCCAAAATTTGGATACGTGTCTTCTCCGGAAGCTGCATTACAGTATCTACCATCTGGTCGATGGTCTGCTTGGTAATCGCACGTCCACACTCTGGACAATGCGGAATCCCAATTCGTGCATAAAGCAGACGGAAGTAATCGTAAATTTCCGTTACTGTACCTACGGTAGAACGTGGATTACGATTGGTGGATTTCTGGTCAATAGAAATCGCTGGTGGAAGTCCTTCGATGCTTTCAACATTTGGCTTCTCCATCTGCCCAAGGAACTGTCTTGCATAAGAAGAAAGCGACTCCATGTAGCGTCGTTGTCCTTCTGCATAAATGGTATCAAATGCCAGGGATGACTTACCAGAGCCAGATAAACCTGTCAACACGACAAACTCATCTCTTGGAATATCAATGTCGATACCTTTTAAGTTGTGCTCGTGGGCACCACGAATCTTAATGTATTTTCTTTCCTTTTTTGTCTTTGCCATTTTATAAATCCCTCAACATATTTTTCAACGTAATCATCTTATCACGATATTCTGCTGCCGCTTCAAAATTAAGCTCTGCAGCTGCTTTCTGCATCTTCTTCTGAATCTCTGCAATCGTCTTTTCCAATTCTTTCTTGCTCATGGATTCTGGATCTTTTGCATACTTATCCTCATCGGCAGCTACCTTCTTCGAAATCGCAATTAGTTCACGGACAGACTTGCGAATCGTCTGAGGTGTAATGCCATGTTCCTCATTATAAGCCTGCTGTACCTTGCGACGGCGTTCGGTTTCTTCAATCGCTACACGCATCGAATCCGTCATCTTGTCCGCATACATAATAACATGACCCTCACTATTACGCGCAGCACGACCAATGGTCTGAATCAGAGAAGTCTCCGAACGAAGGAAGCCTTCTTTGTCCGCATCAAGAATCGCAACAAGTGTAATCTCTGGAATATCAAGCCCCTCTCGAAGCAGGTTGATTCCAACCAGTACATCAAATACATCCAGTCGCAAATCACGAATGATTTCCTGACGTTCGAGAGTATCAATATCGGAATGCAGGTATTTTACACGAATACCAACTTCACTCATATAACGCGTCAAATCTTCCGCCATGCGTTTGGTCAGGGTAGTAATCAACACCTTATTATGATTCGCTACCTCTTTATTTACTTCACCAATCAAATCATCAATCTGACCCTCCACTGGGCGCACACTTATCTCTGGATCGAGAAGGCCCGTTGGACGGATAATCTGCTCTGTTCGAAGCAGTTCATGGTTTGCTTCGTATTCACCAGGTGTCGCAGACACAAAAAGCATCTGGTCTATTTTGCCTTCGAACTCTTCAAAATTCAGCGGTCTGTTATCCAGTGCCGATGGAAGTCGAAATCCGTATTCGACCAACGTCGTCTTTCGTGATCGGTCTCCCGCATACATACCACGAATCTGTGGAACCGAAATATGGGACTCGTCCACGATAATTAAAAAGTCATCTGGAAAATAATCAATCAATGTATCCGGCATCTCACCTGCAGCTCTTCCTGCCAGATGTCTGGAATAGTTCTCAATTCCACTACAGAAACCTGTTTCTTTTAGCATCTCAATATCAAAATTAGTACGTTCCGCAATTCTCTGTGCTTCGATAAGCTTGTCCTCGCCTTTAAAATATTTCACTCGTTCTGCAAGCTCAGCTTCGATATTGTCACAGGCTGCATGAATCTTGTCCATAGGCACTACGTAATGTGATGCAGGGAAAATCGCACAGTGATTAAGCTGTGCATGAATCTCTCCTGTCAGCACATCAATCTCTGTAATTCTATCAATTTCATCACCAAAAAACTCTACTCGCACTGCCTTGTCTGAATTGTTTGCAGGAAAAATCTCTACAACATCTCCATGCACTCGAAACGTACCACGCTTAAAATCCATCTCGTTTCTCGTATACTGAATATCAATCAACTGACGGATAACTTCGTCTCTGTCAATCTCCATGCCAGGGCGCAAAGATACCATCATGTTCATGTAATCATCTGGACTACCGATACCATAAATACAGGAAACGGATGCCACTATAATAACATCCTTTCGCTCTGCCATGGCAGCCGTCGCAGAAAGACGTAATTTATCAATTTCGTCATTGATAGAAGAGTCCTTCGCAATATACGTATCTGATGAAGGCACATATGCTTCTGGCTGATAATAATCATAGTATGATACAAAGTATTCTACTGCATTCTCTGGAAAGAACTCCTTCATCTCCCCATAAAGCTGTGCAGCAAGTGTCTTGTTATGCGAAATAATCAAAGTCGGTTTATTTAAAGCGGCGATGACATTGGCCATGGTAAATGTCTTACCAGAGCCTGTAACACCAAGAAGTGTTTGGAACTGGTTGCCTTCCTGGAAGCCTTTTACAAGGGCTTCAATGGCTTGTGGCTGATCGCCGGTTGGTTGAAATTCGGAATGTAATTTGAAGTTCATAAAATAAAATTCCTCCAAAACCCATAGTTCTTTTTTACTTATTATAGTATACCACAATTCATTTTTAATGTACAGAACAAACGTTCTTTTATCAAAAAAAGAGAGTCACAGACTCTCTTTCTTCTTACTTATCTTTTTTATGTATCAATATCTTTAAATCATAAAGCAGTCAATCATACCTGCTACTACAGATATGCTTACTAAAACTCTTGCAATCTGGAACTTGTTTTCTTTTTTAGAAAACTTGTACATCAACAATGCGACGATTGCCATTACGCCAAAGGCCACTGTGATTAAAATTTCACTCATCATATATGGTGGAGTTGCAAGCACGCCACAGTATGCCACAATAACACCCCATACAGATAAGAAATACAAAAGTGTTTTCTTGACTTGCTCATTTTTTACCAAGTAAATTGACACCAGTGCCAAAATGCTGATAATACTCATCACAAAAAATGTAACTACGAGTGCTCCTAAAGGATCCATAAATAATTCTAACATAATAATTACCTCTCTTTCTTTACTTCGGAACTGTGTTCCTGTTTCGTTTACAAGTTCATCTTAATGTAAACTTCTAAAGAAATTTACAAGGTAATTCTAAAGAAATTCTAAAGATTATTTTTTATCTCCATGAGTCTTATGTTAATAGAAAACAATGCATCTATCTGTGTCACCTCAACACCGCCTCCATACAAAGCGGCGATTTCTCGAATACTCTCAATACCAATTCTCGAGCTTTCTACAGGCATATCCAAGACCTTACAATAATTCGATTGAAGTACACACACACGCCCATCCTCTTCTTTTACCTGTAATTGAATTGGAAATGTTTCATCTGCATACTTTCGGATGTTGGAAGCTAAATTGTCAAAAATACGTCGTAGCTCTTCCACGTCAAATTCCCCCGAAAAAACAGGGCATTTCTCAAATGAAATTTCCAATGAGAACTCCTCTTCCAATTCCGCACTCCACTCGTCAACCAGCTGTTCCATCAGAAACCGTCCATTTTCGATATACTCTAACCGACGACTTCCACCATCCAGAAGACGATCCGTTAAGACCTTGATTTGTTTAGATTTTTGTTCGATTAATTCCATATAGGTTTTGATTTCATCTGAAGTCAAAACCTCTTTCTCTCTCATGTATTCTGAGTAGGACAGCATTGAAGTCAATGGCGTACGAATATCATGGGAAAGCGAACGCATAAGACTCATCTTCTCATCCTGCAGTTGTTTTTCTTTCAGCTGAAATGCAGCTTCTTCCTTTGAAAGTTCATTCACCTGCTTTGCCAGCTCTGTCAATTCATTTTTCCCTCGCAATGGAATCTCATAATCCCATTGATGCTGTCCAAGAGCTTCTATTCCCTTAACAATTTCTCGAATATACGATAATCGTTCTCCCACAAAAAACAGGAACATACTCACGAAAAGTACACCACCTGCAATCATACTAAATCCTAATATCTTATACTGCCAGTCAATCAACTGGTTTTCTGGCATCATAAGCAATTCCTCTTCTACATAGCGTAATAAGATTACATTCGCACATTCATTTAATATCCAAAAGACCACTATCGCAATTCCAAGAGCTAGCAAAAAAGCGCCTAATATCTCATGTGAAAGTCGATGAGACGCTGAACGTTTTTCTTTGGTATTTTGTCCTGCACTATTCCACATAATACCCCTTTCCCCAAGCAGTCTTTATATACCTTGGATTACGGGAATCATCTCCTATTTTTTTGCGTATATTTTTGATATGTACCATAATTGCACTATCTGCAACAGGCTCTTCTTCCCATATGCTCTGATAAATATTGTCAAGAGAATATACCTTCTTTTTGTGACTGACCAACAGTTCCAAAATACGAAATTCAGTATATGTCAAAGCAATTATTTCACCATTCCGAAGTACCGACTGATTATCCAAGTCCAAAATCAAATCCTCAAATGGAATCTTTGTTGTCTCTTCCGTCTGCTTCACCGCCACTTCTCCTACACGGCGTCTTAAGATTGCCTTCACACGCATTAGAAGCTCCATATTTGAAAATGGTTTTACTACATAATCATCTGCGCCTGTTGAAAAGCCCATGACCTTATCCATTTCTCCTGAATATGCTGTCAGGAAAATAATCGGTGCATCTGTTCTTTTTCGTAGCTCCATTGCAGCCATAAATCCCGTCACTTCTGGCATGTTAACATCCAAAATGTATAGATCTATATCTGCGTTGGCAGCATCAAGCACCTCTTGTCCATCTGACACAGCCAGCACCATATATCCTTCCCCTTCCAAAAGCAGCTTTAGGATATCTCTTATTTCCTTTTCATCATCTGCAATCAAAATATAATTCTTCTCATCTTTCATAATTGCATTACCTCACTTTTATATAAATGAATTGGCCTGTTTGCGGTATTGTAATGGCGTCACTCCATGTACCTCTTTGAAATTTCGAATAAAAAGATTCACACTTGGGTACCCACAGGACAACGCTACCTCTGTAATCGGCATATCTGTACTTATCAGCAGTTCCTTTGCCTTTGACATACGAAGATGTAGCACATATTGCATAAAGCTAATGGAAAAATGTTCTTTAAAATACCAAGATACATATTTCTCAGAAAGGTGAAACTCTTCCGCAAGCATACCTAGAGTGATTTTTTCCATATAATGCTTCTGAATAAAAGTAATCAGCTCTCTTTGCATGTCTGTTGCATTCGCAAACTCAGCCTGCAAAAAAGCCCTCTCTTTTATCAGGCATTCTATGATTTCTAGCAAAATAATTCTGGTACGCAACTGATAACTCGTATCTTTTTCATCGTTGACATTGATGAGTTCCTGCACCATTTTGCACACCTGTTTTTTTTGCATCATATCCTGGAGCTGACTTGGAAAGCAAAGCTTCTTTTGCCGTAATGGCAAAAAGAATTCCTTTTCCAAAGCATCCTCAATCTGAAATGACAGAAATGTAAGTGGAAATAGCAAGGTATAATATTCCACGCTCATGTCATCCGATTCCATGAAATGAAGCTCCCCTGAATTCACAAAAAACAAATCTCCTGCATTCGCATGGAAAACGGCTTCCTCTATAAAAATTGTTATTTTACCTTTTTTTACATAAATAATCTCCACCTCATCATGCCAGTGCACCGGAATATGAAATGCATTTCTCGGTTTTCGCATAAAATACTGGGTATAGGAATACTCCTTGGTCCCATGTGGCTTATTTTCTTTTAGCTCTCGATACATAGGTCGCCTCTCTTTTTTGGAATTTACCTCTCTTTACTCTATATGATAACAAACATCTAGAAATAGTGCAATTTTCAATTGAAATAATGTGAGAATTTATCACTTTTTATGGATAATATTATGATAACTAGAAACAATAGATAGATTCATATGGAAGGATATATATGAACGAAAGAAAAACGCTCGGACAACTCTTTGTCCCTATTTGTATAGAAACAATATTTTTTATGCTGGCAGGTATGGTCGATACCCTGATGCTCTCATCTGTGGGAGACCAGGCCGTAGGTGCAGTTGGAACTGCAAACACCTATATCGGAATGTTTATCATCATGTATTCGGTTGTCTCCAATGGTATGATGGCCGTTATGACACAAAACATCGGCGCAAACAAACCAGGAATTGCCTATCAGGCAAGACAGCTCGGCATCTTTTTTAATGCTCTTGTTGGTATTATAATTAGTTCAATCCTTTTCTTTGGTGGTGGTTTTATCCTGGACGTTGTCGGAATTGCAGATGCACTTCGGCGTCCTGCACTTGAATACCTGCAAATTGTAGGCGGATTTAGTTTCCTAAACGCCCTTATCCCTATTTTCTCGGGTTATCTAAGAGCATTTGGTTTCTTAAAGCAACCACTTACTGCAACGGTTATTGCAAACTTCTTAAACCTTGGATTAAACGCTGTATTCCTATTCGTATTCGAAATGGGCGTTGTCGGTGTTGCAATTGCAACTGTTATCTCAAAGGTATTAAACCTTGTACTCGTGTTATTTGCATCTCTTAAGCTGGTGAAAGCCAAAGAGGATCCTCATCGTCTTCCAGCAAAAGAAGTATTCAAACAAATCATCCAAATTGGTTTACCATCTGCAATGGAGTCCGCTTTATATAACGTGGCTATGACACTTATGATGCGTTTCTTAAACCAGATGGATCCAGACGGATTCAACGTAACCGCTCGTTCCTATACAGTGCAGATTACACACTTCTCCTTTGCTATCGGAGCAGCTCTCGCCCAGGCCAATGCCATTATGACAGGTTGGCGTGTTGGTGCCAGAGAATATGAAGCCTGCGATAAGGGCACCAAAAAGGCTGCACTCATCGGTATCGCAGTAGCAATTGTTGTTGAATCTGCCTTTGCACTTTTTGCACACCCAATTATGTCCTTATTTACCGACAACCCGGAAATGGTTTCTTTAGTTCAAATACTACTTGCTATTGACGTCTTCTTGGAAATCGGTCGTGTAAGTAATCTTGTATTTGGAAATGCATTAAAGACAAGTGGGGATGCCCTCTTTCCTGTCATCATCGGAGTAATTTTCATGTTTCTCTGTGCAGTATGTGGCACCTACTTCTTCGGCATTCACCTAAATCTCCTCGTTGTAGGAGCATATATCGCATTAGCATTAGACGAATGCACCAGAGCGGTTGCCATGTTCTTTAGATGGCAATCCGGAAAATGGAAAGAAAAATCCATAGTATAAACATAGGAGATTTCCTCTCTCCAACCTAGTAAGGCTGTCACAAAATATAAATTTGTGGTAGCCTTGTTTTTATATTAAAAAGTAAATATGCCCTATGTATTTCTGCAAATTACGAACATTTAAGGAAAACGCTTCTATTTCTTGAATCACGCTTTCTACTTAAGTTTTGTGTCTTTCAACCATTTTACTATCTGCGAAGTATGCTCCGTTGTGAGAAAGACATTGCACAGC
>JAZSCQ010000049.1:0-36047 GCA_045530745.1 Agathobacter sp.
TTTGTTCCTTTTGGTAGAACCTGACCACGAAAGATATATGTAGCACCTCTTTTTAATGTATTTTTTAAATATGCCATATTAAAAAAAGTCAACTGCAAAACACCTGTATCATCTGCTCCAGAAACATTTAAAATTGTTAAATTTCGAATTTTGCGAATCTTACAATCATCTACAATTCGAAGTTTGAGCGTACAAAGGCAGGGGGCATTAACCTCTACAACCTTTATACAAGGTGCAAAAGTCTCATAATCCCTTGGATAATATGAAACAAGGTCTCTTAACGTTTCAATATTCAACTTACGAAAAAGATTGGCTGATTTCTCGCCAATCCCTTTCAACTCTAAAATATTATCTTTTAAATTCATGTGTATTCCTTTATAAATTTATTCAGCGGAAACAACATAATAGTAAATTGGCTGACCACCATACTGCAATTCTACATCACAGTTTGGATGTCTGCTCTCTACTTCTTCTCTGATGCTTTCAGCATCTTCTTCCTCGACATCACTGCCATAATAAATGCTGATTAATTCATCATCATCGGAAATCATTTCATCAATCATGTTCAAAGTAATCTCGCGCATATCTGTTCCAACCGCAAGAATACCCTTATCACCGATTCCCATGTAGTCGCCTTGAGAAATCACTTTATCATCAATCTGAGTATCGCGCACAGCATATGTGACCTGTCCAGTCTTTACATTGCCTATTTCAGCAAGCATTGCCTCTTCATTTTCCTCTACAGACAAATCTGGAACATAGTTGATAATAGCGGTAATTCCTTGAGGAACAGTTTTCGTTGGAAGTACAACAATCTTTTTATCCTTAACCAATGTTGCCGCCTGATTTGCAGCCAAAATAATATTTTTGTTATTTGGCAGGATGAAAATCGTATCAGCATGAACAGCTTCAATAGCATCCAGCATATCTGCAGTACTTGGATTCATGGTTTGACCGCCTTCAATCAAATAATCCACTCCAAGGCCTTTGAAGATTTCATTCATACCTTCACCGATAGAAACTGCTACGAAGCCCATTTCTTTACGTGGTTCTGAAGCCTTAGCTTCTGCAGCTGCGATTGCCTGCTGTTCTGCTTCTTTGAGAAGCTTTTCTTCATGTTCTTCACGCATGTTATCAATCTTAATCTTGCTAAGAGAACCATAAGTAAGTGCTCTCTGGATTGCAAGACCTGGATCATTGGTATGTACGTGAGTCTTTGTAACCTCATCGTCCGCTACCACTACGATTGAATCACCGATAGATTCAAGGAATGCTTTAAACTCTAATTCTTCTCTATCTGACATAGGCTTATTAAGCACGATAATAAACTCTGTACAGTAACCAAATTTGATTTCTGCTTCTGTTTCAGCAGAAATTTTTACAAAAGTGCTGCCAGCTGCAGGTACATCGATAGAATAATCTACTTCTTTTCCAAGTAATGCGTCATACGCACCTTTTAATACCTGCATGAGACCCTGTCCGCCTGAGTCAACTACACCTGCCTGTTTGAGAACAGGAAGCATTTCTGGAGTCTGGCTAAGAACATAGTCAGCATGTTTGATTACTTCATCACAGAAATATACTAAGTCGTCTGTCTCGTTTGCTAATTCTAATGCTTTATCTGCAGCACCTTTAGCAACTGTAAGGATTGTACCTTCCTTTGGTTTCATAACCGCTTTGTAAGCTGTTTCAACCGCTTTCTGCATAGCATCTGAAAGTACACATACATCTACTTCATCATATTCGCCTACGATCTTGCAGAAACCTCTGAACAACTGAGAAAGGATAACACCAGAGTTACCTCTCGCACCACGAAGAGAACCAGAAGAAATAGCTTTTGCAAGTACTTTCATCTCTGGATTTTCACCAAGACCGCTTACTTCTCTAGCTGCTGACATAATAGTCATAGTCATGTTTGTACCTGTATCACCGTCTGGAACAGGGAATACATTTAATTCATTAATCCATTCTTTTTTCGCGTCAAGGTTAGCTGCGCCAGCAAGGAACATTTTCGCTAATTTACTTGAATCAATACTAGTAATCTTCACTTCGATATCCTCCTTAGTCAATCACGCGTACGCCTTCAACATGGATATTGATCTTGTCGACCTTCATACCTGTGAACTGTTCTACTTTGTATTTAACGGTTTCAATTAAGTTATCACATACAGTTACGATAGCTACACCATAAGCAATGATAACGTGGAAATCAATCGTGATTTCATTATTTCCCCCAACTGTAACTTCAATACCATGAGTAATATGTTCTTTCTTTAATAATTTAACAAGTCCATCCTTTACATTTACTGCAGCCATACCTACAATACCGAAGCATTCTACAGCAACTGAACCTGCATAAGTTGCAATTACATTTTCATCAATCAAAACTGTACCATATTGGTTTTCCATTTGGCATTTCATAATTGTAACCTCCATAAAATTATGCATAGATATGTATATATTATACCTTAATTTTCCTAAAAAGCAAACCTTGTATTCGATTTCATACATGTTTTTCAAAAAATAGCAACAAAAAAAGAACTGCCTTACGACAGTTCTTCAATGTTCATTTTAATTAAGCACGTTCAACACGGCCAGATCTTAAGCAAGAAGCACAAACATATAATTTCTTTGGTACTCCGTTTACTTTACAATTAACACGTTTAATGTTAGATTTCCAGATTTTATTAGATCTTCTATGAGAGTGACTAACTGCGATTCCGAAATGAACGCCTTTTTCACATACTGCACATTTTGCCATTCTAATTGCACCTCCTTGCAAATTCACTAAGCCCAAACAGTGTTTCGAGCTCACAACATGGATATTCTAACAGAAAGCTATACATATTGCAAGCACAAAATGAATTTTTTTTCATATTATTAGATTTCATTATCTTTCATAAAATCTTCTGTAACTTCTTCAACTTCCACTGCGGCTTCTTCTGTCTTTACAGGCACAAAGCGATCTAGTAAGTCTGGAACCATGTCCAAAATCTTGGTAATAGCATCCTGATTCTTGATATTGATAAGTCTTGTAGAATCTTTTTTAATAACGAGAACTGCACTAGGTGTAACCTTGCCGCCCATACCGCCCATACCGTTATTCTTATTTGCTTCTGATACAGCACCTGCAGCAATACCAAATGATACATCTGCTAATGGAACAATGAATGTATCTCCAACCTGTGTTGGTTCCCCAACTACAGTTTTGGTACTAACAAAGTTTTCCATTCCCTTAAATAATGATTCTACTGTTGTATTTAATTTATCCATTTATGTTACCCTCCGCTTTATTCTCGCTCTTTTTAAACCAATTTATAAATCTATTGATAATAGTATACAATCTTCTGCAATTCTTATCAAATACTATTCTAAAAATTATGCCAACAATTTCACATCCGTAGATACGCCCCTTGCCCCAAATGGTTCCTTTAAGGTATAAATCTTCGGAAGTAAAATCTGGAAGAATCTTCCAATCCTTCTGATACATCGCTGGTAAACAGGCTAATATACCAAACAACTGACCTGTTGTATCAGGTGAACCAGTAGAAAATGCTGCATCTACTTTTGATTTCTTTGGAAGAAGCACTTTAAAGAAGTAGATAAGTTCATTTTTCAAATGCCGAACTGCTTCTTGATTTTTCTCATCTGAAAGAATCTTCTTTACCTTTGCATATACTGCTTTTATACGTTCTATCATTCCCTTTATTCTGGAAATGATACCCTCGTCAGAGCTTTCTTTTGGCTCTTTTACCTTCTCTTCCTTCTCTTTTGGCTCTTTCTCTTTTTCTTCTGTTAAATCATAAGAAAAAGTAATTGTTTTTGAGAAGATATGAATTTCTCCATATATCAGGTCATCACTGTACGAAACCTTGGCTCGAATCAAATGAAAAAGCCAATGAGCCTGGAACTTTGCCCATTGCTCCTCTAGCCAGTGAACATCCACGACATATCGAACTGGATGAAACATAATAATAAGCAAGGCTAAAACGACTATAATGATTGCTGCCAAAAACGCCCAACCTAAAAATTGTAAAATAGAAAGAACTATCTGCATGCCTGTTCCTCCCACTTTGTTTTTAAAAACGGCCTTACATCAGCACTACCAGTATGCATCACAGAATCCTCAATAATACATTTTACAAGCGCAACAGCCTCTTTCTTGCCAGTTGCAATACCCACAACCTTAAGCTCGTCCCTTGGATATCCTTTTTGTAAAGCCTCCCACTCTGGAATTAAATCAAGCATATTGTCAGGATTGACTGATAATGCAATCAAATACAGATTAGGTATCAGTTTGCTTTTATGAACTTTTTCAATCACCTTGTATTGCGTAGAGATAAGTGAATCCGCTACGTACAAACACCCCATAAACTGCATCTGAGCAAAACCTCTTTCATTGTGTAAGAAATATGCCACCATTATACACATCTTCATAACGGTGGCATATTCTATACGTTTACATTGATTTAATAGTACTTATGAGTCCCCCAAAGGTTACTCTTTTTCAAATCCAGATACTCGTTATATGCTTTCTCCAAGATTTGTTTCTCATTGGTAAATTTCAGCAAATGATATGCTTCATGGTACTTATAGAACCCAGAATCAACGAAAAATTCCTCCTTCTGTGGTTTGCTATAATAGCTATCTCCCATCATCAAATACCAATGAACCTCTTTTTCGACGGTATCTTCTGGTACGGTAAAGGTGTACTGGCTTTTTCCTATGTATCGGATAATTGTTGCATCAGCTCCCGTTTCCTCTTTCACTTCACGGATAGCCGTATCCTTGTACTCTTCCCCTGGCTCTACAGTGCCCTTTGGAAGAACCCAACCTTCATATTTGTTCTTATAATTCTTATATAAGAGCAAAATCTTACCACGATAAATTACTACACCGCCACAACTCGTTGCCTCGATCATTGCAATACCTCCTACGTGTTGGTGTCTCAAAAACTATACACAGTATACCAATTTTTCGTGATATATGCAACTAATTCCAAAAACTATTTGAAGTATAAATCAAAGATTTTTTCTGCAACTGGAACTGCATACTTACTGCCACTTCCTGAATCTTCTACTACAACTGCAATGGCAATCTCTTTTCCATCCGCTTCTGCAAAACCTAAAAACCATGCATTTGTCTTATCAAGATCACTAGTTGTCTGAGCCGTCCCCGTCTTTCCATAAGCAATGTAACTTTCCTTATTTAGACGTGATGCAGTCCCTGTTTCAACGGTTTCTCTCATAAAATCCTTTAAAACATCTAATTGTATTTCATTAAATAAGTTCTTATAGGACTTTGCCTTCATCTCTTCTACAAGAATTCCATTGTAATTCTCAATTCTATCTACCAGCTGTGGACGCATCGCTTCTCCATCATTGCATATTGCACTGGCAAGCATAACCATATGAAGTGGCGAAACAAGTGTCTTGCCCTGACCAATAGCGGTATCTATCTTTAATGCACTACTATCTGTATCCGCAATAGAAAAACTGCTAACAGAAGACTCAAAAGAAATTGGCAAAGTCTGATTGAACAGCAAACCGTCACAAACACTTTGCAGTGTCTTTTCATCTATTTCCTGCATCATATATGCAAAGGAAGTATTGCATGATTCAGAAAATGATGTTTTTAAATCTACTTTGCCGTGCTTCTTTCCAGATGCACAGTGAATGGTTTTATTGTTTATCGTAATTTCACCAGTACATTCATAGCTATATTCCTTGTAGCTGTCTGGGTTACTTTCTATATAGGCAAGAAGCGTCATCATCTTAAATATAGAACCTGGCGTATACTGCCCCTGTGTAGCACGATTATATAGTGCAGAGCCCTCCTGTAAGCTCTCCCAATCCTCCTCTATGGAGTTTGGATTATAGGTTGGTTTGGATACCATTGCAAGAATCTTGCCAGTAGACGGTTCCATAACGATTACTGCACCATCATAATTTCCCAATGCCTTATATGCTGCTTCCTGCAAATCATAACGAAGCGTAGTAATTACATTGTCACCTAAATCCTTTTCGTTTGTAAAATCATGCATAATCTGCTCCATAAAAAAGGAATGGGAACGAAGCAATGTAAAATTAAGCTTTTTCTCTAAGCCTGTACGCACATTAGTCGAGTATCCAGTTGCATGCGCAAACATAGTACCATACGGATAATATCGTTCTTCTTCACCATTTTTAGAAACAACTGTCTCTGCAATTACATATCCATCAGAAGTTATGATATCCCCTTTTATTACATCATCTTCCAGCGTTGCATGGAGTCCATTATATTCGTTGTTAATAAATTCTTCGCTTTCAAATGTAAGGAAATATACAAAGTAAGCAATCATAGCTACGAATACAGCAAGAAAAATATACGTAACAACATTGTATTCTCGATTAACATCTTCCATATCGTTCTTTTTTGTAGCCTTTTTGCCAGAAGTATTCGACTGTGCAGCTGCTTTTCTCATATACAATCCTTGCACAATACCAAATATGATGAGAGTCGATAGCATGCTGCTTCCACCATAGCTTACAAGTGGCAACGTCACACCTGTTGATGGAATAAATTTAATTGCACCACCAATTGTTAAAATCACTTGTGTAGCATATAAAACTGCAAGCCCTACTGCAACCAGCTTATAGAACTTGTCCTTCATCTGCATAGCCACATTAAGAATCATAATAAAACAGCTTACGCAGAGCAAAATCAATCCAATTGCAAAGATTGCACCGAATTCCTCTGATATTGCCGAGAAAATAAAATCCTTATCTACAATTGGTATCTTCGTTGGAATTCCTTCTCCAACTCCAAGACCGAACCAGCCACCTGTACCGATACCGAATAGGGACTGACAAATCTGATAGCCCTTATTGTCGATATCCGCCGTAGGATTTAGCCACACAAAGACTCTGGTTCTTACATGGGAAAAGAGATAATATCCTACAACAGATGCAATCGCCATACCACCAAAACCGATACCTAAATATACCGGCTTCTTGGTAGCGACATAAATCATCATCAAAAATGCCATAAAGTATAATAAGGCACCACCTAAATCCCTAGATGCTACTAGTAACAAAACAAACACAGCTGATAAACTACTGGTTAAAAAAACACGCTTAAATCCAGCCTCTTTATAGAGCATCGATGCAATAAAAAATACAAAGATTATCTTTACGAACTCTGATGGCTGAAAAGAAAATCCAAAAATACTAATCGTAAGCTTCGCACCATAACTTGTCGCGCCTATGGCAACCACAACTGCTAGAAGCGCTACTCCTACTACGAAATACACTGCTGATAATTTGCGGAATCGTGATCCCTTCTGCAAAAACAGTGGTATTATAAGCATAAGTACAGAGCCAATCGCTATAAAGATGAACTGTCGAAATGCTTTATCAAATGATATACGAGTCAGTATAATCATGCCAATTACAAGAAGCAGGCACATGTTATTGATTAACAATACAGAACACTTCTTGTACATTAGATGATAAAACATAAAAATCACGCTAATCAACACTACCTGCATGAGATAAAATCCCACCAGCTCCATGCTGCCATTCTGCAAATACAGACACAAAAACCCAAAACCATGAATTAGGTATAAGCATATCTTCTGCATAACATAAATATTTTTTTGTATTTTTGCCTTTCCTCCAAATCGAAAGACATAAAATGCACCAAACACATACCCTAACATCAAAAATAACAGAATGTATTTAGATGCCTGAATTACAATAGAAGCCATATTACTCTACTCCTCTTTTATAATGACCCTTGGTATACAAAATAGCATCTCCTTTTCCTTCGTTATAAAGATGTAAAACATTTACCACTTCAGCTCCTGTTTCAATCGTAAAATCTAATCGGAAATTTTTAATACCATTACGATCTTCTTTTACGAACAACCATACCGGAACCGAATTGTAAATGATATTGTAACAATCCTTACAATAGTTTTTAACAGGAAACAGGACATTGTATCGATCTTTTAAATATGTAATCTGTGATTTTTTATCACAAGACTTGGTATTCTTATGTACACAACCAGCAGTTGTCATAAGTGGATAATAGCCATAAACCACGATTTCACTATTACGATTATCTCTGTTACGAATTTCTTTTTGATTTAACTCTAATGGAACCGTATCTCTTAAAATATCATATCCCATAAAAGCATTTTTTGCATAATTATTATAGGTATATAAGCTATGATCAATGATAACCTCTTTCGCTGGTAATTCTTCTTTTGCAAAAAAGAGCTCCTCATAGTTACGAACTACCACACCATCTAATGCACACTCGTAAAGATCCTTTTTTAGTCCCATGAAAAATTTAGATGTATGTGCTCTGAATATTGCTGGAAGCTTAAGATAAATTTTCTTACCCTCTTTATGTACCTTTACAATATCCATCTTTAACTCTTCCATAAATGTATCTCTTGGATACATAGAAGCGTCTACATAGATGTCGTTTGCCCAGAATCCCCATTCCATAATCGCATTAAACTGTTCTCTGGTTTCACAAGAACATATCGTTCTTTCTTTTGTATCATCAATAGCATTTGAAGACATACCATCCTCATATTCATCTATAGACACTTCTTCACGCACAAACTCTGCAAGCATCTGCTGTTCTAACTGTGCCAAAGCATCACGTCGAAGCTGATTTAATACTCCGTTTGGTACAAATACATCTTCATCCATCTGAATCTCGAGGTTTTCAAAGTAGAATGCCGACTCTCCTGTTTTATTCATACGCTCACGTACGTCTGCAACTGTGAGTGGTTTATTCTTTGCTTCCTGCACCTCGCCCAACGAAACATACGCATGAAAATCCTGATGATTTACATAGAATTCCATTGGCTGTCCTTTGTAGATAAGCAAGGTTCCATTTACAGGAACCTGACATTTGTTTCCTACATATTTTTTCTCGATTTCCTGATGAAGCGCTTCATTGGATTTTTCATAAGATGGCTTCTCAAATGTAATCATGCTTTTGTCATTATGCTTTGTAAAATACTCAGAAGTAAAACCACAACGATTTCCAAGCTCATATAGATGTTGCATATCTTCCTTGCTCACATGCTTCTCCAAATCGATATATTTACGATAAAAAGAAACTACGCCTGCGGCATAAGAAGCCTGCTTCATACGGCCTTCAATTTTTAAAGAGTATACACCTGCTTCACGTAGTTGCTGTAAGTATTCAATTCCACACAAATCTTTTAAGCTTAAAACATAAGATTCTTTTTTATATTCCTTTTTATTTTCATCTAAAACAGCATAAGGTAGGCGGCATGGCTGTGCACAACGCCCACGATTACCACTTCTTCCGCCTAATATACTACTAAATAAGCACTGTCCAGAAAAAGAATAGCAAAGTGCACCATGCACAAATGCTTCTAATTCTACATCCGCCTCTTCTTTTATCTGTTTCATTTCAGAAATAGAGAGTTCACGTGCTAAAACGACACGTTCCACGCCAAGATTCTTCAAAAATTTTGCACCTTCTACCCCTGTTACGGTCATCTGCGTGCTTGTATGGATTGGCAAATCTGGGAAATAGGTCTTGATATAATCAATTACACCAAAATCCTGCACAATAACAGCATCCAATCCTTTTTTATAATAAGGCAGCAGATAGTTATATAAAGCATCGTTTATTTCATCATTTTTAAATAAAGTATTTACTGTAAGAAATAACTTTTTACCGCGTAAATGCACATAGTCAATCGCATCTAACAGTTCTTCTTCTGTAAAGTTATTGGCATAGGCTCTTGCACCAAACTGGCTTCCACCTACATATACGGCATCTGCACCTGCAGCTATAACTGCTTTAAGGATTTCAAATGAACCAGCTGGCGCCAAAAGTTCAAATTCATGTTTTTTCATATCACATTCTCCTTAAGAAATTTCTTAAGATTTATTGAAAATAAGGGACAGAATTCAAGCTCCTGTCCCTTTTGCAATCAAACTATTATTTTTTAGAATCAAGTCTTTCTAATAAAGCATCCTCTAAAGCAGCTTCTAAACGAACCTTATTTAAAAGAAGCTCTCTATTTTCTGCTTCTAATTCCTTAATTCTTTCATCTGTACCCTCAGTTTTAATCTGATTAGAAATCAAGTCATGCTTTAAATCATAGAGTTCTCTATCCTTAAGCTCCATGTCTCTTTCTAATTTCTCCACCTGAGACTTTGCTTTGAAATAATCATCTGCGATATTTAGCTCAATCATTACACTTTTTGTATTCGCAGGAAGTGTCTTTGCTCCATCTAACGCATCAATTTCATTAATTTTATTATTTATGTAAGCAGCTACTTTCTGAAGGTATTCAGGTTCTTCATAGCCACACAATGTATATACTTTTCCACCGATTACAACTTCTGCATTTGTTTTCGCAGACATCTCGTATCCTCCGTTTTCTCACAAAACTTTCTTTGTTTTGAGCATCCTAACCTTATACATTATACCTTTCTTTAGACAATAAGGCAACCTTTATTTACTTAATCCAAAATGCTCATATGCCAAATCGGTCACCACACGTCCTTTGGGCGTACGATGAATAAAGTTATTCTTAACCAAATAAGGCTCATATACATCTTCGATGGTACCTGAATCTTCACCAATTGATGCAGCAAGTGTCTCAAGACCAACTGGTCCACCTGCAAATTTCTCGATAATTGTAAGTAAAATATTTCTATCGTTCTGATCCAGACCAAATTTGTCCACTTCAAGCAAATCCAGTGCAAATGAAGCTACATCATATGTAATATTGCCGTCATATTTTACCTCAGCAAAATCACGCACTCGCTTTAACAAACGGTTTGCAAGACGAGGGGTACCACGACTTCTACGAGCAAGTTCAAATGCGCCTTTTTCATCTATTTTTACGCCTAGCTTCTTTGCAGACTGCACGATAATAGTCTTAAGTTCATCTACCGTATAATATTCCATATGACAAATTACACCAAAACGATCACGAAGTGGCAGAGATAGCATTCCAGCTCTTGTAGTCGCTCCAACTAAAGTAAACTTTGGAAGATTAATTCGAATAGAACGAGCAGATTCTCCTTTTCCAATCATAACGTCAATCGCATAGTCTTCCATGGCAGAATAAAGCACCTCTTCTACTTGACGATTTAAACGATGAATTTCGTCAATAAAAAGGATATCGCCTTCTGACAATCCATTTAAAATTGCTGCCATTTCCCCTGGCTTTGCGATCGCAGGACCTGAAGTAATCTTAAGATGAGTCCCCATCTCATTGGCAATAATTCCTGCCAACGTTGTCTTACCAAGACCTGGAGGTCCAAAGAAAAGCACGTGATCTAATGCTTCCCCACGTTGCTTTGCAGCCTCAATATATACATGCAGATTATCCTTTATTTTCTCCTGTCCAATATAGTCCTCTAATGTCTGAGGACGCAGGCTTGACTCAACTTTTATGTCTTCTTCCTGCATTTTTGTGGAAATCACTCGTCTTTCCATACTTTATCTCTCCTATACACTATATGCATGCTTATGACAAACAGCCATGCAACTTAAGATGTCTTATTATTCCCTACAATGAAACACTTAAAAGAATGACATCTGCTTTAATGCTGCCTTAAGCACTGCTTCAACATCCATATCCGCAGTTATTTCTACCTTGGATACTGCTTTTAAGCTTTCAGCAGAAGAATATCCAAGAGCAGTCAGTGCAAGTACCGCATCATTCTTTACCTGATTATTTGATGACATTACAGGTGTCTGCACATGCTCTAATTTCTTTTCAAATGCATCCTCTAAGCTCATCTTGTCTTTTAATTCTAAAATCACTCTTTGAGCAGTTTTGGCACCAATACCCGGTGCTTTTGCAATCGCTTTAGAATCACCAGCTAAAATTGCAAAACGCAAATCATCTGCTGATAATGCAGATAGAATTCCAAGTGCGCCTTTTGGTCCAATTCCACTAACTGAAATCAACTGTTTAAAAAGCTCAAGGTCATCCTTGGTAAGAAAACCATATAGCATCATCGCATCCTCTCTTACATAGAGATAAGTATGAATCTTGCATTCTTCGCCAAGACCTGGTAAATATTCAAAACAATTGGTTGGAATATAGAGATTATATCCAATTCCATTTACATCGATTACAATATGATCCAATTCAACTTCCGCAAGTGGACCTCTAATATATGAGTACATAAAGCCTCCTTACACAATAGCATTTTATGCATTATCTTACGCGTAACAAATGGCCAACTCGTAAGAACACTTCCTGCGCAACAATACCAATCAATGTGCCTGTAATAAAGCCCGCTACCATAAGCACTGGAATATAATACATTACAGAATAATTCGACACAATAAATGTCGCGATAATAATCTGACCGATATTATGTGCAATACCTCCTGCAATACTTACAGATATTACAGAAAGCAGTTTTGTTTTTTTAAGTAAATACATAATGGTTAAGCTAAGCATTCCGCCTGCAAACGAATACGCAATTGCCATTACATTTCCGAACATAAAGCCAGAAATAAGCACTCTGGCAATCGAAAGTATATAAGCCTCTTTGGTACCAAGACTATATAACGCAAATACAATAACAATATTCGCAAGTCCCAGCTTGATTCCCGGTATTCCAACAGAAAATGGAATCAGCACCTCTACATAACTGCAAATCAGTGCTAACGCCAGCATAACCCCTAAATAGGCTGTTTTTTTCTTCATTGTTTAATCCTTTTATCGAATGATACCATCCAATTCGCTTTCTACATCGCTAATTACCGTTATAACTACCTTGTTTGGCAGACAAATGATCGATTCCTTATCAAAAGAAATCTCATTTTGATCTACACAAAGCTGATCAGGACAGCTCGCTTCCCTCATATACGCTTTTCCACCTTTAATTTCAATGATATTCTGCGTATCACCTTCGCCAATAGTTATTGTTCGTTCTTCCAAAAGAGAATAGGTTCCATATTCTTTGCCGTCTACGGTGATTACGATATTACTACCTTCTACCGCACCGCCTTTGTAAACCCAAACACAGACTGCGATGCAGAAAATAGCAAGAAAGCTAATAAAAATCACATCGTTTTTTCCAAAACGTCTATTCATGTTCTACTACCTTCCCAATATAATAGAATCCTTTGCATTCTTCCAGTTTGACCTGATAAATATTACCAATCATATCTGCTGTACCAGGGAAATGTACGACTGAATTATTATCTAAGCGGCCTGTTACAAGACTTTCATCGTGTTCATTCATTTCCTCAACAAGAACTGGCATCACCTTACCCTCGAGTGCCATCGCTTTCTTCGTAGAAATCTCCTGTACTTCACGAAGCAAACGGTCAAAGTGACACTTCACCTCTGCTTCTGGCACCTGGTTTTCCATAGCTGCAGCAGGCGTACCTGTACGTTTGGAATAGATAAATGTAAATGCACTATCATACTCAACACGTTGTACCACATCAAGAGTTTCTAAGAAATCTTCTTCTGTCTCTCCCGGGAAACCAACAATAATATCGGTAGTAAGTGCAATATCTGGAATCTCCCTGCGAAGCTTGTCTACGATAGTAAGATATTTCTCTTTATCATAATGACGATTCATTACTTTTAAAATATTTGAGCTTCCTGACTGAAGTGGCAAATGCATATGCTTGCATACCTTTTCACAGTCTCTCATGGCATAAATTAGCTCATCGGATAAATCCTTTGGATGAGAAGTCATAAAACGGATACGTTTTAAGCCTTCAATCTTGTTAATTTCACGAAGCAGCTGCGCAAAAGTCATTGGGTTGTCTAAATTCTTACCGTATGAGTTAACATTCTGCCCTAAAAGCATAACCTCGCAAACGCCATCTGCTACTAAGTTCTCAATCTCGCGGATAATATCTTCTGGCTGACGACTACGTTCACGCCCTCTTACATAAGGAACGATACAATAGCTACAGAAATTGTTGCAGCCAAACATAATGTTTACACCAGATTTGAACGAGAACTTTCTCTTAATTGGCAAATCCTCTACAATCTTATCGGTATCTTCCCAAATATCAATAATCTGCGAATCTGACTCCAATGTATTATAGAGAAGCTCTGCAAATTTATAAATATTATGTGTACCAAATACTAAGTTAACAAACTTGTATTTCTTACGAATAGTTTGAACTACAGTTGGCTCCTGCATCATACATCCACAAAGTGCAATCATCATGTGCGGATTTTTCTTTTTGTAGTTAGATAAATATCCAAGGCGACCATATACCTTGTTATTGGCATTTTCACGTACTGTACAGGTATTATAAATCACAAAATCTGCATGTTCATCTTCGATTTCTTGATACCCCACCTGTTCTAAAATACCAACGAGTTTCTCTGAATCGCGGGCATTCATCTGACATCCAAAGGTCTGTACGCAAAAGGTAAGCTTACGTCCAAGCTCTGCTTCTTTTTCAGCTACTAATGCTTTCGCTTTTTCAATAAATTCGTACTGGCGCACTACTTCTTCTTTACTTGTAAGTGTTGTTTTTTCTAAATCTCTCATCTTATATTTCTTTCTATTTTTTATTAACCTCGCACCTGGCCATCACCATAAATGACATATTTATAGCTAGTAAGTGCTTCTAAGCCCATTGGCCCTCTTGCGTGCAGCTTCTGAGTGCTAATACCGATTTCTGCACCAAAACCAAATTCATTTCCGTCGGAAAAACGTGTAGATACATTCCAATATACACATGCAGAATCGACTTCATTTAAGAATTTCTCTGCGACTTCCGTATTTGTCGTAATAATTGACTCAGAATGTGATGTGTTATATTTGTTAATGTGTGCAATCGCTTCATCCACATTGGAAACTGATTTAACGGATAATATATAGTCTAGATATTCCGTTCCCCAGTCCGCCTCTGTCGCTTCTTTTACAACCGATTTTGTATTGTCTAAACAGGAATAACAAAGTGTATCTGCGCGAAGCTCTACGTTTTTCTCTGCTAATTTATCCTGTAACATAGGCAAAAATGCAGCAGCAACTTTTTCATGTACAAGCAATGACTCACATGCATTACACACACTGATACGCTGCGTTTTTGCATTGAACACTACATTAACTGCCATGTCTAAATCAGCAAATTCATCTACATAAATATGACAATTACCTACACCTGTTTCAATTACCGGAATCGTCGCATTGTTTACAACATTCTGAATCAGACCACTTCCACCTCTTGGAATCAATACATCGACATAGTCCTTCATCTTCATAAACGCCATAGTTGTCTCGCGATTAGTATCTTCTATCAAACTACATGCCGCTTCTGGAAGTCCATGTATCTGTAAAGCTTCTTTTAAAACATTCACAATTGCAATATTCGAATGAATTGCATCCGAACCACCCTTTAAAACGCATACATTTCCCGTTTTAAAGCAAAGGCCAAAAGCATCTGCCGTAACATTTGGTCTGGATTCATAAATAATACCTACTACGCCCATTGGCACACGACGCTTAGTTACTACCATACCATTTGGTCGTTCTACACTAGAAAGCACATCGCCAACTGGATCATCTAATGTCGCTACCTGACGAAGTCCATCTGCCATATCTGCAATACGTGCTGAGGTCAGTGCCAAACGGTCTATCATCCCCTTTGCCATACCTTTTTCTTCCGCATTCACAATATCTAATTTATTGGCAGATAAAATCATCTCTTTCTTATTTATAAGTAAATCTGCAGCAGTAAGTAATACAGAATTCTTCTCATCTGTCGATAATTTTCCAATTACTCCTCTACACGCGCTGGCACTCTGACATAACTCTAATAACTCCATGTCACGCCTCCTTCTGAAACAATCGTCTACTTATGATAATTTCTTGCTTGATGCATATTTATCTCCAAGATTTTCAATACTACCATCTGGATTTACAACATCAATATTGTCTAACTGTGATTTCAAGTTATTTCTAAAACTAGCAATGAATTCCTGACGAAGCACTGCCTGCTCTTTTTTTTCTTCTTCTGTTAAGCCTTCTGCTTTTGATTTTCTTGAAAGCTCATTTATTCTTGCAATTTTTACTTCATTCATTAGTCCATACTCTCCATAATATATTCTTCTAGGCTAAATGTGTGATTCACATTTTCATGGAACAAAGTTCCAATTTTCTTTCCATCCACAATATCCTCGATGACAGAAACATCCTCACCATTGGCAATAATCATATCTGCACCTGAATAAGTCGCAATCTTTGCAGCTGCAAGCTTGGTAGCCATACCACCTGTACCTACATTACTTCCGGTGCTTCCTTTCGCCATTCCGAGAATATCTTCATCTATCTCATATACATCTGGTATAATCTTGGCATCCGGATTCTTATGTGGATCATCCGTATATAAGCCATCAATATCTGACAATAAAATAAGCAAATCTGCTCCCGTCAAAGACGCAACTAATGCAGATAAGGTATCATTATCACCGAAGCGCATCTCATAAGTACTTACCGTATCATTTTCATTTACAACAGGAATCACACCTAACGCAAACAATTCCTCAAACGTATTTTTCGCATTACTTCTTGACTTTGGATTAACCATAGTATATTTGGTCATCAGTACCTGTCCTGTCACCTGATTGTATTCTCCAAAAAGCTTCTGATAGGTCATCATAAGTCTTGCCTGCCCCACAGCAGCACATGCCTGCTTCACAGAAATGTCTGTTGGACGCTCTTTTAAAGAAATTGCATCCTTTCCGACTGCAATCGCACCAGAGCTTACAAGACATACATCTATTCCCTTGTTTCTAATATCACACAAAGCTCGGACCAATCGTTCCATCTTTGCAAAATTGATACTGCCAGTCTTCTCATGTGTCAAAGAAGACGAACCTATTTTAATAATTACTCTCTTGTATTCCTTCATAATTACTCACCAAAAAATATTTCTACCTTAATATAATAGTTTGCCATATTAAATTAAGTACAAAATATACTCTATCATATATTAAAGAAAAATACAAAGAAAACCATAAAATCTTTTAAAATATCTAATAAACACGAATTGCAAACAATTTTTCTTGTATAAAACGCATAAACACACGAAATAATGAGAAATATGGCTTGCTTTCCCATATATATTGTGGTAGAATTTCTACGAATGTGAGCGTTAGAATTTTAACAATCACAAAGAAACAGGGAGCAATCCCGGAAAAAGATTATTTCTAATAGGAGGAAAACAAAATGAAAAAGAGAATTGCACTCTTACTCGCTACTGTACTTGCTGTAGGCACACTTGCAACAGCTTGTGGCGGAAATGGTGAAGACAACAAAGCTGGCGTAAAAGTTGGTCTTGGTGTTTCAACAAGCATGACAGAAAGCAAGAACTTCCCTGACAACTATGGTTCAGGTGTAGCTCAGGCTGACGTTACTATGGCTGCTGTTAAACTTGATGCAGCTGGAAAAATCGTTGACATCGTAATTGACTGTGTACAGGTTAAAGCTGTTCTTGATGGAACAGGTGCTGTAACAAACGAAGATATCAACGCTTTATTCCCAACAAAAACAGAACTTGGCGACAAATATGGCATGAAAGGTACATCTGAAAAAATCGGAAAAATCCCTGGTGGTGCTGAATGGGATGCACAGTGTGCACACTTCGCTCAGTCTTGCTTAAACAAAACTGTTGATGAAATCACAGCTATCGAAATCGTTGAAGGCAAAGCTACAGATGCTGCTATCTTAGCTGGATGTACAATGAACGTAGACGAAATGAAAGAAGCTGTTATCAAAGCTTGTAAAGCTGCTACATGGGAAGGTGCTTCTGCTGATGATAAGCTTACACTTGGTGTAAACGCTAAATTAGACGCTGGCAATACTGCTTCTGCTACAGCTGAAGCTGCTGGTAAAGCTCAGGCTTACGTTACAATCGCTGCTGTTACATCTGATGCTAATGGCAAAATCACATGTGCAGTTATCGACTGTGTACAGGCAAACAGCTCATTTGACAACGCTGGTAAAATCACAACAGATTTAACAGCTGAAATCAAAACAAAATATGAGAAAAAAGAAGAATATGGTATGAAAAATACATCTGCTCAGATCGGTGTTATCCCAGGTGGTGCAGAATGGTATCAGCAGGCT
The DNA here is from genome assembly GCA_045530745.1 of Agathobacter sp. Classification (GTDB taxonomy): domain Bacteria; phylum Bacillota; class Clostridia; order Lachnospirales; family Lachnospiraceae; genus Roseburia. The sequence continues at coordinate 18,120 of JAZSCQ010000049.1, forward strand.
GAATTCTTCATGTCATACGTAAACGGCAAAACAGCAACAGACGTATCTGCTATTGCTGTTACAACAGAAGGTGACCATGCTGGTCAGCCAACAGACAAAGAACTTACAGCTGGATGTACAATGGTTGTTACAGAAATGATGAAAGCTATTGTTACAGCTCTTTCTAAATAATTTATTTTGATTTTATATAGGGGTGCGTAAATGCGCACCTCTATTTTTTTGATTGCTATTACTACTCTCTTATTATAGAATAATCTTATCAATGACCTCGGAGGAACATATATGTCTAATATCAAGAAATATATCCCTGCTATTGCCGCTTTACTTATGGTAATTCTCGGCTTAATTGTTACCAGTTCTAATAAAGAACAGGAGCAATTCAAAGCAGGCTATATCGATGTATTTGATACTGTAACTGAATTTATTGGTTATGGTGATTCAAAAGAAGAATTTATAGAAACAGCAAGACATTTAAATGATCAGTTAATTGTTTATCACCAACTATATGACATCTACAATGAATATGAAGGAATAAACAATTTAAAAACCATTAACTTAAATGCAGGTGTCAAACCTGTTGTAGTAGACAAAAAAATCATTGATTTAATCAAGTTCAGTAAAGATTTATATACAAAAACAAATGGAAAAATCAACATTGCAATGGGAAGTGTTCTTTCTATTTGGCATAACTACCGAAGTTTCGGGCAGGAACTTCCTCCTATGGAGTCTTTACAAGAAGCTGCAAAACATTGTGATATCAATGACATTATCATAGATGAGAAAGCATCAACCATATATCTTGCTGACTCAGAAATGTCACTGGATGTTGGAAGTATCGGAAAAGGTTATGCAGTTCAGATGGTTGCAGATTATGCAAGAGAATCTGGACTTAACAATATGGTTATCAATTGTGGTGGCAATGTAGCAGCAATTGGTTCAAAGCCTGATGAAACCAATTGGATATTCGGTATTCAAAATCCTGATTTAGAAGATTCTAGCAACGTTTTAAAGCGTGTTTCCATTAAAGATAAATGTTTGGTTACAAGTGGTGATTACCAACGTTATTACGTCGTTGACGGCGTAGAATACTGTCATATTATTGACCCTGATACTTTAATGCCTGCAACCTACTTTAGTGCCGTATCTATAATCTGTGACCACTCCGGACTTGCAGATGCACTCTCTACTGCTCTCTTTAATATGCCTTATGAAGACGGCCTTGCACTTATTAATTCAATTGAAGGTGCTGAAGCTATCTGGGTATACAAAGATGGCTCAATTAAGTATTCAGAGAATTTTGAAGACTATATTGTGGAATAGCGGCTGCTATTCTACTCTTTATAAAAAAGACACCTATAACAAATAGAACGACTCGACACGTTGTTTAACCTCGTCTTATCTATTTGTTATAGGTGTCTTTTTCTATAGATTTTTTTGCAGCCGCAAATCTACCTGATTATGATTCAAAATTCTCTAAATACATAATACTACTCTATGTATAACAGGTCGTAGTATCTGTGCCTATAAATATACTAAATATGTATTTTAATAAAAAGAAGGCTGTCGGTTTGAAAATTTAAACAAAGAACCCCTTGCATAATTATAGAAAAGACGAGGTCAAACATCGTGTCGAGTCGTTCTATATATTATGCAAGGGGTTCTTCTTCACAACTGTCATGCGACAGCCGTTATTTTATTAAAGAATACATTTCTTAGGACATTTTGTAGCACAGATACCACAACCTGTACATTTATCCTGATCAATGTGTGCGATGTTGTTTTCAACTGTAATTGCACCTTCTGGACAGTTCTTAGCACAAAGTCCACAACCGATACAACCAACTGAACAAGCATCCATTACAGCTTTACCTTTATCCTTAGAGCTACACTGTACAATATGTGCTGCATCATAAGGAACGAGTTCGATAAGACCTTTTGGACAAGCCGCGATACATTTGCTACATGCTTTACATTTGTCTTTATCTACTACCGCTACACCATCAACAACGTGAATAGCATCGAATGGACAAGCCTTTACACATGAGCCATATCCAAGACATCCATAGTTACAAGATTTAGGACCGCCACCTGGAACGAATGCCATAGCTGCACAATCTTCAATACCTGTATATTCATAATCAGATTTTGCTTTTTCGCAGGTACCAGCACATTTAACGAAAGCAACTTTCTTAACGCCAGCCTCTGCAGAAACTCCCATGATTTCACCAATCTTAGCAGCAACTTCATCACCACCAACTGGACACTGATTTACAGGAGCTTCCCCTTTTGCGATAGCTGCAGCAAGACCAGAACAGCCTGCATAACCACAACCACCACAGTTGTTTCCTGGAAGGCAACCATTAATTGCTTCTTCCTTTGGATCTACTTCTACTTTGAACGCCTCACCAGCGAAGCCGAGGAAAAGTCCAAGGAGAAGTGCTACAATACCACAAACCGCAGCCGCAGCTACAGCAGCAATTAAAATATCCATTACTTTTTCCTCCTAATTAAATACTCATACCAGAGAATCCCATGAATGCAATTGACATTAATGCAGAAGCAATAAGAACGATTGCTGTACCCTGGAAAGGTTTTGGAATATCACTGTATTCGATTTTTTCACGGATACCTGCTAAAAGTACGATTGCGATGAAGAAACCAACACCTGTAGCAAGACCGTATACTACTGTCTGTAAAATATCATATTCATAAGTAATAGCATTAAGCGCAACACCAAGTACTGCACAGTTTGTTGTAATCAGTGGTAAGAATACACCAAGTGATTCATAAAGTGCTGGCATTGATTTCTTTAAGAACATTTCTACGAACTGTACTAAAGAAGCAATTACTAAAATAAATACGATTGTTTTAAGGTATCTAAGGTCGATACCCATCTGAATCAAAGCTTCATTTGCTAAGACAAATTTGTTAATTACACCAGTTACGAAAGCTGCGATTGTGATAACGAAGATAACCGCAAGACCCATACCTGAAGCTGTTTCTGTTTTCTTAGAAACACCAAGGAAAGGACAGATTCCAAGGAACTGGCTTAATACTACGTTATTGATAATTGCATAAGTAACTGCAATTGAAAATAATGTTGCTAATGTTTCCATAACCTATCTCCTTCCTATTTCTTTTCGTCTGCACATTTTGATGTACAGTTTGCACAATCACCTGTAAGACATCCTGAAGGCTTCGCAAGTGGCTTACCTTTTTCATCCATTTTCTTACGAACGATATTCATAATTGCTACTAATGCACCAAGTACAAGGAATGCTCCTGGAGCTCTTCCGAAGATAGCGATTGGTGTGTAACCAAGTGGAATATCAAATACCGATGCATTACCAAGTAATTCACGGATTACACCGATAATTGTAAGACCTGCTGTAAATCCAAGACCCATACCAATACCATCAAAAATAGAAGGGATAGGACCATTCTTAGATGCAAAGCTTTCTGCACGTCCTAAAATAAGACAGTTTACTACGATAAGAGGAATATATACACCAAGTGATTCTGATAATGCCTGTAAATATGCTTTCATCAAAAATTCAACGATTGTTACAAGTGATGCAACAATAACGATGAATGCTGGAATACGTACTCCATCTGGAATCTGCTTTCTAAAAATAGAAATAATTAAGTTAGCAAAAATTAATACTACTGTTGTAGAAAGTCCCATACCCAAACCATTAATAGCAGATGTAGTAACCGCAAGTGTAGGACACATACCGAGCATTAATACAAATGTAGGGTTCTCTTTAATGAGACCGTTTACTAAACGTTTCATATTTTCATTCATTACTGAGCACCTCCCAAGCTATTTGCATAAGCTACTGCAGCATTGATACCATTCTTAACAGCTGTTGAAGTAAGTGTTGCACCAGAAATAGTTGCTACACCAGCTACATCTCCTGCTGGAATTCCTTTGAACTGATCTGCATAAGCTGGATCAAAAGCTTTGGTACCAAGACCACTGGTTTCCTGATGAGCTGTAACAGAGAAACCATTTACAACACCATCATTTGTAATACCAACTACCATAACAATACCGCCAGAGTAGCCGTCTTTTGTTGTAAGCTGTACTACATATCCAAGTGAATTTCCACTTGCATCAACTGCCTGAAATGCCTTGTTAATAACATCTGGGAAACCGCCATCTGTCATAACTTTTTCAGCTGCAGCTGCATCAACTTCTACTGCATTAAATGTATCTGCATCAGCAAATACTACTTTATATGCTTCCATTTCTTTACGAAGTGTAGCTTCTGCAATAATTGGTTCTGTAATCTTATATACAGCACCTAATACAAATCCTAATACTAAGGAGAAAGCCATAAGTACTAAAGCATTTTTTACGATCTTATTCATACTATTTGCCCTCCTTTTTTACTTTTACAACACCAAACGCTCTTGGAATCGTGATTTTTTCAATCAATGGAACTAAGAGGTTTGAAAGAATAATTGCGTAGGATACACCTTCTGGAGTTCCGCCAATTGTACGGAATAAGAATGTGAGCACACCACAGCAAATACCAAATAAAATCTGGCCCTTCTTTGTGATAGGTGTTGTTGCATAGTCAGTAGCCATGAACCATGCACCAAACATGATACCACCACCAAGCAACTGTACTACTACATAAAGTAATGCACCATAAGCAGCATCACCTACTGAAAGGCTGCCAGCAGCAATTTTGTCCATTACTTCAGCTGCAGTAAATCCTCTGTCTCCAAATAAGAACATCAGAACTGCAAATGAACCTAAGTATGCAAAAGGAATTCTTACAGAAATAACCTTTGTTGCAACTAAGATTGCTGCACCGATAAGTAAGCAAAGTGCAGATGTCTCACCGATTGTACCGCCATGTGTACCGATGAACATGCTTTCAATATCAAAGATATCAATCATACCAGGCATGTTCTGTTTTACGAAAGTAACTACAGCACCGCCCTGCGCTTTTAACTGTGCAAGTGGTGTTGCACCTGTGTAAGTATCGGTTACGAAGTTGGACATTTCAGATGTAAATGCGATAAGCAAGAAACATCTACCAGCAAGCGCTGGGTTCATGAAGTTCTGTCCAAGTCCACCAAATAACATTTTTACTACTACGATTGCGAATACACCACCAAGAACTGCCATCCAGATTGGAAGAGTTACTGGCATGTTAAGTGCAAGGATCATACCTGTTACTACTGCACTTAAATCACCGATGGTGTTTTTCTTCTTCGCGATTAAATTATATACTGTTTCTGAAAGCACACAGCTTAAAACAGTAGCTACGATTAAAAGTAACGCTCTGAAACCAAAATTGTAAATACCAAAACATGCTGTAGGAAGCATTGCAATGATTACCCATAACATTACGTTCTGTGTAGATGTTTTGGCACGTACATGTGGCGCAGAGGATACACGGAATAATTCACTCACTATTGTCCACCTCTCTTATTTTGCACTCTGTTTTCTCTTTTCAGCTAAAACCTGTTTCTTCATTGTCTTGATAGACTGTGCTACATGACGTCTAGATGGACATACATATGTACAGCTACCACATTCGATACATTCAAGACCATGCCATTTTTCAAATTCATCCATGAGACCATTTGTACCAAACTGAGCAAGACGACTTGGAATCAACATTTCTGGACATGCGTCAACACAACGACCACAGTTCATACAGTTGATAGGTTCGTACTTAGCAACTTCATCTTTGCTAAAGCAAAGTAATGAAGATGTTGTTTTTGTCATAGGGATATCTTCACTAAAAATAGCAAATCCCATCATAGGACCACCAGAGATAAGTTTTTCTGGCTGACCTTTGAATCCGCCTGCAGCTTCGATAAGCTCTGTATATGACATACCCATGCTATATAAGAAGTTGCCAGGATTTTCAATTGCGTCACCTGAAATAGTAGCAACACGTTTCATAAGAGGTCTACCATTCTTAACAGCATCATTTACTGCGATGATAGTTTCTACGTTGTCTACAATACATCCAGCATCTGCAGGAAGCATCTTAGAGTTGATAGCACGTCCTGTACATGCGAAAATTAACTGACGTTCACCACCCTGTGGATATTTTGTTTTAAGTTCAACAACTTCCATACGTGGTTCGTCTTTTACAAGCTCTTTCATCTTAGCAATGGCTTCTGGCTTGTTATTTTCAATACCGAAAAGGCCTTTCGCATTATCAAAGAGCTGAAGGATGATTTTCATACCAGCAACTAATTCTTCTGGATTTTCAATCATTCTTCTGTAGTCAGCTGTAAGGTAAGGTTCACATTCTGCGCAGTTTGCAATAATGTATTCAATTTTTTCTGGTTCCTTTGGAGAAAGTTTTACGTGAGTTGGGAAACCTGCTCCACCCATACCTACGATACCAGCTTCTTTTACCTTATTGATAATTTCTTCTTTTGATAAAGCTGTTACATCAGCTACTGCTGTGTATTCTACTTCTTCAAAAAGTCCGTCATTATCAATTACGATAGAGTTTACTTTGTCACCAACTGCTACACGTCTTGGTTCAATTGCTTTAACTGTACCTGAAACGGATGCATAAATTGGTGCTGAAACAAAACCACCTGCTTCAGCGATTTTCTGACCCTTTTTAACAGCATCTCCAACTGCTACGATTGGAGTTGCTGGTGCTCCGATATGCTGTGATAAAGGATACACCATTTGTCCTTTGGGTAAGATTTCTTTGATTGGCGCGTTCTCTGCTAATTCTTTTCCTTCAAAAGGATGAACGCCACCGATAAATGTTTTCAGACCCATTTTCGTGCCTCACTTTCCATACTATTTTTTCGCATAAACTCACACAGTTTACATGAAACCATTATACCATTAAAATGCATAAATTGCACACTATTTTTGTACTTTTTTTATACTTATGTTATACTTATTTAAAAACTTTTTTCTATTTTTAACAAATTTAAGGAAAAGGAGGCAAAAACATGAAACACATATGCCAAAAACAGTTATATATCAAGCAATCTAACCTAACAAATGAGCTCTTTGGAGAAGATTGTATCTTTTTTGACATCGAAACAACTGGTTTCTCTCCTTCTAATGCAAGCATCTATTTAATTGGCTGTCTTCGCAAGCAGGAAGACACACTCTTTATAGACCAGTTTCTTGCTGAAAATAAAAATGACGAAAAAGATGTTCTGTGTCAATTTATCGACTTGCTAAATCATTATAAAACCATTATTTCCTTTAATGGAATCGGCTTTGACATTCCATTTATAAAAGCAAAATGTAATAGCTACGGCATAGAAGAACATCTAAAAGATTTTGAATATATTGATATCTTTAAACTCATAAGTAGCATTAAATTCCTTCTCAAACTGCCAAATTATAAACAAAAAACGTTAGAATCCTTCCTTGACATTCATCGAGACGACAAATTCTCTGGCGGAGAACTAATAAACGTATATGACGATTATACCAAAACAGGCTCTAAGGAATCAGAAGAATTACTCCTGCTCCACAATTTTGAAGATGTAACTGGTATGCTGGATTTGCTTCCTGTTCTGAGCTACATGAACATTTTAAAAGGTGGGTTTTGTATTAAAGAAACAGAGATTAGCCCTTTTACTGCATACGATGGCACTGAAGGTCATGAGATGATTATTTCCTTAGAAAACGATTATATAGTTCCTAAACGTGTCTCCTACCAGTATAAGAACTATTACTTCACCATTAATAAAGACGCCACAAAAATCCGCATACCTCTCTTTGAAGGAGAATTAAAATACTTCTATGAGAATTATAAAGATTATTTCTATCTTCCAGCCGAAGATATGGCTGTTCATAAAAGCGTGGCCACTTTTGTAGACAAGCAATACCGCGAACGTGCTCGTGCATCAAACTGTTATACACGAAAAAAAGGGGTATTCCTACCGCAGCATAGCACAATTATGAATCCGTCCTTTAAGTTGGATTATAAGGATAAAGTAAGCTACTTTGAACTAACACAGGATTTTAATTCATCAGATGTTATGTTACGTCGCTATGTAATGCATATCTTTGAACATGCCCTGCATAACAAATAAAAAAGACCCTTAAAAGGGTCTTTTTATATTTAGCGTAAATTTCTTTTATTTAAGAAGAACAATACATAGATAAGAGCTGCAATAAGAACAATTATGACAACAATAGCAACAAATCCACCAATTCCATTGTCCTCTATCCCCTGATCCCCACTATTGAGTGTATCCTCTTCTGTTTCTGTATCGAGCTCTGTACCACTCATTTCTGTATCATCTGGTTCTGTAGATGGTGCACCATCTACGCCTTCGATATTTGGCACTGTGCCATTATACTGTGGCATTACTACAACAGTAATCTTGTATACTTTTTCTGTTCCGTCTTCAGCTTTACATACAACCTGAGTAGTATTAACACCTTCTACCAATGGAGAAATCTTACCACCTGTTACACCAGATGCTTTACCATCTGCCGCGTTGCCAGTTGCAGAAAATTCCTTACCTACATATTCATAAGGCAAATATACAATATAATCTGTTTTATCACTTGAGAAGGTTGGAGAAATTGATCCATTGCTAATAGTTATACCTCCTAATGAAGCATTAGAACTTGCTACATAGTTTGGATCTTGTTTACGTGTTACAGAAATCTTATATGTTTTGGTCGCTCCGTTCTCTGCTTTTACAACAACAGATACTGTATTACTTCCTACGCTTAAACTATTACCACTGATTGTAACCTTAGCTTTACTATCCTCTGTCTTGTATGTAATATTAAGTTTTGATACACTAAATGGCACTTCTCCAATACTGTATGAAGTAGTTCCAGCTTTAAATGATGGACTAAGTGTACCTTCTTTTACGGATAAAGCAGATAAATTTGCATTGGAAGAAAGTGGTGCTGCAATTGTTGCAGAATAAGTAGCTGCGCCAATACTGCTTTCTGCACTACCATCTGTAGTTACAATATTCTTTACAGAAATCGAAAGCTTAGCACCTGTTGCTACATTACTCTTTACTTTGAATTTCAATGTCAATACAGTTTTATTGCCACTTAATGGATTAGATAATGCATCATCATATACGATGATAGCGTTACCATTTCTCTCTGCCTTCCAGCCAGACACGTTACAGGACATGCTAGAAAGAGTAACCTGTGATGAATCATAGCTCAATGAACCTTCCAAACCATATTTTCCACTATCGGAAATATTTAATTTTAATGTAATGGTATCTCCCGCTCTTACCGTAGATGGACCTGTGAGTGATGCACTAGCTGCATAAAAATCCATCTTTGAACTAAGCAGGAACACAATGCTTAATGATAATACCAATAATATTCTTGCTATTTTTTTCATGTTGTTCCCCTTTTATTTTACTTCTACACCTGTAATAGTGTCTTTCTTTAATGTAGTTGCTTTAACCTTGATAAAATCCGTGATATTAATCTTGCCATCGCCGTTGACATCACCTGCTTTTTCATAAACGCCTTTTAAATCAGATTTCTTTAAGGTACATGCCTTTACTGCAATCATATCAGTAATATTGATTTTACCATCACCATTTGTATCGCCTGTCACAATAATCGTATATGTTCTCTCTATTTTGCTACCATCCATAATACGCGTCAGCATACCTGTAGCAAGTGTTGTTGCTCCAGAAAGACCTGTACCATTCTTGTCACAAATAGCTACATATTTCTGCTCATTCAAAGCTGAAAGCAACGTATGAGCTGTCGTTCCAACCGTAACCTTACTGATATAGTTTCTCGTTTGGTCAATCTTAAATACAGATGAAGTAACCTCTTTTGGAATAGGATCAATAATGATAAATGTCACTGTTTTCGCATCGCCTGTAAAATTGCCTGTAAAGGAAATAACCGCAGTCGCTGTACCAACTTTTGTATTATTCTGATATGCAACTGTATAATCCATTCCATTAATCAGAAGGATATCTCCGTCTGTAATGCGTAAATCAGGTGTAATGGCACTACCTGTATAAGTCTGATTTGGAATAGGTTCCACTCGTACATTCGAAGCATTTTTAGGAGTGATTTCAAAATCCACTTCAATCGGAACACCTTCGTATACATAGTTACCTTCCAAGTCGAGCTCAATGACAACTGTGCCGACAGAAGCTACAAATACATTTTCTCCGCCTGCAGATACTTGATAATCCAGCCCTTTTGTCAATGGTACACCTGTCCTATCCTTTACCACAACCTCTGGAATGATAGTCTTACCTGTATATGTCTGAGGTGCAATTGGTTCTACCTGAATATCATCTCTGGTAATTGGCTTACGTTTGATTGTAAACACTTGCTGCGTATGCCCTTCATAGTTACCAATAAAGCTAATAATTACCGTTGCTTCTCCAGCATTGATATTATTTACAAACTCAACCTCATAGTCCACATCCTGAATCAATTCTTTGTATTCCGTAACATCCGGATCATTCGTTTCAATAAGAATGCCCTTATCCGTTACATCTACATTTGGTTCAATTGGAGCTCCATTATATACATATTCTGTCTGAGTATCTATTTTGATTTCAATCTCTTCTGCATTCGCTACAATATTTCTGCTTTCAATTTCAAATTCAACAATCTTTTCCCCAGTATAATACTCTGAATTGCCATCAAAGCCATCAAAGGATACAATAATGGTTCCCTTACCTGCATTGATATTTTCACCATAAGAAAGCTGATAATCTACACCTTCTACAAGAACAATTTCACCATTCTTTACAATAACTTCCTCTGGGTTATGTGCCTTACCATTGTAGATATATGTACCTTCAACAGCAGAATACGACAGGTTCTCAGCCTTTCTTGGAACAATATTAAAATGTACAATTCTAGTTCCTGTAAAATTATTATTAAAGGTTAATGTAACTGTAGCTTCACCTAAATCTACATTTTCCAGATAAGCTACACTGTAATCTGTACCTTCCGTAAGTACTATTCCATTATAAATAACATTTAAAATAGGATTGATTTCATCCCCTGTATATTCTTTATTAGGAATAGTTGTAATAAGCACATCCTCATCTTCAGCATTTTTTCGTAGAATATTAAATGAAACTTCTCGAGAGTCTCCCGAATAGTTCTTCATAAACTCTACCGTTATTGTTGCACCACCTACAGCAATATTATTTATACAGGTTATTTTATAGTCTTTGTTAAGTTCCAATCTTCTAGAAATTGATGTATCCATAATCTCTAACTCTGGAATAATCTCTCTACCAGTATAGGTATAGGAACCAAGTGGTGAAATAGTTACATCATCTGTTGTTCTTTGTGAAATCCTAAATAGAATTTCCATCTCATCTGTTTCTCCAATGTAGTTTCCTATAAATTTAAGAACTATCGTTGCATTCCCCGCATCTATGTTACCACGATATTCTATTTTATAATCTACATCTTTTACTAAAACATAATTGCGAACAACATCCGTTATTGACATCGCAGGTGTATGTTCCTGACCGTTATAAACATAGCTTTGACCAGATGAAACATCTGTAAATGTATACAATGCATCATCTTTTGATACTGTTTTTGGATCAATGGTAAAAAGAATTCTTGCATCATCAAGACTCTCATAATCACCTTTGAATTTTACAATAATCGTTGCCTGTCCTGCATTTGTATTATTCTCATAGCTTACTTCATAATCTCTACCATAAAATAAAACTTCATTCAAATCGTTTCTTAAAACCAAATCATCCACTGTAATTGGTTCACCTGTAAACTCACGATTTGTAATCGTATCCGGTGTAATATTGGTTTCATACAAAGCTCCCTCTACTCTTGTATGTTTATCAATGAAATCCTCTGACTGTGTACCATTATTTGTTGTATATATTTTATTTTCAAGGTACTCTGTGGTCACTTCACAATAATAATACTTCACATCAAAAGAACCAATCTCAACCATGTATGTAGCATTTGTTGCACCATCAATCTTTGTTCCAAGTGATGTTGCATCATCAGAAACATACCATTGGTACTTATAATTAAAGTTTTCCATCAAGGATTCTTCTTTGATAATTGCCTCTAATTCAACAGTTTGTCCAGATGATTCCAAATTCACATCCGGAATCGTTTCTAAAACTGGTTCTTTATATTCCCCACCAATTGCAAATCCTTCCTTTTGGAATGCAGAAGTTTTCAAACCATTGGTAATATATACATATCCAACTTCATCATATGCAATGCCATGATCCTCTAATGCATATTTAAATTCCGTAATACCATCTACCATATTTAAAGTAAATGTATTAAATAAATCAACACCATTTTCATCTGTGTAATACCAAAGACAAAGCTGTTCCTGCGTCTCCTCTCCATTGAGTGGTATTTCTTCTACATTTATTACCAGATAGTCAATTCCTGCCGTTCTTGTAACATGCCACTTAACCTTTACATTTAATGGAGATGTTAGCGTGTTGATATTAGATTTTGCAGACTTAACTGTATTGGTAACAATTATCTTATTTTGCTCATCATCTAAGATGTAACCTGCAATTTCAAAATATACAGATGAAATTTCATTTAATTCCACAGTATCATAAGCATAGAAATCCATATTACCATCCATGATTTCAATACTCTGACCAATCTTGGAATTATCACTTCCGTTGAATACATCTATGATATAACCATCTACCATATCACCTAATGCATCCCAGGAAAAGGTAAGTTCTTTATAGAAATGACTCTGAATTACAGGATTTCCAATTGAAGTAATTGCTGTTCTTTCTGCTATTTCGCTGTCATAATATCCATCTAAAACCGCTACTGCTTTTATCACAGTATCTTTATCCACAACAAAAGAACCCTCATAAACTTGAGACTTAGTCGCTGCAATAGAAGGCATTGTACCATCTGTCGTATAGTAAATGGTTGCGTTGCTATATGTATTATCCACAGAAAGTGTTACTGTAAACTTCTGTGCATCTTCAGTATCCAGCTTAATTGTTGGAGCTGGTAACGTAATAGTTGGAACAAAGAAATTACCTGGTGAATAATTACTCTGTGGATTTGTATCTTTTACACATGCTGGTAAATATCCAGCCCAAATATCTTCTACAATATGACTCTCTGCATTTGGATTAGAATCTTCTGCATAAAATGCATCACTACGACCATAATAACCATAGTAAATCGGGTTATTTACGCCTTGTAAATCCTTCCCATTATCCGCCCATGTAGCATCTACATTATACCATGCATCGTTCACGCGCACCTTGTTCCACATATGGTCTTTACTAGTAACAACAATTGCATCCACGCCTAATCCATTTGCTAAAAGCTGTACCGCCTCTGCATAGCCAGCACAAACTGTTGTATCCATACAAAATGTACTATATGGACTTTGCGTATACGCCTGTTCTTCTTCTGCATCGGTAATCACATTATCACCCGACAAGATATCATGATTATATTCTATTTTATTTACTACATAGTCATGTACATATTTTAATTTATCAATCTCAGATGCATTTACATCTATATGTTGTCCAGACAAAGCAGTATCAATTGCAGCTTTAAATTTTGCTGTTTCTACCGCACGTACCTCACCATCAGCAAATCCATCATATACCCCCAGACAAAATGCTAACATGTAGATATTTCCATCACTTGGATAATGTAACATATTACTTTCCAAAAAATAATACTGTGGATTGGATGCCATAAAAAGATTAATAAATTTTAATCCATCTTCCATCAATGTATTTTCAGGCAAACGGATCATTTCAAGAAAATGTCCTCCTAATGCAAATGGTTCCGCATCTATATCCTGAGTAAGAAAACGCAAGCATACTGCGTCAGTCGTTCTCCATACAGCTTTCCATTCTTCACTCAACTGATTATAGAAATAATTAGTTGAATATTTGTTCCATTCGCTATCATATATCTCCGAAAAATAACCAACATTAGCTAACTCTTGATAATCATAGATTTCCCCTGTATAATCGTCGATATCAATTGCAACACTTTGCATTTCGAGATATCCAGTTGGCAACTCAACATCAATCCCCTGCTCATTACTCTGCTTTTGAATCTCTGCAGCAAGCGCAGTTATACAGCTACCATCTACAGACAAAAACACCATAGTTACTGCCATAAATCCTGCTAATATACGCTTCCAATTCTTCACAAACTTCATAACTTTGCTCCTTTATAAGTAACAAAAACCGAAGTCGAAACCTCGGTTTTTGATTCATTCCATATTATGGTTTCTGGAAATAGAAACTGCTTAAGCGTTCAAAGCCTAAGTCTTTATAATTACTAATCTGCTCTGTACTTCCGATGAACAATACACCCTTGTTCTTCAATGATTTGTAGAAGTTTGCATAAATCATATCTTTTGCTTCATCGGTAAAGTAGATAACTACGTTTCTACAGAGAATTAAATCATAACCTGTAGGATAAACATCCTTTAAAAGGTTGTGTTCTTTGAATTCTACACATTTTTTGATTTCATCAGCAATCTGGTAAGAAGCTCCCACCTGTGTAAAATATTTTTTCTTCATGTCTGCTGGTACACCTGCAATACTCTTTGCATTGTAAAGACCAACCTGTGCATGCTGAATAACCTGTTTATCAATATCGGTTGCTGTGATTTTAATTCTGTTTAATGGTACATGTTTGGAGAATGCCATAGCAAGTGAGTATGGTTCATCTCCAGTAGAACATGCAGCACTCCAGATTTTGATAGTACCTTTGTTATTTTCCAAAATCTTTGGAATTACATTTTCATCCATCAGTTTCCACTGGTCTGGATTACGATAGAATTCAGATACGTTAATTGTAAGGAAGTTAACGAACTGCTCAAATAAAGCTTTATCACTTTTGATTAACTTCACATAGTCTTCATATGTCTTTGCACCGTTTTTGGTAACTAATGTATCAATACGACGACGCATCTGTTTTTCTTTATAAAAGTTCAAGTCTATCTTGGTCATTTTCAAGATTTCGGTTTTAAACCATTCGTAATTATTAAGCATAACCATCCCCCAAATCGATTATTTAAAGTATGCGAAAAGGGACTGCCACTTTTGGCAGCCCCTCATACACTTCTTATTCTTCAATAGCAGAAGCTACTTCTTCAATATTTACATCAGCTACATCTGCATCATCTTCTACTACAGGTTCTTCTGGAGCAAATAATGCCTTGATACTTAAGCTGATTTTCTTTTCTTCTTCGTTGAAATCAACAACTTTAGCTTCTACTTCCTGTCCAACAGTTAAAGCATCTGCTGGTTTTTCTACATGATCTTTTGAAATCTGAGATACATGTAATAAAGCATCTACACCAGGTGCTAATTCAACGAACGCACCAAAGTCTGTCATACGAGCAACTTTACCAGTTACTACGTTGCCAACTGCGTATTTAACTTCCGCATCTTTCCATGGATTTTCATCTGCAAATTTCATAGAAAGAGCTACTTTTGTTTCGCTAATGCTCTTAATAAATACTTTTACAGTCTGTCCAACTGTAAATACTTTCTTAGGACTCTCTACTCTGCCCCATGACATTTCTGAAATATGAAGCAATCCGTCAACGCCACCTAAATCAATGAATGCACCGAAATCTGTTACGTTCTTAACTGTACCTTCTACTACATCGCCCTCAGCAATCTTATCAAATAATGCTTTCTGTGCTTCTGCTTTCTGTGTAACGAGAAGGATTTTTCTGTTACCGATAACTCTTCTCTTCTTAGGATCAAATTCTGTGATAATAAATTCGATTTCCTGATCTTTGAATTTCGCAAGGTCTTTCTCATATACATCTGAGATAAGGCTTGCAGGGATAAATACTCTTGTTTCATCAACAACTACTGTAACACCACCAGCTAACACCTGTGATACAGTTGCTTTTAATACTTCTTTGTTTTCGTAAGCTTCTTCTAATCTCTTGCTTCCTTTTTCTGCAGCAAGACGTTTGTAAGAAAGAAGCACCTGTCCTTCGCCGTCATTTACTTTTACGACTTTTGCTTCTAAGGTATCGCCAGCTTTAACTACTGTAGTAAGATCAACGTTTGGTTCATTTGTGTATTCACTACGTGTAATGATTCCGTCTGACTTGTATCCGATATTCAGGATGATTTCGTCTGGTTTCACATCAATAACGGTACCTTCTACCACTTCTCCATTTCTTATTGTTTTTAAAGATTCTTCAAGCATTTGTTCAAAGCTCATTTCTGACATTCTTTGAAACCTCCTCAATAATATTATTTGGGGTCGATGCCCCAGCGGTAATACCTACGTTATTGATGGATTCCAGTAAACTGTAATCCATATCCTTACTCGTTTGAATGTAGTAAGTTTTCTCACACTCTGTATTACATATTTCAAACAGTTTCTGTGTATTGGAGCTATTTTTATCCCCGATTACTATCATAGCCTCAACATTTTTCGCAATCGAACGAGCTTCTGTCTGACGTTCCTCGGTTGCATTACAGATTGTGTTTAAAACACTTATATTGTACCCTTTTTTACTGACAATTTCAACTAAATCTTGAAATTTATTGTAGTTAAATGTCGTTTGAGAGACAATACAGACTTTTTTATCACCTAAAAGAGTAAACTCTTGTGCCTCTTCCTTGCTTTCTATGATACTTACATCATCTCCATTTACCCATCCGCGTATTCCACAGACTTCTGGGTGATTTGGATTTCCGATAATAAGGATATATTCTCCTTGTTTGCTGTGCTCGTCCACAATTTTGTGTATTTTACGCACAAACGGACAGGTTGCATCCACTACAGTAAATCCATACTGCTCCATCTCTTCATACTCTGCTCGGCTGATTCCATGAGAACGCACAATAATCTTGCCTTTTGGTAAATCAGCAAGTTCTGAAAGATCTTTCACCAAAGTGACACCTTTGCTCGCAAAATCTTTTACAACTTCATCGTTATGAATAATTGGACCATAGGTATAAATCGGAACCTGTTCAACCTGTTCCATCGCTTTGTCAATTTCTTCATAAACCATATTTACTGCACGTTTTACACCAAAGCAAAATCCTGCGCTTTTTGCCATCACTACATTTCTCATCTTTTTCCCTCAATAATAGCTCTCATAGCAGCAACTACACCGTCAATATCTAAATCAGAAGTATCTAACTCTACTGCATCATCCGCTTTCTTAAGTGGTGATGTCTCACGATTCATATCACGATAATCTCTTTCGATAATATCCTTTTCAATTTCATCCAAATCACATTCCATACCCTTTGCAGTAAGTTCATCAAATCTTCTCTTTGCACGTACACGTGAGCTAGCAGTCATGTAAATTTTTACATCCGCATTTGGAAGTACTACGGTACCGATATCACGACCATCCATAACAACACTGGTTGTTTTTGCCAGCTTTTGCTGAAGTTCCACCATCTTTGCTCTTACTTTACCATGAACAGAAACAGCAGAAGCCATATTTCCTGCCTCAGGAGTGCGGATCAGCCCATTTACATTTTCACCGTTTAAGTATACTACCTGCTCCCCGTTTTCGTATGCCAGAGTTACGTTGATATTATCCAGTTCGCTCACGATGGTTGCCTCATCATCACCCGAAATCCCTTTACGGGAGCAGTATAAACCGATGGCACGGTACATGGCACCGGTATCTACATACACCATATTTCTGTTCTTTGCCAGATTTTTGGCGATGGTACTTTTTCCTGCACCTGCCGGTCCGTCAATTGCAATATTAATTTTCTGCATTATATTTTCCTCCATAGATTTAGTATATCGAACTTCCTGCCGCGTAACCGGTTGACCAGGCAATCTGCAAGTTAAATCCACCTGTCATGGCATCCACATCAAGCACCTCTCCCGCAAAATACAGACCGGAAACCAGCTTTGATTCCATAGTGGACGGTACAATTTCTTTTACGGAAATACCGCCTTTGGTAATCACTGCTTCTTTA